>NZ_JBFTLH010000008.1:0-336905 GCF_056396345.1 Cupriavidus sp. 05T42
GCCCCTGCCGCCGMCGCTGCTGCGCCGGCCGAGGCTGCCCCCGCCGCCGCGCCCGTGCCGAACAAGGGCGATACCGCCTGGCTGCTGGTCTGCACGGCCTTCGTCATCCTGATGACGCTGCCCGGCCTGGCCCTGTTCTACGGCGGCCTGGTCCGCTCCAAGAACATGCTCTCGGTGCTGATGCAGTGCCTGGTGATCTTCTCGGTGGTGTCGATCCTGTGGGCCGTCTACGGCTACAGCTTCGCCTTCACCGAAGGCAACGCGTTCTTCGGCGGCACGGACCGGCTGTTCATGAAGGGCCTGACGGTGGACGCCGTGGCCGCCACGTTCAGCAAGGGCGTGGTCGTGCCGGAACTGGTGTTCTTCGCCTTCCAGTGCGCCTTCGCCGCCATCACCTGCAGCCTGATCATCGGCGCCTTCGCCGAGCGCGCCAAGTTCTCGGCCGTGCTGGTGTTCGTGGTGCTCTGGTTCACCTTCGCCTACATCCCGATGGCCCACATGGTCTGGTTCTGGCCGGGTCCGGACGCCTACACCGACGCCGCTGCCGGCACGGCCGCCACGGCCAAGTCGGGCTGGCTGTTCCAGAAGGGCGCGCTGGACTACGCCGGCGGTACCGTGGTGCACATCAACGCCGCTGTCGCGGGCCTGGTGGGTGCCTTCATGTACGGCAAGCGCATCGGCTTCGGCCGCGAAGCGATCCGTCCGCACAGCCTGACCTTCACCATGGTCGGTGCCTCGCTGCTGTGGTTCGGCTGGTTCGGCTTCAACGCCGGCTCGGGCCTGGAAGCCAACGGCGGCGCCGCCCTGGCCTTCGTCAACACGCTGCTGGCTACCGCCGCCGCCGTGTTGTCGTGGACCTTCGGCGAGTGGATCGGCAAGGGCAAGCCGTCGATGCTGGGTGGTGCCTCGGGCGCCGTCGCCGGCCTCGTGGCGATCACCCCGGCAGCCGGCTTCGTCGGCCCGATGGGCGCCATCGTGATCGGCCTGCTGGCTGGCCTGCTGTGCCTGTGGGGTGTGACCGGCCTGAAGCGCCTGCTCGGCATGGACGACTCGCTGGACGTCTTCGGCGTGCACGGCGTGGGCGGCATCCTGGGTGCGCTGCTGACCGGCGTGTTCGCCGCGCCCAGCCTGGGCGGCACGGGCATCTACGACTACGTGGCCAACAAGGTGGCGGACGATTACTCGATCGCCGGCCAGGTTTKGATCCAGTTCGAAGGCGTGCTGACCACCATCGTGTGGTCGGGCGTGGTGGCCCTGGTGGCCTACAAGCTGGTCGACATGCTGATTGGTCTGCGCGTTCCGGAAGAGGAAGAGCGCGAAGGCCTGGACATCACCTCCCACGGCGAAACCGCCTACGAGGTCTGATATCCACGACAGAGTTGTGCTGGAGAGCTGATTGGGAATCTTCTCTCAGGAGTTTCGCCCGGCCTCGTGCCGGGCTTTTTTCTGCCCGAAAGCCGCCCGAACGGGCGCAGGGCCAGCCCCGACAAGGCCTCGCGGGGTATTCGCAGAGTGCTTAAATCGGATCTTAAAAAGTCTCAATTGTCTTTAAGGGGAGCCGCACATACAGTGCGAGTGAGGCAGTTTCCTCCACCTGCAGAACGCTCCCCGTATCTGTCAGGCCATTTGAAAGCGCGGCACACGCCGCGCTTTTTTTTTGCCCGACCGCCCCCACATCCCGGATTATTATGCTGACCGCCGCATATGGTTATACGGCGGGCGTCAGCAGCCTATTGGCCGTTCCTCTACAATCGGGGCGGACAATAAAGACGATCAATTAGGATGGATATGGTCCCGCATCTCATCACCGCGCTGAACGGTCCGCTGCTCGAACTCGAAAAGAAGATCCTGGACGCGACGCCGTCCATCGAGCGCTGGTTCAGGCTGGAATGGCAGGAGCATACGCCGCCGTTCTACTGTTCCGTGGACCTGCGCAATGCCGGGTTCAAGCTGGCGCCGGTGGATACCAACCTGTTCCCGGGCGGGTTCAACAACCTCGCCCCGGAAATGCTGCCGCTGGCCGTCCAGGCCGCCATGGCCGCGATCGAGAAGATCTGCCCGGACGCCAAGAACCTGCTGCTGATCCCCGAGCGGCACACCCGCAACATGTTCTATCTGCAGAACGTGGCGCGGCTGTCGCTGATCATGCGCCAGGCGGGCCTGAATGTGCGCCTGGGGTCGCTGTCCGAGGACATCACCGAACCCACCCCGATCGAGCTGCCCGACGGCCAGACGCTGGTGGTGGAGCCGCTCGCGCGGCTGGGCACCAAGGGCCGCCGGCTGGGGCTGAAGGACTTCGACCCCTGTTCGATCCTGCTCAACAATGACCTCTCGGCCGGCATTCCGCCCGTGCTCGAGAACATCAACGAACAATATCTGCTGCCGCCGCTGCACGCGGGCTGGTCCACGCGCCGCAAGAGCAGCCACTTCGCCGCCTACGACGAGGTGGCCAAGAAGTTCGCCAAGCTGATCGATATCGACCCGTGGATGGTCAATCCCTACTTCGCCCGGACCACCGGCGTGGACTTCCACGAGCGCGTGGGCGAGGAGGAGCTGGCCGATGCCGTGGAAGGCGTGCTGAAGAAGATCGCCAAGAAATACCGCGAGTACGGCATCAAGGAAACGCCTTACGTGGTGGTGAAGGCCGATGCCGGTACCTATGGCATGGGTATCATGACCGTGCGCGACCCGTCCGAGGTCAAGGGCCTGAACCGCAAGGAACGCAACAAGATGAGCGTGGTGAAGGAGGGGCTGGAAGTCTCCGACGTCATCATCCAGGAAGGCGTGCACACCTTCGAGAAGGTGAACGAGGCGGTGGCCGAGCCGGTGGTCTATATGATCGACCGCTACGTGGTGGGCGGCTTCTACCGCGTCCACACGGGCCGCGGCAACGACGAGAACCTGAACGCGCCGGGCATGCACTTCGTGCCGCTGGCGTTTGCCCCGAACGGCATTCCGGACAGCCACGCCAAGCCGGGCGCGGCCGTGCCGAACCGCTTCTATATGTATGGCGTGGTGGCGCGGCTGGCGCTGCTGGCGGCCTCGCTGGAACTCGAGAAGACCGATCCGAACCCGATCATCTGAGCCAGGAACCCAGATCCCACCATGCGCATCCTGTTCATTACCGACCCGCTGGAGACCTTCAAGACGTACAAGGACTCCACCTACGCCATGATGAAGGAAGCGGCGGCGCGGGGGCACGAGCTGTCGTTCTGCCTCCAGTCGCGGCTGTCGCTGGCCAATAACGTGGTGGAGGCGGTGACGCAGCCGCTGCGCGTCACGGACGATGCCACCGACTGGTTCCGCCTCGGCGAGCCGGTGCTGACCCCGCTGGCCACGTTCGACGCGGTGCTGATGCGCAAGGATCCGCCGTTCGACATGGAGTATGTGACTAGTACGTGGCTTTTGGAGCTGGCCGAGGCGCAGGGTGCCCGCATCTTCAACAAGCCGCAGGCGATTCGCGACCACTCGGAGAAGCTGGCCATCGCCCGCTACCCGCAGTTCGTCACGCCGACGCTGGTCACGCGCGATGCGGACCGCATCCGCGCCTTCCATGCCGAGCACCAGGACATCATCGTCAAGCCGCTGGACGGCATGGGTGGCATGGGCATCTTCCGCGTGGGGCCCGATGCGATGAATCTTGGCGCGATCGTCGAGACGCTGGGCGACAACGGCGCCCGCACGCTGATGATCCAGCGCTACATCCCGGCCATCAAGGAAGGCGACAAGCGCATCCTGCTGATCGGCGGCAAGGCGGTGCCGTACTCGCTGGCGCGGATTCCGCAGGGTACCGAGATCCGGGGCAACCTGGCGGCCGGCGGGCTGGGGCGCGCCCAGGAACTGAGCGCGCGCGACCGCGAGATCGCCGAGACGCTGGCGCCGGGCCTGTTCAAGCAGGGCCTGCTGCTGGTGGGCCTCGACGTGATCGGCGACTGCCTGACTGAAGTCAATGTGACGAGCCCGACCTGTTTCCAGGAAATCACGCAGCAGACCGGCTTCAACGTGGCCGCGATGTTTGTCGATGCGCTGGAAGCTGCCGTCAACAACAAATAAGACAACCGGGCGACGCTAAGGCACCACACTCCGGGGACGCCGGGCGGTATCGCGGGATTTGGCCGCGAGGCCGCCTGCTACAATTCGGGCAGTCCAACGGATTCACATCATGGCCGGAATTCTGATCATCGCGCACGCGCCGCTGGCTTCGGCGCTGCGGGATTGCGCTGCCCACGTCTATTGCGGCCAACCGCCGCGCGTGGAGGCCATCGACGTCCTTCCCGACGCCGACCCTGCCGTGGTGCTCGCCGAAGCCCGGCGCCGCCTGGCCGCGGTCTCCGAGGTCAACGGCGCCCTGGTGCTCACCGATATTTTCGGGGCCACGCCGGCCAATATCGCCGCGCGCCTGGCCGATCCCGGCAAGGTCAAGGTGCTTGCCGGCGTCAATCTTCCCATGCTCGTGCGCGCGATCTGCTACCGCACCGAGGTGCTCGACCAGCTTGCCACCAAGGCGCTGGCCGGCGGCGCGCAGGGCGTGCTGCAGGTCGGCAACACCACTGTCCAGAACCAAACCGCCAATCATCCCGACAAATATGCTGCTGAGGGACACAACCATCATCAATAAGCTCGGGCTCCATGCCCGCGCCTCCGCCAAACTGACGCAACTGGCGGGGAGTTTCGCCAGCCAGGTCAAAATGTCCCGCAACGGTCGCCAGGTCGATGCCAAAAGCATCATGGGCGTCATGATGCTTGCGGCGGGCATTGGTTCGACGGTCACGATCGAGACCGATGGCCCCGACGAGAACGAGGCGATGGACGCGCTGCTGGCGCTGATCGCCAACCGGTTCGGCGAGGGCGAGTGAGTATCGACGCACAATACCGAATTCCTAAACGTTCCTGACGGAGCGGTTCATGCCTTTTGCCTTGCACGGCATTCCGGTTTCGCGTGGGGTCGCCATCGGGCGGGCCCACATCCTCGCACCGGCTGCGCTCGACGTTTCGCACTATCTGGTCGATGAAGACCGGCTCGATGCGGAGGTGGAGCGATTACGTTCGGCGCGCGCCGCCGTGCGCGCGGAACTGGTGACGCTCAAGCGTGACCTGCCGCGCGACGCGCCCGAGGAAATGGGCGCGTTCCTGGACGTGCACGCGATGATCCTCGACGACGAGGCGCTCTCGCGCGAGCCCGAGGCCCTGATCCGCCAGCGGCGCTACAACGCCGAGTGGGCGCTCACCACCCGCCTCGAGGAACTGATGCGTCAGTTTGACGAGATCGAGGACGAGTACCTGCGTGAGCGCAAGGCCGACATCCAGCAGGTGGTGGAGCGGATCCTGAAGGTGCTGGCCGGCGCGCCGGTGCTGGCCCCGGCGCCCGTGCCGGCCCTGGCCCCGGACGGCGAGCCCGCGCCGGGCGTGATCGTCGTGGCGCACGATATCGGCCCGGCGGACATGCTCCAGTTCCGCCAGACCGTGTTCCATGGCTTCGTGACCGACCTGGGCGGGCGCACCTCGCACACGGCCATCGTCGCGCGCAGCCTGGACATCCCGGCCGCCGTGGGCGTGAAAAGCGCCAGCGAGCTGATCCGCCAGGACGACTGGATCATCATCGATGGCGACGCGGGGCTGGTCATCGTCGATCCGTCGGCAATCATCCTCGAGGAATACCGCCACCGCCAGAGCGAGCGCGCGCTGGAGAAGAAGCGCCTGCAACGGCTGCGCCACACGCCGTCCGTGACGCTGGACGGGCTCGAGATCGAGTTGCTGGCCAATATCGAACTGGCCGAGGACGCCACCGCCGCGCTGGCCGCCGGCGCAGTMGGCGTGGGGCTGTTCCGCTCCGAATTCCTGTTCATGAACCGGCGCGACGCCATGCCCGACGAGGAGGAGCAGTTTGCCGCCTACCGTCGCGCGGTGGAGGCGATGCACGGCCTCCCCGTGACCATCCGCACCATCGACGTCGGCGCCGACAAGCCGCTGGACCTGCGTGGCGACGACTTCGAGACCGCACTGAACCCGGCGCTCGGGCTGCGCGCGATTCGCTGGTCGCTGTCCGAGCCGGGGATGTTCCTGACCCAGCTCCGCGCGCTGCTGCGCGCCTCGGCGTTCGGCCCGGTGCGGCTGCTGATTCCGATGCTGGCCCACGCGAGCGAGATCGACCAGACGCTGGACCTGATCGCCCAGGCGCGGCGCCAACTCGACGAGCGCGGCCAGCCATACGACCCGAGCATGAAGGTCGGGGCGATGATCGAGATCCCGGCTGCCGTCCTGCTGTTGCCGCTGTTTCTCAAGCGGATGGACTTCCTGTCGATCGGCACGAACGACCTGATCCAGTACACGCTGGCCATCGACCGCGCCGACAACGCCGTGGCCCACCTCTATGACCCGCTCCACCCGGCMGTGCTGCAACTGATTGCCCGCACCATCMAGGAAGCCAACCGGGCCGGCGTGCCCGTGGCCGTGTGCGGCGAGATGGCGGGGGACCCGGCCATGACGCGGCTCCTGCTGGGCATGGGCCTGCGCGAGTTCTCCATGCACCCGGCGCAGTTGCTGCGCGTGAAGCAGGAAGTGATCCATGCTGACTGCGAGAGCCTGGGGCCGCTGGTGGACCGCGTGCTTAACTGCTACGAGCCCGAGGAACTGGCGGCGGCGCTGAAGCAGATCGCGCCCTGAGGCACATCCTCCCAAGTCTCATACACCCTCTGATTCTTAGGGTTTCTGTCTGCAATGTTGGCGAAGCCGGGGTCACTTTCCTGTCTGAAAAGTGACCCCGAAAGTCCATGCTTATCGCCTGTGTGACGCCATACCCCCAAAGCGATTAATGGGAATTGTTATCATTCTGCTTCTCTGATATTCTGGCCTCCATCGCTGTTCGGCATGCCGGTGCCGACACCGCCCCCAGGAGGTATTTGTGTACGTTTGCATCTGCAACCAGGTTACCGACCACGAGATTCATGGCGCCGTTCACCTTGGCGTCTCGACCATGGACGAACTCGCCGAGACCCTCGGCGTGGGCACCTGCTGCGGCCGTTGCCGCGACTGCGCGAAGCAAGTGCTGTGCGAAGGCGTGGCCGCCGTGCAGACGATGCGTGCCTCCTCGCTATCGACCATTCAGGTCGTCGAGATTTCTTCCTGTTCCACGACTACGTCACGTGCGATAATGGACGCTCGTGACCCGGCAGTCGCGAACGATCAGCGTACCGCGCTGGTGGCCTGATCGATTCAGGCTTTACCGCGGTTCCGACTGCAATGGGGCGCCACTTGGCGCCCCTTCGTGCTTTTGCGCGGGTCCAGTTGTCATGACAGGAGCCCCCCTATGAAAGGTGACAAGAAGGTCATCCAGCATTTGAACGCCCAGCTCAAGAACGAGCTGACCGCGATCAACCAGTATTTCCTCCACGCCCGCATGTATCGGCACTGGGGCCTGAAGAAGCTCGGTGATGTCGAGTACAAGGAATCGATCGGCGAAATGAAGCACGCCGACCGCCTGATCGACCGCATCCTGATGCTTGACGGCCTGCCGAACCTCCAGGACCTGCACAAGCTGCTGCTCGGCGAAGACACGCCCGAAATGCTCAAGTGCGACCTGAAGCTCGAGCAGACCGCGCACGCCACCGTCAAGGAAGGCGTTGCGTACTGCGAGTCGGTGGGCGATTACGTGAGCCGCGAGATCCTCGTGGACATCCTCACGGACACCGAGGAACACATCGAATACCTGGAGACGCAGCTCGACCTGATCGACAAGGTTGGCCTGCAGAACTATCTGCAGTCGCAGATGGAGCCGGGCGAGCAGTAAGCCGCCGGCCCACCGCGCGGTGCCTGGCGGCATCGCGCATCCGTGCGGGACGGGTTATTAACCGTTCTCATTCGGATTCTTTTCTTCATCCAGCATTTCCGGCAGCACATCGCGCCAATCAGGCGAACCGGCGGGGAGGGGGCTCCACCGCCGGGATCGCCGGGTCGATGGCCCGCTAGCGCTTTCGTTAGTGGTGCCCGCCGCAGACCTCGCAGGCCGGCGTGCGCGCCAGCCGCATCGTGGTCCACTCCATCGACATTGCATTGACCATCAGCAGCCGGCCGGCCAGCGTCTGGCCGACGCCCGTCAGCAGCTTGAGCGCCTCCGCCGCCTGCACTGTGCCGACCATGCCGACCAGCGGGGCGAACACGCCCATCGTCGCGCAGGCGGCTTCGGGGGCGGGTTCCGAGGGCGGGAACAGGCAGCCGTAGCACGGGGCATCGGCATCGCGCAGGTCGAACACGCTGACCTGGCCGTCGAAGCGCAGCGCGGCACCCGACACCAGCGGCTTGCGATGGGCGAGGCAGGCGCGGTTCACCGCGTGCCGTGTGGCGAAATTGTCACAACAATCGAGCACGACATCGGCAGCAGCCACCAGCGCATCCAGCTCGGCATCGCCCACGCGCTGGGCCACGAGCCGCACATCGACATCAGGATTGATCCGCAGCAGCCCTTCCCGCGCCGACTCCACCTTGGGCCGGCCCACGTTGGCCGTGGTGTGAAGGATCTGGCGCTGGAGGTTGGTCAGGTCCACGTCGTCATCGTCGACGATGGTGATGCGCCCCACGCCGGCCGAGGCCAGGTAGGGCAGCGCGGCCGCCCCGAGCCCGCCCGCGCCGATCACCAGCGCATGGCCCGCCAGCAGCCGTTCCTGGCCCTCGATGCCGAGTTCGTCCAGCAGGATATGGCGCGAGTAGCGCAGCAGTTGGTCGTCGTTCATGGTGCGAGGGGTGCGGTCGTGCGATGTMATGCGCTGGAAACAACAACGGCCCGTCGGTGAACACCGCGGGCCGTCGTCGGACTTACCAGATGTAACGCGTCAGCGATTCTTGCCGGTCGGCGTGCCCAGCGGGTCGCCCATCGGCGCGCTGGCGGGCGGCTGGCTGGCTGGCTTCGCTGCCGGCTTGGAGGCGGGCTTCGCCGGGGCCTTGTCGGCGGCCGGCTTGGCCTTGCCCTTGTCCGCATCGGTGTCCGGCTTGCCAGCGGCCTGCGAGGCCTCGAGCCGCGACTTCGAACGCTGCACCGGCTTGCCGTTGAGCTGCGCGATAGCCTGCTGGAGCATGAAGTCGTCGGCCGTGCCGAATTCCACCGGCTTCTTGCGGCGATCCTTCTCGCGCTCTTCCGGCGTCTTCTTGGCGTTTTCTTCCTCGAGGCGGCGCAGTTCGTCCACCCGGCGCTGCTCGCGCGCATTCATTTCCGGCTCTTCCGAMTCCTGCTTGTTGTGCAGGTGGCGTTCGGTGTCGATTTCGCGCGTGATCAGCGCGTCGTCCGGATCGCCCTCGGGGTTCTGGTCGACCGGGATGTCCGGGCGGATGCCCTTGGCCTGGATCGACTTGCCCGTCGGCGTGTAGTAGTACGCGATGGTCAGCTTGATGCCGGTGTCATTGGTCAGCGGCCGCACGGTCTGCACCGAACCCTTGCCGAACGTGGTCTTGCCCATCAGCGTGGCGCGATGGTGATCCTGGAGCGCGCCGGCCACGATTTCCGATGCCGAGGCCGAGTAGGCGTTCGTCAGCACGATCATCGGAATCTTCTTGAACAGCGGCGGCAGGTCCTTGAGTGGATCGTCCTCGAGCGACGAGAGGCGGTAGTTGTTGAAGGTAGCCTTGTAGACGCGCTTGGCGTCCGGCACCTGGCCGTTGGTGGAGACCACGGTGGCATCGTCGGGCAGGAACGCCGCGGCCACGCCGACCGCGCCCTGCAGCACGCCGCCGCCGTTGTTGCGCAGGTCCAGGATCACGCCCTTGAGGCCCGGGTTCTTCTCGGCCATCTCGCGCAGGCGGCGGCCCAGGTCGGACACCGTGCGCTCCTGGAAGCTCGTCAGGCGGATCCAGCCGATGGTGTTGTTGTCCAGCATCTTGGTCTTGACCGACTGCACGCGGATCTCCGCGCGCGTGATCGAGACCGGGAACGTGCGTTCCTCGCTCTTGCGGTAGATCGTCAGCGTGACCTTGGTGCCGGGCTCGCCGCGCATGCGCTTGACCGCCTGCTCCAGCGGGAGGCCGCGCACGGGCTTGTCGTCGATGCGGGTGATCAGGTCGCCCGGCTGGATGCCGGCGCGGAAGGCGGGGGTGTCCTCGATCGGGTTGATGACCTTGACCAGGCCTTCTTCCTGCGAGATCTCGATGCCCAGGCCGGCGAAGCGGCCGCGCGTGCCTTCCTGCAGTTCCTTGAAGTCCTTCTCGTCCAGGTAGGCCGAGTGTGGGTCGAGGCTGGCGACCATGCCCTTGATGGCTTCGGTCAGCAGCTTCTTGTCATCCACCGGCTCCACGTACTCACGCTTGATCTGGCCGAAGATGTCGGACATCAGCCGGAGCTGGTCGAGCGGCAGGGGCCCGGACGAGTTCTGGGCCGTCGCCGAGATCTGCAGCGTCGCGAGCACGCCGGCAACGACGCCGACCGAGACTAGGCTAATGTTCTTGAGCGTCTTACGCATGTGGGGCAGCCTGAACAGTATGAGGATTGGCTAGGGGGCGATCCGGGTGCCCGGCCTTAAGGCCGGCGGCGCCGGATTTGTCCGACAGTATAAGAGGGTGCGCAGAAAAAGGCCTGCGGGGGCTTGCGCGCCGGGTGGGCGCGGTCACACATGGCCGCGGGCAAGCTGCCCGCGCCTACCCGGTCCAGACCGGGGCGGGCGCGGGTTGCGGCCTGTCGTCAGCGGGCCTTGCCCTGGTTGGCCACGGCCGCCAGCGAGGCAGCCAGGGCTTCCTGGTCGCCCAGGTAGTAATGGCGCAGCGGGCGCAGGTTGGCGTCCAGTTCATAGACGAGCGGGATGCCATTGGGAATGTTGAGGCCGACGATGTCGTCATCCGAAATCTGATCGAGGTACTTCACCAGCGCGCGGATGCTGTTGCCATGGGCGGCAATCACCACGCGCTTGCCCGATTGGATGTCCGGAGCGATCGATTCGTTCCACAGCGGCATCACGCGGGCCACCGTGTCCTTGAGGCACTCGGTCAGCGGCACCTGGTCGCGCGGCACGTTGGCGTAACGCGGGTCGTTGAACGCGGCGCGTTCATCGTCCGGCTGCAGCGCGGGCGGCGGGGTGTCGTAGCTGCGGCGCCAGACCAGCACCTGATCGTCGCCGTACTTGGCGGCAGTCTCGGCCTTGTTCAGGCCCGACAGCGCGCCGTAGTGGCGTTCGTTCAGGCGCCATTCGTTGCGCACCGGAATCCACATTTCGTCCATTTCGTCCTGCACGTACCAGAGCGTGCGGATGGCGCGCTTGAGGACCGAGGTGTAGGCGATGTCGAAGCCATAGCCCGCTTCCTTGAGCAGCTTGCCGGCCTGCTTGGCCTGGGCGGCGCCGGTGTCGGTGAGGTCGACATCGACCCAGCCGGTGAAGCGGTTTTCGAGATTCCACGTGGATTCGCCGTGGCGGATKAGAACGAGCTTGTACATGCTGCTTCCAGGGTAGTAAGTGACCTGCGGCGCTCGCCCGCAAATAATGACGGGGGCGCGAAACCGCGTATTTTATAATGCCGCCGACCCAACCCAACGGAATGCCATTGTGAATTTCTTCGCCGATTACAACAACCTGGCCCTGATCGCCATCGCCGTGGTCTCCGGCGGCCTGCTGGCGTGGCCCCAGATCAAGAGCGGTACGGGCGGCAAGCGCCTCAATACGGCGGCCGCCACGCAGATGATCAACCGGCGCAACGCGGTGGTCGTGGACATCCGCGACGCCGCCGAATTCKCCAAGGGCCACATGCCGCAAGCGAAGAGTGCGCCACTTGCCGACCTGCCGTCGCGCGCCAGCGGCCTGGCCCGCGACAAATCCGTCCCCATCATCGTGATCTGCCAGACCGGCCAGCGCTCGGGCAAGGCCCAAGCAGCGTTGAAGGAAGCCGGGTACAGTGAGGTCTACGCGCTCGAAGGCGGCATGACAGCCTGGCAACAGGCCGGCCTGCCGGTCGTCAAGTAAGCGCGACAGCCCCATTTACAGCAGCGAAGCGGCGCGGTTCCGCCCGGGGCGGACCGCGCCGCCGCATTTTGAAGACAAGGAGATTCCGCATGGCCCGCGTCGTCATGTACAGCACGGTGGTGTGCCCCTATTGCCAGATGGCCGAACGGCTGCTGAAGCAACGGGGCGTCGAAGCGGTCGAAAAGATCCTGATCGACCGCGAACCGGGAAAGCGCGAGGAAATGATGTCGCGCACCGGCCGCCGCACCGTGCCACAGATCTATATCGACGAGACCCATGTGGGTGGCTTCGACGACCTCTCCGCGCTGGACCGCCAGGGCGGCCTGGTGCCGCTGCTGGCCGCCTGACCTGCCGGGTCTCCGGTAGCCCGCCGCCCATCGGATATCTGAGACGATTCTGATTCGGCGGCGAGCGGGTGAAATCGCCATCGGCGTCATGTACCATATGCGCTTTCCAGCCGGGCCCCGCGCCCGGCAGAGACCAAAAATCGATTCCAAACCGATTCAACCGGGAAGCCTTTCATGAGCGACGAGCAACAAGCCACCCAGCAGGACGATCAGCCCTTCTTCAACATCCAGCGCGTGTACCTGAAGGACATGTCGCTGGAGCAGCCGAACTCGCCGGCCATCTTCCTCGAGTCGGAAGCGCCGGCCGTGGAAGTGCAGGTCAACGTGGCCGCCGCGCAACTGCAGGAAGGCATTTTCGAAGTCGTGGTGACCGGCACGGTGACCACCAAGGTGCAGGACAAGGTAGCGTTCCTGGTGGAAGCCCATCAGGCCGGCATCTTCGACATCCGCAACGTGCCGGTGGAGCAGCTGGACCCGCTGCTGGGCATCGCCTGCCCGACCATCCTGTACCCGTACCTGCGCGGCAACGTGGCCGACGTGATCACGCGCGCCGGCTTCCAGGCGATTCACCTGTCGGAAATCAACTTCCAGGCACTGTACGAGCAACGCCTGCAGCAGGCCATGGAAGAAGCTGGCCAGCAGGGCGGCGAGTCGGGCATCGTGATGCCTGACGGCAGCCAGGCCCGTCACTGATGGTTGTTGTCCCTTTCCCGCTTGCGGGATAGGGAAGTCCACCCTGGGGTGGCACACTGGACGGGGCTTCGGCCCCGTTTGATTTTTCCGGCGACCCTTCCGTAAAAGGCTGCCATGAAACTGACCTTCCTCGGCGCCGGGGCCTGGGGCACTGCCCTGGCCAGCCATGCGGCCACCGTGCACGACGTGGTGCTCTGGGGCCGCGATGCCGCGCAACTGGCCGATATCGCGCAAACCGGCATGAACGCGGCCTACCTGCCCGGGGTGGCGTTATCCCCCCGACTGGCCTGCGAAGCCGATTTCGATGCCGCCGTGGATCATGCGCTGGCTGACCCGGACGGGCTCCTGGTGGTGGCCACGCCGGTTTCCGGCCTGCGCGAGATGACGCGCCGGCTGGCCGCGCGCCATGCCGGACGGCCTGCGCCGCTGGCCATGCTCTGGCTCTGCAAGGGCTTCGAGGCCGACACCCACGCCATGCCGCACCAGATGGTGCGCGAGGAACTCGATGCGCTCGGCGTGACGCCGGGCCAGATCGAATATGGCGTGCTGACCGGGCCCAGCTTCGCCAAGGAAGTGGCTCAGGGGCTGCCGTGCGCGCTGACCGTGGCGGGCACGTCCCATGCGCTGGCGGACCGCGCGCAGGTGGCGTTCCATCACCATGCCATGCGGATCTATGGCAGCGATGACCTGATCGGCGTGGAGGTGGGCGGCGCGGTCAAGAACGTGCTGGCGATTGCCACCGGCGCCAGCGATGGTCTGGGCCTGGGCCTCAACGCGCGCGCGGCGCTGGTCACGCGCGGGCTGGCCGAGATGACCCGGTTCGGGCTGGCGCTCGGCGGCCGCGTGGAGACCTTCATGGGCCTCGCCGGGATGGGCGACCTGATCCTGACCGCCACCGGCGACCTCTCGCGCAACCGCAAGGTCGGACAGCAATTGGCGGGCGGCAAGACGCTCGAACAGGTGCTCGCCGACCTCGGCCACGTGGCCGAGGGGGTGCGATGCGCCCAGGCGGTGGCGGCGCTGGCCGCCCGGCATGGCGTGGAGATGCCGATCACGCGCGCGGTCTGCGCGGTGCTGTTCGAGGGCCTGTCCGCTGCCGACGCCGTGGCGCAACTGCTCCAGCGCGACGCGCGGGACGAATAACCGCAAATCCCCCAAGATTAGATGCCTAGCCGCCGCCAAGCCCTCGGGGCGATGATCGCCACGCTTTCCACGCTGTGCCTGGGCGCCGCGCCGGCGCTGGCGGAGACGTGGCCGTCGCGCCCCATCCGTATGATCGTGCCGTTCCCGGCGGGCTCCTCGCCAGACCTGATCGCCCGGATCGTCACCGAGAAGCTGGCCGTGGCGCTGGGCCAGCCGGTGGTGGTGGAGAACCGGCCCGGTGCAGGCGGCAATATCGGCACCGGCATGGTCGCCAAGGCCGTGCCGGACGGCAATACGCTGCTGTTTACGATCAACGGCCCGCTTGTCACGGCGCCGGCGCTCTACCGCCATCTTGGTTATGACCCGGTGCGCCAACTGGCGCCGGTGACGCTGGTGGCCACCTCGCCGAATGTGCTGGTGGTCGATGCGCGGCTGCCGGTGCACACGCTGGCCGACTTCGTCGCGCTGGCCAAGGCCCGGCCGGGCGCGCTGAACTATGGGTCGGTGGGCAACGGGAGTGCGGCGCACCTGGCCATGGAGCAGCTCAAGGCCATGGCTGGCATCGACCTCCAGCACGTGCCGTATCAGGGGTTTCCGCAGATCACCACCGCCATCGTCGGTGGGCAGGTGCAGGCCGGTTTCATGGTGCCCGCGATTGCCATGCCGATGGTGACGGCCGGCAAGCTGCGCCTGCTCGCCGTGACCTCCACGGGGCGTACCGGGCTGCTGCCGCAGGTGCCGACCGTGGCGGAATCGGGCTATCCGGGCTTCGAGGCCATCTCGTGGCAGGCCGTGCTGGCGCCAGCCGGGACGCCGGMGCCGGTGATCGACCGCCTGTACCGGGAACTCGTGACGATCATCGGCAGCGCCGACGTGCGCGAGAAGATGCGCGCCMAGTATTTCGTGCCGGCTGGTACCGCGCCGGCCTCGCTGCGCCAGACCATGGCCACCGAGACGGCCCGCTGGGCCAAGGTGATCCGCGCGGCGGGCGTGCAGCCCGAGGGCTAGGCGTCGCCCAGGCCGTCAGGCGCTCCTCTCCTGTCAGGCGCCGCCGGCGAAGCCGTTCTGGCGCCAGGCCTCGAACACCACCACGGCCACGGTATTGGAGAGATTCAGGCTGCGGTTGTCCGGCCGCATCGGCAGCCGGATGCGCTGCGTGGCCGGGAACCACTCGCGCCGCTCGGGCGCCAGGCCGCGGGTCTCCGATCCGAACACGAACCAGTCCCCCGGACGGAAACTGACTTGCCCGAACGGCGTGGAGCCGTGCGTGGTCAGGGCGAACATACGGGCCGGATCAGGCTGCTCGGCTGCCATCAGGGCGTTCCAGCTCTCGTGCACGCGCATCGTCGCGAATTCGTGATAGTCCAGGCCCGCGCGGCGCATGCGGGCGTCCTCGAGCGGAAATCCGAGCGGCTTGACGAGGTGCAGCTGCGCCCCCGTGTTGGCGCACAGGCGGATCACATTGCCGGTATTCGGCGRAATTTCGGGCTCGACGAGGACGACGTTGAACATGGTGCGATGGCTGGAAAATCGGCCCCGAGCTTACCGCGGCAGGGGGTGGCTGTCATCCCGTCGCATTTTTACGGGGTGCGCAGCGCGGGCAGGGCGGTGACGCGCCGGGCGCCATGGGCCTTGAGGACGGCGGCAGCGGCGCGCAGCGTGGCGCCGGTGGTCATCACATCATCGACCACGGCGATGTGGCGGCCGTCGAGGCACATGGGGCGGGCCAGTGCGAAGGCATCGCGCAGATTGGCCTGGCGGGCGGGCAGGTCCAGCATGAGCTGGGTGGCGGTGTCGCGCCGGCGGGTGAGCAGGGTCGCATCGGCGCGCACGCCGAGCCGCCGGGCCAGCGGGCGGGCAATCTCCCACGCCTGGTTGAAACCGCGCGCGGCCAGCCGTTGCGGCGCAAGCGGCACGGGGACGATGAGATCGGGAAGATTGGGAAGATCGGGCAGGGCGCGCAGGCTTTCGGCAAGCTGCGCGGCGATCCAGCCGGCGACGGGCAGCGCGGCGCCGAACTTGAGCCGCAGGATCAGGCGATCGAGTGGCTCGGCGTAGTCGGCCAGCGTCACGGTGGCGTCGATTGGGTCGTCGGGCACGCAGGCCGGGCAATGGCTCCCGCCCGGACTGGCACAGCGCGGGCAGCGGGGCCGCGCCGCCAGTAGCGATCCGGCGCAGGCGGCGCAGACCACATCGCGCTGCACATCGCCGCAAATCGCACAGGCGGAGGGGAGCAAGGACGGGAGCAGGGACGGCAGCAGCCCAGCGAGGCAGCGCCCGGCAGCCCCGGCGGCGCGCGCGTATACTTGCGATCCTCGCGGTCCCGTCCGACCGCTCCCCACTGGTTCCGATTGTCCGTGTCCTTGCATGCCGCTGATTCTCCCGATGCCTGGTTGCCRCCCGCGCGGCTGACCCGGCTTGCCTTCGACCGCCGCAGCGCCGCCTTCGGCAAGCTGGATTTCCTGCTCGGCGAGATCGGCCGGCGCATGCAGGAGCGCATGGAGGTGATCCGGCTCGCGCCACGGCGCGCGCTCGATATCGGCTGCGGCCATGGCCAGGGCCTGGCGGGTTTGCGCGCGCGGTTTCCCGATGCGCAGATCGCCGGCCTCGATATTTCCGGCGCGATGCTGCACGAAGCCGGCCAGCGCGATCCGCAGCGCCGCCCGGGGTGGATCGGCCGCATGCTCGGCAAGCGTCCGATGTTCGACCTGGTGCAGGGCGATCTTGCCACACTGCCGTTTGATGGCGCCAGCTTCGATCTGCTCTGGTCCAACCTCGCGCTCCACTGGCATCCTGAGCCGCACCGCGTGTTCCCCGAGTGGCATCGTGTGACGGCCGACGAGGGGCTGGTGCTGTTCTCGCTGTTCGGCCCGGACACGCTGCGCGAGCTGCGCACGGCGTTCGGCGAGGTCGACCTCGATGCGCACACGCTCCGTTTCGTCGACATGCATGACATTGGCGACATGCTGGTCCACAGCGGCTGGTCCACGCCCGTGATGGACATGGAGACGCTGACCATCACCTACGAGTCCCCCGAGACGCTGCTGCGCGAGGTGCAGTCCTTCGGCGGCTTCCGGCGCCCCGGCCCGGCCGGGCTGCGCGGGCGCCGCTGGCATCGCGCCGTGCTGGACGCGCTGGAGCGCCAGCGCAACAGCGATGGGGTGATCCCGCTGACCTTCGAGATTGTCTACGGCCATGCGTGGAAGCTGGCGCCGCGTGGCCGGCAGGCCACCGACGATCAGGGCCGCGCGGTGGTGCCGATCGACAAGATCGGACGGGCTTCGCCACGCCGCTGACACACCGTGCGGACGGTCGCCCGGACCGTCGCGCAACATTGCGCACACACCGATTGTGTTGACTATCGGGGCTGTTGCAGCCATGCACAAAAACTTGAACTAGGCAAGCCCTCCGGTMAAATCCTCCCTTGTTCGAGTATGCGAAGCGCCATATAATGCGCCAGTTTGTCGCAGTGGTCCCCTGGCACAAGAACGCCCCCGGAATGCACTCCGCACGTGCCCGGGCGCGCCATTCGTCCCGGGTGTGCATCCGATGCAAAGTGGTTGGGCGATGCAAGACTTGGGTATCGCATTCCAGACGGCAGGAGTTGACTCCGGCGGTAATCACGACGGACGTCCCCCCTTGCCGAGCAACGACTGGCTGATGAAGCGGAATTGCTCGCTCTCCCCACGCCAGGTCGGCTGGTTCTACTTCTCCATCGTATGTATTTCCACTGCCATCGCGGTGTTCCTTGCCGCGTGGCATGGGGCCTGGCTCGTGCTGCCTTTCGCGGGGCTCGAGCTGCTCGGGCTGGGGATTGCCCTGCTGGCGTACGCACGCCATGCGACGGATTATGAACGCGTGAGTGTGACCGACGGTATGCTGGTCGTGGAGACAGCCAGCGCCAGTCGGGTCACGCGTGAGGTATTCAACCCGCGATGGGTGCGGGTGGAACTGGGTGAATCGTTCCGGGCGCTCGTGGTTCTGCGGTCGGACAAGCGCGTCGTGCGGGTGGGGTGTCATCTGGACCCGATACGGCGGCGCAAGTTCGCGCAGGAACTCGCGGCAGTCCTGCATTGCTTCTGAGAGGAAGGGAGGCAGGGCACGGCGGGGACAGATTTGAATCTGTAAATTGGGTAGATAAACAATGAAAATGTGGAAGAAGGCATCCGCAGCATGTCTGGCAGGTGCGTCCCTGCTTGCCAGCCAGGCGGCCTCCGCGGTCAGTGATATGCCAGGCGGCCCGGCCGTCCGACAGCTGAACCTGACCGAACCCGTTACAAAGATCGCCGAACAGATTCACTGGCTGAACTGGATGATGCTCATCATCTGCACGGTGATTTTCATCGCCGTGTTCGGCGTGATGTTCTATTCCATCTTCACGCACCGCAAGAGCCGTGGTGCCAAGTCGGCCGCGTTCCACGAAAGCATTACCGTGGAAGTGGTGTGGACCATCGTCCCGTTCCTGATCGTGATCGCAATGGCGCTTCCCGCCACCAAGACCGTGGTCGCGATGAAGGACACCACCAACTCCGACATCACCATCAAGGCCACCGGCTACCAGTGGAAGTGGGGTTACGACTACCTGAAGGGCCAGGGCGAAGGCATCTCGTTCGTCTCCACCCTGACCACGCCGCGCGAGCAGATCAACAACGAGCAGCCGAAGTCGAACACCTACCTGATGGAGGTGGACAACGAGCTGGTGGTGCCGGTCAACAAGAAGATCCGCATCGTCACGACGGCCAACGACGTGATCCACGCGTGGATGATCCCGGCCTTCGGCGTGAAGCAGGATGCGATTCCCGGCTTCGTGCGCGACACCTGGTTCCGCGCCGAGAAGATCGGCGTCTACCGTGGCCAGTGCGCCGAGCTGTGCGGCAAGGAACACGCGTTCATGCCGATCGTCGTGCGCGTGGTCTCGGACGCCGACTACACCAAGTGGGTCGACGAGAAGAAGAAGGCGCTGGCCGCAGCGGCGGACGATCCCAACAAGACCTGGACGCTCGATGAGATGAAGGTGCGTGGGGAGAAGGTCTACGCGTCGAACTGCGCGGTCTGCCACCAGCCGAACGGCAAGGGCGCCGGCGCGTTCCCGGCGCTGGACGGCTCCAAGGTAGTGAACGGTCCGAAGGCCGGCCAGATGCACATCCTGCTGGAAGGACGCGGCGGCATGCCGTCCTGGAAGCAGCTGTCCGACACGGAACTGGCCGCGGCCATGACCTACACCCGGAATGCGTGGGGCAACCGGACTGGCGAGGTAATCCAGCCGGCCGACTTCGTGAACGCCCGCGCGGGCAAGTTCCCCGAAGGCGGTGGCGCACCGACGGCGGGTACCGCCGAGGCGGCGCCGAAGGCCAAGGCCGATCCGGCCCCGGCCACCTCCMCCGACAAGCAGGCCAGCCTCGCGGGCAACCGCGTCGCAGGCTGACCCGCAGCCGCACCGCATACAGGAATTCAGGAGTCAACGCGATGAGTACCGCTACCCCGGAGACGCTGGGTCATCCGCACGACCACGCCCATGATCATGGACATGGCCACGGCCATGACGATCATGCGCACGATCACCCCCATGGCTGGCGCCGCTGGCTGTTCGCCACCAACCACAAGGACATCGGTACGCTGTACCTGCTGTTCTCGTTCACGATGCTGCTGTCCGGCGGCGTGCTGGCACTGCTGATCCGCCTGGAGCTGTTCGAGCCGGGCCTGCAGTTCTTCCGCCCCGAGCTGTTCAACCAGTTCACCACGATGCACGGCCTGATCATGGTGTTCGGCGCGATCATGCCGGCGTTCGTCGGCTTCGCGAACTGGATGATTCCGCTCCAGATCGGCGCCTCGGACATGGCCTTCGCGCGGATGAACAACTTCAGCTTCTGGCTGATGCCCCCGGCGGCGCTGCTGCTGGCCGGCTCGTTCTTCGCCCCGGGCGGCGCCACCGCCGCCGGCTGGACGCTCTACGCGCCGCTCTCGGTGCAGATGGGCCCCGGCATGGACATGGCCATCTTCGCCATGCACATCATGGGCGCCTCGTCGATCATGGGCTCGATCAACATCATCGTCACCATCCTCAACATGCGCGCGCCCGGCATGACGCTGATGAAGATGCCGATGTTCTGCTGGACCTGGCTGATCACCGCCTACTTGCTGATCGCCGTGATGCCGGTGCTGGCTGGCGCCATCACCATGGTGCTGACCGACCGCCACTTCGGCACGAGCTTCTTCTCGGCCGCCGGCGGTGGTGACCCAGTGATGTACCAGCACATCTTCTGGTTCTTCGGCCACCCCGAGGTGTACATCATGATCCTGCCCGCGTTCGGGATCATCTCGCACGTGGTGCCGGCGTTCGCGCGCAAGCGCCTGTTCGGCTACAGCTCGATGGTGTACGCCACGGCGTCCATCGCCATCCTGTCGTTCATCGTCTGGGCGCACCACATGTTCACCACCGGCATGCCGGTGACCGGACAGCTGTTCTTCATGTACGCGACGATGCTGATCGCGGTGCCGACGGCCGTGAAGATCTTCAACTGGATCGCCACGATGTGGCGCGGCTCGATGACCTTCGAGACGCCGATGCTGTTCGCCATCGGCTTCATCTTCGTGTTCACGATCGGCGGCTTCACCGGCCTGATCCCGGCCGTGGCCCCGATCGACATCCAGATTCAGGACACCTACTTCATCGTGGCGCACTTCCACTATGTGCTGGTGGCCGGTTCGCTGTTCGCGCTGTTCGCCGGCTTCTACTACTGGGGGCCGAAGTGGAGCGGGTTCATGTACAACKAGACGCGCKGCCAGATCCACTTCTGGGGCTCGCTGATCTTCTTCAACGTGACCTTCTTCCCGATGCACTTCCTGGGCCTGGCCGGCATGCCGCGTCGCTACGCGGACTACGCGGTCCAGTTCACGGACTTCAACGCGGTTGCGTCGATCGGCGCGCTGGGCTTCGGCCTGATGCAGGTGTATTTCTTCTTCTTCGTGGTGCTGCCGTCCTACCGGGGCGGCCAGGCTGCCGGCGACAAGCCGTGGGATGGCGCCGAGGGCCTGGAATGGACCGTGCCGTCGCCGGCGCCGTTCCACACCTTCGAAGAGCCGCCACAGGTGCGCTGAGTGATTGACGCCATGAAGCCGGAAACCCCGTCGCGCACGGACAGCCAGGGCCGCCAGGCCACCCAACGAGCCGCCAACCGGCGGCTGGGCCTGATCCTGCTGTCCATCGTGGTGGTGTTCTTCCTGGGATTCTTCGCCAAGATGGTGTTCCTTGGCGGTTGAGCGGAGATAGACGTGGACGCGCAGCAGAAGGCGGAAGACCGGGCAATCGAGCGACGCTTCAACCGCGGCATGCTGCTGCGGCTGCTGGTGGTGGTGGGCCTGATGTTCAGCTTCGGCTATGCGCTGGTGCCGCTGTACAAGAAGATCTGCGAGGTCACCGGCATCAACGTGGTGACCACGCGCGATCTGTACGGCGGATCGCTGAAGAAGAACACCCAGGTGGACAAGAGCCGCACGATCACGGTGGAGTTCGACTCCAACGCGCGCGGGCCGTTCGCGTTCCGCCCGGTGAAGTCCTCGATGGAAGTGCATCCGGGCGAGCTGACGACCATCGTCTACGAAGTGGCCAACGGGCAGTCGCGCGATATTTCCGCGCAGGCCATCCCGAGCTACGCGCCCAAGCAGGCCACCGAGTACTTCAAGAAGGTGGAGTGCTTCTGCTTCAAGCAGCAGACGCTCAAGGCCAGCGAGGCGCGCGAGATGCCGGTGGTGTTCGTGATCGATCCGAACCTGCCCAAGGATGTGAAGACGATCACGCTGTCGTACACCTTCTTCGAGATCGGCACGCCGGTGGCGCAGACGGCGGCGCCGGCGGGGCAGGGAAGCTGAGATGGGTGTGACGCCAGAGCCGCAGGATCCGCTTCAGCGCAAGGCGTCGTTCGCGCAGACGGTGCGCGCGGTGCTGTGGTCGTTCATCGGCCTGCGCAAGGGGTCGGAGCACGAGACCGACATGGCGCGGCTGAACCCGGTGCACGTGATCATCGCCGGCCTGATTGCCGCGGCGCTGTTCGTGGCGATTTTGATCGGCATCGTGAAGACCGTGGTGGGATGAAGCTGTMCCCGAAAAAATAAGAGAAGTACGAGCACACCACCGGCAGGGAGGTCGGCCGGCGGTGCGGAACTACAACGAATCAGAGACACTGAGCTGGAGATAGAAGAATGAGTGCGAATCGCGCAAATGCTCCGTACTACTTCGTACCGGGCCCGTCGCGCCACCCCATCACGGCGGCCTTCGGCCTGCTGATGACCGGCGCCGGCGCCGCGGGTTGGGTCAACGGCCAGTCGTGGGCCCCGTTCCTGTGCGGCTTCGGCCTGCTGTGGTTCCTGTTCGTGCTCAAGAGCTGGTTCGGCGACGCCATCCGCGAGTCGGAAGGCGGCCTGTACGGCAAGAACATCGACGTCTCGTTCCGCTGGTCGATGGGCTGGTTCATCTTCTCCGAGGTGATGTTCTTCGCGGCCTTCTTCGGCGCGTTGTTCTACGCCCGCACCATCGCCATGCCGTGGCTGGGCGACCTGAACAACAAGATCATCTGGCCGGACTTCGCGGCCGTGTGGCCCAACCTCGGCCCGGCGGGCACGGTGGAGAGCTTCCAGACCATGGGTCCGTGGCCGATCCCCACGATCAACACGGCGCTGCTGCTGACCTCCGGCGTCACGCTGACCTGGGCGCACCACGCGCTGCTGGCCGGCAAGCGCAGCCAGCTGATCCAGGGCCTGGTGCTGACCATCCTGCTCGGCGCGCTCTTCATGTGCCTGCAGGTCTACGAGTACATGCACGCCTACTCGGAACTGAACCTGAAGCTGACCTCCGGGGTCTATGGTTCGACGTTCTTCCTGCTGACCGGCTTCCACGGCTTCCACGTGACGATGGGCGCGATCATGCTGGCGGTGGTGCTGGGCCGCGTGCTGCGCGGACACTTCACGCCGCAGCACCACTTCGCGTTCGAAGGCGCCGCCTGGTATTGGCACTTCGTTGACGTGGTCTGGCTCGGCCTCTACGTGGTGGTGTACTGGCTGTAAAGACAGGAACGGGCCGCTGCGGCGGTCCTGCGGTACAAGACGAAGCGCCGCGGAGGACGATCCTCGCGCGGCGCTTTTTGTTTTGGGGACTGGCAGCCGCTCAAGGCGACATATGGATGCCGGTGCTGTGGATCCATCCCATCCAGTTGGCGAACAGGATGAACAGGAACAGCGCCACCGAGAAGCCGACGCGCAGCATCAACGAGCGCATCATGTTGGGGGTGCGGCCACGGTCGCGCATCATGAAGAACAGCGCGGAGGCCAGGCTGCCGATGATCAGAATGAAGGCGACGATGATGACGAAGCGCATGCTGGAGCGAAGGGAGGCCGCGGGTCACGAAAGTGGCCATTATGGCACCGTGGCCTCGCGAGGCCATTCGTGACGACCCGCAATCGGGGGAGCCTGTGGCGCTCGCCGGGGGCGGTGCCGCTGGTGGCGGCACTGACCGTGGTCGTCGTGACGTGCGCGCTCGGCAACTGGCAATTGCGCCGGGCCCACGAGAAGGTGGACCGCGCCGCGCGGCTGGCCGCGCTGGCGGCGCAGGCGCCGGTGGACCTGAACACGGCCCGCATCGACGCCACGCAGGTGGTCGACCGCCGCGTACGCGCCCGGGGCCGCTTCGACGCCGCCCGCACCGTGTTGCTGGACAACCGCCCGCACGGCAACGGCTCGGACGGCCGCGCCGGCTTCCTGGTGCTGACGCCGCTGAAGCTGGCCGATGGCGGCGCCAGCGTGCTGGTGCTGCGCGGATGGCTGCCGCGCGACGCCCAGGACCGCACGCGGATCGCCCCGTTCCCCACGCCCGATGGCGACGTCACGCTGGACGGCACGGCGGTGGCCACGGCGCCGCGCGTCTACGGCCTCGGGCAAGACGCGTCGGCCGAAGCAGGGCAGAAGATCCGCCAGAATGTAGACTTGGCGGCGTTCGCCCGGGAAACCGGGGCGCCGCTACTGCCGTTGGTGATGCAGCAGGCCACCGATACCGGCGATGGCCTCGCGCGCGACTGGGCGGCCGCCGACCTCGGCGCGGACCGCCACTATGGCTACGCCGCCCAGTGGTTCGGCCTGGCCGCGCTGACCGTGGTGCTGGTGGCCGTGCTGGGCTGGCGCCGTGCGCGCCGGGACACCGCCCTGCCGAACCGATAACCGAACGATGAACGTACAGACGAACTCCATGCCATCGCAAGACCCCACGGCCACGCCGGACTCCCGCATCGATGCGCGCACGCGCCGTGGCCGCCTGCAGATGCTGATGCTGCTGCTGGTCTGCGCGTCGCCGGTCATCTTCTCGTATTTCACCTATTACGTGGTCAAGCCGAGCGGCGCCAGCACCAACTACGGCACGCTGGTCGACCCGCTGCGCCCGATGCCGCCGCTCAACGTGACCGACGAGCGCGGCGAGGCCGTGCCGCTGTCGTCCTTCCGGGGCAAGTGGCTGATGGTGATGACCGCCGCGTCCGCCTGCGACGAAGCGTGTGCCAAGCGGCTGTTCACGATGCGCCAGATCCGCGCGGGGCAGGGCCAGGACCGCGAGCGCATTACCCCGGTCTGGCTGATTTCCGATACGGGCACCGTGGACGAACGGCTGTCCAGCGCCTACAACGAACCCTATGCGGGCGTGCGCTTCCTGCGCATGGACGGCGCCGCGCTGCGCCAGTGGCTGCCGGCCGAACCGGGCGCCAGGGCTGAAGACACCGTGTACCTGATCGACCCGCTCGGCAACCTGATGCTGCGCTGGCCGAAGGAACCCGACCCGAAACAGATCAGCAGCGACCTGAAGAAGCTGCTCAAATTTTCCCGAATTGGCTGATTTGCGATGCTGCTCCAACTCGCMATCATTGGCATCCTGATTGCCCTGCTGCCGCTCTCGTACGTGCTGGTGCGGGGCAGCCGCGACAAGTATCGCAAGCTGGTCTGGGTCACCGCCTTCCTCACGCTGGACCTGATCATGTTCGGCAGCTTCACCCGACTGACCGATTCCGGCCTCGGCTGCCCGGACTGGCCCGGCTGCTACGGCCACTCGAACCCGCACGCGGCCATGGAGCCGATCCGCGCCGCCGAGACCGCGCTGCCGAGCGGCCCGGTCACGCTGGCCAAGGCGTGGATCGAGATGATCCATCGCTATTTCGCCATGGCGGTGGGTGTGCTGATCATCTCGTTGATGGTGCTGGCGTGGGTCAAGCGGCGCGAGCTGAAGCAGTCGCCGTGGTTCGCCACGGGGGTGTTCGTGCTGGTCTGCGTGCAGGGCTTGTTCGGCGCGCTCACCGTGACGATGAAGCTCCAGCCGATCATCGTGGTGACCCACCTGCTGCTGGCGATGGCGCTGCTGTCGTCGCTGATCGTGCTCGGCTCCCGCAATGACCCGCCGCACCCGGTGGCGCCGCAGGCGGCCTCGCTGCGCTGGGCGGCGTGGGTGGCGCTGGGCTTGCTGGTGATCCAGATCTTCCTCGGCGGCTGGGTCAGCACCAACTACGCGGTGCTGGCCTGCACCGATTTCCCGCTCTGCAACGGCCAGCTGGTGCCCGAGATGGACTTCCGCCACGGCTTCACGCTCTGGCGCCAGCTCGGCATGACGGCCGATGGCGATTACATCCCGCACGCGGCGCTGGTGGCCATCCACTGGGTGCATCGCGGCTTTGCCTTCGTGGTGCTCGGCTTCCTGGCCTGGTTCGGCCTGCGCGCGCGCCGGATGGAGGGCCTGACGCGCCACGCCACATGGCTGCTGGCCGTGCTGGCGCTGCAACTGGCCACCGGCATGTCCAATATCGTGTTCGACTGGCCGCTCGGCGCGGCGGTGGCGCACAACGGCGGCGCGGCCCTGTTGCTGATGCTGTTGCTCCGTCTCCACTACAATATCGGCCTCGCGACCCTCGCGACACGTTATGCCGGCGCCGCTGCTCAATCCGCCTCAGCCGCGCGCGCCACATGAAGGACAAGATGCCCCCCGTGGTCTCCGCTACCCAACCTCATTCCTCCGTGGGCCGAATTCGGCACCTGGCTCGCCAATATGCCGCGCTGACCAAGCCGCGCGTCACGCAACTGGCCGTGTTCTGTGCCGTCATCGGCATGTTCCTGTCGACGCCCGGCATGGTGCCCTGGTCGGTGCTGCTCGGCGGTGCCGCTGGCATCTGGCTGCTGGCCGGTGCCGCGTTCGCCATCAACTGCCTGGTCGAGCAGAAAGTCGATGCGCTGATGCGCCGCACCGCGTGGCGGCCTTCCGCCACCGGTGAGATCTCCAGCGCGCAGACGCTGGTGTTCTCGGCCATCCTCGGCGGCGCCGGCATGTGGCTGCTGCACGTGTTCGCCAATGACCTGACGATGTGGCTGACCTTCGCCACCTTCCTCGGCTACGCCGTGGTCTACACGATCCTGCTCAAGCCGGCCACGCCGCAGAACATCGTCATCGGCGGGCTGTCGGGCGCCATGCCGCCTGCGCTGGGCTGGGCCGCCGTGGCCGGCACGGTGCCGGCCGAGGCGTGGTTCCTGGTGCTGATCATCTTCACCTGGACCCCGCCGCACTTCTGGGCGCTGGCCCTGTATCGCCGCGCCGACTACGCCAAGTCCGGCCTGCCGATGCTGCCGATCACCCATGGCGAAAAGTACACGCTGCTCCACATTTTGCTGTACACCCTGGTGATGATCGCCGCCACGCTGCTGCCGTTCGTCTACGGCATGAGCGGCTATATCTACCTCGCCGCCGCGCTGGGCCTGGGGCTGGTGTTCCTCGGCTACGCCTGGAAGCTGTTCCGCAACTACTCGGACGCGCTAGCGCAACGCACCTTCCGCTATTCGATCCTGTACCTCTCGCTGCTGTTCGCGGCGTTGCTGGTGGATCACTACTTCAAGTTCGTGCCGCAGGTCTGATGGCCCGCCTGCGGCATCTTGCCGCGCCCGGAGGCCAGCGCCGATGTGATCGGCGATACTTCCGGGCACCTCTCCCGACCACCGCGTATCCCGATGACTCTCCCCGGCTCTCCGTCCCTCCTTGCCCAGTTCCGCCGCCTCTGCCTGCTGGCACTCTGCACGGCTCTGCTGGCCGCCTGCGGGCAGCCCAAGCCCTCGTTCAAGAACGTGGATATCTCGGGCGCCACCGAGTTCGGCAAGGACTTCTCGCTGCTGGATCCGAGCGGCAAGACCCGCACGCTGGCTGACTTCAAGGGCAAGGCCGTGGTGATGTTCTTCGGCTACACGCACTGCCCGGACGTCTGCCCGACCACGATGGCCGAGCTGAAGGCGGTGATGGACAAGCTCGGCCCGGACGCCGACAAGGTCCAGGTGCTGTTCGTGACCGTGGACCCGGAACGCGACACGGGTGCGCTGCTGGGCCAGTACGTGCCCGCCTTCGACGCCCGCTTCCTGGGCCTGCGCCCGGCCGACGAGGCGGCGCTGAAGAAGGTGACCAAGGACTTCAAGGTCTTCTACGCCAAGGTGCCGGGCACCTCGCCGAACAACTACACCGTGGATCACTCGGCCGGMAGCTATGTGTTCGATACCAACGGCCAGCTGCGCCTGTTCCTGCGCCACGGCCAGGGGCCGGACCCGATCGCGCATGATTTGAAGCAGCTGCTGTCGTAAGGCGAAGGCAAGACAAAAAAAGGGCCGGTCGCAAGACCGGCCCTTCTGCATTGCGGGGAGCGGAGGATCAGGCGAAAGCCGCCAGCGCACCCTTCATCTTCTTCATCGCGGCCGCCTCGATCTGGCGGATGCGCTCGGCGGAGACGCCAAACTCGTCGGCCAGCTCATGCAGCGTGGCGCCGCCCGAGCCGTCGTCGTTCACGTCCAGCCAGCGTGCCTCGATAATGCGGCGGCTGCGGGCATCCAGACGCTCCAGCGCCTCGACCAGCCCTTCGACCTGCATGCGGTCCTGGCGCTTGGCTTCGAGCACGCGGGTCGGCTCGTTGTGGTTGTCCGCCAGATACGCGATGGGGGCGAATTCCTCCTCGCCGTCGTCGATCTGGCCTTCCAGCGCCAGGTCGCCGCCCGACAGGCGGGTCTCCATCTCCATCACTTCTTCGGGCTTCACGTTCAGTTCGCGCGCCACGGCTTCCACCTGCTCGGGCGTGAACGTGTGTGCGCCGGTCTTGTGGCTGCGCAGGTTGAAGAACAGCTTGCGCTGGGCCTTGGTGGTCGCCACCTTGACCATGCGCCAGTTCTTCAGCACGTATTCGTGGATTTCGGCCTTGATCCAGTGCATCGCGTACGACACCAGACGCACGCCCTGATCCGGGTCGAAGCGCTTCACGGCCTTCATCAGGCCGATGTTGCCTTCCTGGATCAGATCCGCATGCGGCAGGCCGTAGCCCAGGTACTGGCGGGCGATGGACACCACCAGACGCAGGTGGGACATCACCAGCCGGCGGGCGGCATCGACGGATTCATGGTCGCGCAGGTCGCGCGCGAGGCGCTGCTCTTCCTCGGCGGTCAGCAGCGGAATCCGGTGGATAGCCTGGATGTAGCTATCCAGATTGCCCACTGCGGCCGGGAAGGCGAGCGCGAGGCTGCCAGCGGCGGCATTCTTGGGGGCCATCGGCAGACGGCCAGAAATCTTGGTTGGGTCGGCAGACAGAACTGCGGTCACGCTTATTGCTCCTTTCGCATCCGGCGGTAGGTTGCCGGCGTGCCTCGATTCCAGAATCGGAAGAGTCACTGCACTGCAACGCATATTAGCACTCAGGTTCGGCGAGTGCTAAGTTAGAGCTTCTATAGGGTTGATAGTTCCGGACAATGAATGTCGTTGTTGGGATAGTCTAATGGGCCTCGGTGCGGCGTCCGCGCCTTGTCTGGCAAGGGCTGGCGGGCCGCCAGCGTCGCGTACCATGATTAGAGGGAACTCGCCCCGATCGGTTTCATCGTGATTTCGGGATGCTGTATTGCGCATTTCGCTACACTGGCGGCCAGCTTTCCGCTGTTTTCCCGTTGTTATCCCATTGCCAGGAGTCCTGTCATGTCTGCCATCGAACACTTGCTCAAGCCCCATGTGCGGGACATCGGCGAGTTCACGGTCCGCCGCCTGCTGCCCGCCGCCGCCACGCAGACCGTGGGCCCCTTCATCTTCTTCGATCACCTCGGTCCTGTGTCGATGCCGCCGGGTAATGGCATGGATGTGCGGCCCCATCCACATATCGGCCTCGCGACCGTGACGTATCTGTTCGAAGGCGAGATCACGCACCGTGACAGCCTCGGCAGCGAGCAGGTGATTCGCCCTGGCGACGTGAACTGGATGACCGCCGGCACCGGCATCACGCACTCGGAGCGTTCGCCAGACGCCGCGCGCCAGGCCGGTCCGCTGCTGCATGGCATCCAGACCTGGGTGGCGCTGCCGAAGGCGCATGAGAAGGATCCGCCGTCGTTCCACCACCACCCGGGCGCCACGTTGCCCAAGCTGGAGCTGCCCGGCGTGCGGATGATCGTGATTGCCGGCGACGCCTTCGGCGCGGAATCCCCGGTCCGCGTGTACAGCCGCACGCTTTACGTGGCCATCGACATGGAAGCCGGCGCGACGCTGGTGATTCCGCCCGAGCACGTGCAGCGCGGGCTCTATCCGGTGGAAGGCGATGTGACGATCGATGGCGAGGCGCTGGCGGGGGAACACCTCGCCGTGCTGGTGCCGGGCGAGCCGGCCACGCTGACCGCGACCACCGCCGCGCGCGTGATGCTGCTGGGCGGCGATCCGACCGACGGCCATCGCTTCATCTACTGGAACTTCGTGGCGAGCACCAAGGAAGACATCGACGACGCCGCGCGCCGCTGGGAGAACGACGAGTTCCCGCACGTGCCGGGCGAGACCGAGCGGATTCCGCTGCCTCCGCGCCGGCCTTAATCGGCTCTAATCGTCCGTAATCGTCCGTAATCGTCAGACCGGGCTCGTCCAGGCCACGCGCGTGGCCTGCTTCAGGCAGTCCTGGATGGTCGCTACCTGCGTGGCGATGGGCGCCGGCACCGGCGCGTCGCCATCGAGCACCTTGCGAATCCAGGCGGCGGTCAGGCCGACGTCGGTGCCCGGCGGCAGTTCGGGCACGTCGCCAATCGACCCGCCTACCGGATCGACCAGCGTCCGCTGATGGCCGTCGTGCAGCCAGTCGATGCGGCCGCTGCGGCGGGCATCCGCCACCACTTCCCCTTCGGTACCACGCGCCAGCAGCACGTTGGCAGGCTCGTGGGAGAAGTAATCGGTCAGCGTCTCGCGGTATTCCGGATGGGTGTAGCTATAGAGCCGCAGCGCCTCGGCCGGCGTGTGGCTGCCCACCGGCTGCAGCATCTTGACGATGGTGTGCGAGGAATTGCGCAGGCCGATGATTGGACGCTTGTCCAGCAGGCGCGAAAGCGCTGGAGACAGCACATCGATCGGCAGTACGGCCAGCGGATTGGCGGCGTCGCGCAACTGGTCCTGCGCGGCCTGCGTGGTGGCGCAGAGCGGCACGCCGAGCGCCTCGAACAGCTGCATGCTCGTCACCCGGCCGTTGAACTCGCGCGAGCCGTGCACCAGCGTCGGCACGCCTTCGCGCGCCAGCAGCAGCGCCAGCAGCGGCACCAGATTCGGCTGCTTGCGCGCGCCGTTGTAGCTGGGGATGACGACCACGGGCTTGTCCGGCGGCGGCGCCAGCGCGGCGCAGTGTCCGTGGGCGGCCTCGAGCATGCCGGCCAGCTCGTGCGGCGCCTCGCCCTTGATCCGGTAGGCCATCAGCACGGCGCCCAGTTCGATGTCGGAGACGCGGCCGGCCAGCATCGCATCGAACAGCACCTGGGCGTCCTCGCGGGGCAGCGCCCGGGCGCCATTGACCCCGCGGCCAATCTCCTTGATGTACTTGCTGGCCGAAAACRGCGGAAGGGTCGGGGCGGCAGATGTCATGGCGGGAGGGGATATGTGGATCGTTCTGCCGTTCATGATAGCGGAGCAGGGCGGCTTCGCCCACGCCCGCCATCCCACGCATCCCCGCCGGGGTCAGGCTGCCTCGCGCAGCGCCGGGTTGCGCTGTTTGCGGTAGAGGAAGTCCAGCACGGCGGTGCGGCAGGCGTGGTAGCCCTTGTCGTCGGCCAGCGCCACGCGGTCGCGCGGGCGGGGGAGGTCCACCTTCAGGATCTCGCCCACCGTGGCCGCCGGACCGTTCGTCATCATGACGATGCGGTCCGCCAGCAGCACCGCTTCGTCCACATCGTGCGTGACCATGACCACGGTGCTTTGGGTGCGGGCGACGATCTTGATGAGTTCGTCCTGCAGGTGGGCGCGGGTCAGCGCATCCAGCGCGCCGAACGGCTCATCCATCAGCAGCACCTTGGGCGACATGGCCAGTGCCCGGGCGATGCCCACGCGCTGCTTCATCCCGCCCGAGATCTCGTGCGGATACTTGCTCTCGGCGTGCGTGAGGCCGACCAGCGCCAGGGTGTCCTGGGTGCGCGCCTTGAGCTGGGCGCGGCTCTCCGTGGCGGCGAACACGCGCTCCACGCCCAGGTAGACGTTCTCGAAGCACGTCATCCACGGCAGCAGCGAGTGATTCTGGAACACCACGGCGCGCTCCGGCCCCGGTCCGGCAATCTCGCGCCCGGCGCAGATCAGCGCGCCCGTGGTGGGCGTGGTCAGGCCCGCAATCAGGTTCAGCAGCGTGGACTTGCCGCAGCCCGAATGCCCGATCAGCGTGATGAACTCGCCTTCGGCAATGCCCAGGTTGATGTCGCGCAGGGCCACGAACGGCCCCTTGCGCGTCTTGAAGGTCTGGCCCACGTTCTCGATGCTGACAAACTTTTCCATGGCGATGGCTCCTTCGGGGGGCGGTCAGTTGTTGCCGTAGCTGAAGCGGCGGGCCAGCGCGAGCAGCAGGTGCTCGAGGATCAGGCCCACCACGCCKATGATGAAGATGGCGATGACGATGTGCTCCACCTTGAGGTTGTTCCACTCGTCCCAGAGCCAGAAGCCGATGCCGGTGCCGCCCGTGAGCATCTCGGCCGCCACGATCACCAGCCACGCGGTGCCGATCGAGAGCCGCACGCCGGTCAGCATGTAGGGCAGCACGGCCGGGAACAGCACCTTGCGGAACACCTTCCATTCGGATAGATCGAGCACGCGCGCCACGTTCAGGTAGTCCTKCGGCACGCGCGTCACGCCGACGGCCGTGTTGATGATCATCGGCCAGATCGAGCAGATGAAGATGGCCCAGATGGCGGCCGGGTTGGCCGCCTTGAACAGCAGCAGCCCGATCGGCAGCCACGCCAGCGGCGAAACCGGGCGCAGCAGGCTGATCACCGGCGCCGCCATTGCATTCAGGAAGGCGAAGCGGCCCAGCAGGAAGCCGGCCGGAATGCCGACCACCGCCGCCAGCCCGAAGCCCGCCGCCACGCGCGCCAGCGAGGCGAGGATGTTCCAGCCGATGCCCTGGTCGTTCGGCCCGTTGCGATAGAACGGATCGGAGAAGAGCGGCACGGCGGCGTTCCAGGTGGCGCCCGGCGTGGGAATCGCCGGAATCATCGTGGCAATGCCGTGCCAGACCAGCAGGAACAGGACGAAGCCGACCAGCGGCGGCACCGTCTTGCGTACGACGGCGCCAAGCGCCTCGCGGCGGGCGGCCATCCGCTCCTGCGCGGCCAGTTGCGCCGCCCGGCGGCGGGTTTGCTCCTTGGTGTCGGTGTCGACAAGGTCCGAAGTCATGGCGGGTGTGCCTTCCGGCGCGGGGTGGGCAATGGCATTCACGTCTGGCTCCTGAGGTGAGGGCAGCGGGACATCAAGGAAACGACGAGGTCAGGCTTTGATCTTGAATCCATCGGCATAGGCCTTGGGGTCCTTGGTGGCATCCCAGGTCACGCCGTCGATCAGCTTGGCGGTGCGGAAATCGCTCTTGGGCACGGCCACCTGCGCGGCGGCGGCGGCCTGCTTGAAAATATCGATCCGGTTCACCTGCTTGGCCACGGCCAGGTAGTCCGGGTGCTCCTTGAGCAGGCCCCAGCGCTTGTGCTGCGTGAGGAACCACATGCCGTCGGACAGGAACGGGTAGTTGGCCGCGCCGTCCTGGTAGAACTTCATCGAATCGGGGTCGTCCCAGGTCTTGCCCAGGCCGTTGCTGTAGCGGCCCAACATGCGGTCCAGGATGATGTCCATGTCGGTATTCACATAGGACTTGGCGGCGATGGTCTCGGCGGTCTTGCGGCGGTTCGAGGTCGAGGCGTCGATAAACTTCGAGGCTTCGAGGATGGCGGCGACCATCGCCCGTGCGGTGTTGGGGTTCTTCTGGACGAATTCCGCCGTGGTGCCGAGCGTCTTCTCGGGGTGGTCCTTCCAGATCGCCTGGGTGGTTTCCACGGTAAATCCGATCTTGTCGGCGATGGCGCGCGCGCCCCACGGCTCGCCCACGCAGAAGCCGTCCATATTGCCCACGCGCATGTTGGCCACCATCTGCGGCGGCGGGACGGTGATGGCCTTGGCATCCTGCATCGGATTGATGCCGTTGGCGGCCAGCCAGTAGTAGAGCCACATCGCGTGGGTGCCGGTGGGGAAGGTCTGGGCGAACACGTAGTCGCGCCGCTCCTTCATCATCAGTGCCTTCAGGCTGGCGCCGTCCTTCGCGCCTTTTTCGGCGAGTTTCGATGACAGCGTGATGGCCTGGCCGTTGTGGTTCAGGTTCATCAGCACGGCCATGTCCTTCTTCGGGCCGCCGATGCCGAGCTGCACGCCGTAGATCAGGCCATAGAGCACGTGGGCGGCGTCGAGTTCGCCGTTGACGAGCTTGTCGCGCACGCTGGCCCAGTTGGCTTCCTTGCTCGGCGTGATCTTGATGCCGTACTTCTTGTCCAGGCCGAGCGTGGACGCCATGACCACCGAGGCGCAGTCCGTCAGCGGGATGAAGCCGATGCGGACTTCGGATTTTTCCGGGGCGTCGGAGCCGGCCGCCCAGGCGCCGCTGCGCACCAGCGGATCCACCAGCGTCATCACGCCGGCCCCGGCGATGGTGGCCAGCACGCGGCGCCGGCTCTGGCTGGCTGGGGCTGCGTCGGGGATGGCCGGGACCACGGCTGCGGGCAGGGGCTTGGCGTCTTTGAGGCGAGAGGGCATGGCGATGGCTCCGAAAAAAGAAAAAGGCGTCCCGACCCGCAGCCCGCCTTCGCCAGCTTGCAGTTCAGGACGCCGTTGTCCCGCCGCGCGTGCCATGGTGGACAGCGCGGACGCGTTGTTCAGGTTGTGAGTTCGGGTGCTTCGAGCTTCGTGCTTCGGTACCACGCGGCCGTCGTTGGCCGTGCAGGCGATAACGCAAGCCACGTGCCAGCGTCGTTGCGGCGCACAAGCGCGCGGAAAACCTGCCGGAAATCCCGATCTGGAGGCAGCGCGGGGCGGGTCCGCCCGGGGTCGGTGCGGACGGTGGGCCGTGGCGGGGCACGGCGGATGGATGGGCGGGTAAGGGACTGCGCGAACTAGTGCGGGCCGGGCCGGCCCGCAGCGCCACAGTTGTGCAATGCACCAGCCGCGTGCGGGCGGGGAGGGTGCTCATTCGCCACTGTATGCGGCCGTACGCATGGGTGTATGCTTTTGGCCTACCGCGCCGCGCCGGCGCGGATTCCATCAGAAAAACAGTCTGGAGAGTTTGGATGACCGAGTTCGTTTTCGAGCCGCAAGCCCCCGTTGGCGTCCCCGTGCGCGGTAGCCGCGCAAGCTTTCCCGTGCGCCGGGTTTATTGCGTGGGCCGCAACTATGCCGCCCATGCGCGCGAAATGGGCTCGGACCCGGATCGTGAACCGCCGTTCTTCTTCTGCAAGCCGTCCGACGCGGTKAGCTACGTGGCCGACGGCACCGAAGGCACCTTCCCGTACCCGCCGGGCACCAGCAATTGCCACTATGAAGTGGAGCTGGTGGTGGCCATCGGCAAGGGTGGCAAGGATATCCCGGTCGAGCAGGCCGCCAGCCACGTCTACGGCTACGCCCTCGGCCTGGACATGACGCGCCGCGACCTCCAGAACGAATCGAAGAAGACCGGCCGCCCCTGGGAGACCGGCAAGGCATTCGACAAATCGGCGCCGATCGGCCCGATCCTGCCGGTGTCCGAGATCGGCCATCCGCAGAAGGGCGCGGTCACGCTGGCGGTGAACGGCGTGGAGAAGCAGCGCGGCGATCTGTCGGACCTGATCTGGTCGGTGCCCGAGATGGTGTCGTACCTCTCGAAATTGTTCGAATTGCAGCCCGGCGACCTGATCTACAGCGGCACGCCCGAAGGCGTGGGCCCGGTGGTGAAGGGCGACCTCATGCTGTGCCGCATCGAGGGTGTGGGCGAGTTGACCGTCAAGGTGGCCTGAGCCGATGCTGAAGCTCTACAGCTACTTCCGCAGCTCGGCTTCGTTCCGCGTGCGTATCGCGCTGGAGCTGAAGGGCCTGCCGTACGAGTACGCGGGAGTGCACCTGCTCAAGGAAGGCGGCATGCAGCTCAAGCCCGAGTATCGCGCGCTCAACGCCGATGGCGTGGTGCCGACGCTCGTGGCCGACGGCAAGCCGCTGATCCAGTCGATGGCGATCATCGAATACCTGGATGAAACGCACCCCGAGCCGCCGCTGCTGCCGGCCAACCCGCTGGACCGCGCCATCGTGCGCGGACTGGCGCAGGAAATCGCCTGCGAGATCCATCCGCTGAACAACCTGCGCGTGCTGAAGTACCTCAAGCACACGCTGGGCGTGGCGGAGGAGGCGAAGGACGCGTGGTACCGGCACTGGATCGAGCAGGGCTTTGCCTCGCTCGAAGGCAACCTCCAGCAGATCGGCCGCGTGGGTCGGTACGCGTTTGGCGACACGCCGACGCTGATCGACCTGTGCCTGGTGCCGCAGGTATTCAACGCGMACCGGTTCAACGTCGATCTGGACCGATTCCCACAGATCGCGCGCATTCACGCGGCCTGCATGGAGCTGGAAGCCTTCCAGAAGGCCGCGCCGGCGGCGCAGCCGGATAGCGAGTAGTCCGCTTTTATCGGATGGTTCCGACGTTTGCAGGAAGCCCGGCAGCGATGCCGGGCTTTTTTGTTGCCGATTGGCCGATTGGCCGATTTGGCGGTTATGGGGCCAACGGCTTGCAGGCCGTATCACCGTGCCCGACGATGCAGCGCGTCAGGCGATTGCTGACGCCGCCAGCCGTCCATTCGGCCATCACGTAGAGATAGGCACCGCTCCACGGACCCGGCTGACCCGCCATGCCGGACAGGCGTCCGTCCGGCGTGAGCGTCGGCCGCCAGGCGGTAGAGGCGCAGGATGCGCCGCTTCTCGTCAGGCACACGAGGCTCCAGGTGACGGGGGCCGTGACATCGAGCGCGGGGGCGGTGCTGCGGACCGCAAGCTGGCCGTCGGTGACCACGTATTGGCCGTTAGGCACATCGGCCCCGGACGCCGCCGCGCCGGGCGTGGATAGGCCCAGTGGCAAGACGATCTCCACCTTGTCGCCCACCGGGTCTTCCACCGGCACCACCTTGAGCTGCATGACGCCGCGCAGACCGGGTTTGTCGGCCGAGGTGGCGCGCAGCCAGAGCGACGGCACGCCGTAGCTCGCCCCGACGACGAGGTCCATCGTGTGATCGGGCGGGATGATGGGCGACACATCGGGCATGGTCAGCGTGCCATCGGCGGCCATGGCAGCGCCCGGCGCCCACGGGGCGCAGTCGCTCACGCCGTAGTTGATGTCCATGCCGCACGAGAGCTCCCACTGCACCGACCGCAACGGATGGCCTGCATTGCCGAAGTAGGCCTGGAAGGTGTCGTCGTGCAGGTTGTGGACCGGGTAGGTCGGCAGGCTGTGCAAGCCGCTGTCATCGGTGTAGGTGGTCATGTCGTCGGTGGTGCGGCCGCCTGCGCCATAGCGTCGCCCGACGATGACGATCGTCGGCCCCTCCAGCGTCACCGATGCCTGGCGCATGACCAGATGGTCGGCCGTGCTGCGCACGGTGATCGAGACCTGCCGGCCGCCGGTGTTCAGTACAGCGTCCAGATCGGCGCCGCGCGGAGAGCGGTAGCGCCCGCTGGCCGAAATCGTGCCGACTGCCGGGTTGCCGCCGGGCACACCATCGACCAGCCATTCCAGGGGCGTCGTACCAAGGTTGCGCGTGGCGAGCGCGAACTGGATGGTCTTGCCGCCGGCCTTGTCGGCATCGAAGAACACCAGCGATCCGGTACCGGGTGTCAAGTCAATCTGGGGCAGCCCGGACAGGCGCACTACCACTTCGTCGGTCGCGCGCCATTGCAGCTTGTTCACGGTTGCGCCGCCGCCGAGGTTGCCGATGCGCACCGAGAACCTGCCGTCGACCGCATCGTCCGGCACGGACACGGACGTGATACCGGCGTCCAGCGTGATCGCGGCGTGGCCGCTGGTGGCATAGCCCCCGGGCGCCTCGGTGAACGTGGCGGTCAGGTACGCCTGGCCAGAGTAGGGCACGCCGGCTGGATCGAGCACCTTGATGCGCATGGCGCGGGTGGTCCGGAAGTAGTCGCAATTCCACCAGCTGAAGTGATCGACATCGGCCTGCATCGCCAGCCCGGTGGGACTGTCGGGCGATGCCACGACAACGCCCGAGATGCCGGTGGCCTGCCGCCACTGGCCGGTGCTGTCGTCCATGCTCCAGACCGGCACGGTATCGCCCGGCTTGAGCAGTCTGCCGTCCGGCGTGGTGGCGGCATAGAGCGGGATGGAGATCCGCGCGGTCTTGCCGGGCGCCAGTTTCAGCGGCTGGCCGTTCTGCGAGAACGAGAAATCGGCCATGCCCATGCTGACCATGATGCCGTCCACGCCGTCCTGGCGCAGGTACGGCGTGCCCGGGAAGCCTTCCGGATTGCCGGCCGCGCTGTAGGGCGTGATGTCAATCTGCACAGTGCCACTGACCGGCTTGCCGTCAGGGGTCACGAACGACCCGGGGGCCACCGTGACGCTGGCGCCATCGCCGCCGGCAAAGGTGCCGCCGGACTGGAAGCCCGGCGCGGAGAGGGTCGTGCCGACGGGCAGCAGCGTGGCCTCGATGCGTGCGTCGCGCGTGGCGGTCACCGGCACCACCTGCTCGACGTAGCCGGTCTTCGACAGCCGCACCACGGCATTGCCGGCTGGCACCGCGAGCGCGGCAAAGTCGCCGCTGGCCGAAGTGGCGCCCTGCGCGACCACGGCCTTGCCATCGGCGCCGGACACCTTGACGGTGACATCGGCGGCATGGCCGTGGGGATTGCCCCCGCCGGCGGCCTGGTAGACCTGGCCCGACAGGGCGATGGTCTGGCGCGGCACGGGCGGCGGATCGACCTTGCCGGTGCCTCCGCCTCCGCCGCCATTGTCATCGCCGCCGCACGCCGCCATCAGCGTGGCGACGCAAAGCGATCCGAGCCAGGCGCGCATCCTGCGTGGCTTCAACGTTCCATTCATGGTTCTCGTCCTCAGGTGAAGAATGCCGGGGGGCGAGCCATTGCAGCAGCCATCCCTGGGACGACGGTTGATGTCAGTCAACGTTGGCCACGCAGCTAGTCCAGCCCCTTCCGGCAGCCAAACGGGCCTGCCGGAGGGGCAAGTCGCAGCGAGGCGCTAGCGATAAAACGAAAATGGCGAGCCCGGGGGCTCGCCATGCTGGTTTTGCAGGGGAAGCTGGCCAAAGCCAGCCGTGCTCAACCGAGTAGTGCTTCAGCGAATTCGTCCGCCTTGAATGGCTGAAGATCTTCCACCTTCTCGCCCACGCCGATGAAGTACACCGGCACCGGGCGCTGCCGGGCGATGGCGGCGAGGATGCCGCCCTTGGCCGTGCCATCCAGCTTGGTCACGATCAGGCCGGTCAGGCCCAGCGCGTCGTCGAAGGCGCGGGTTTGGGACAGGGCGTTCTGCCCGGTGTTGGCGTCGATCACCAGCAGCACCTCGTGCGGGGCCGTCGGCATCGACTTGCCGATCACGCGCTTCACCTTCTTCAGTTCTTCCATCAGATGCAGCTGCGTGGGCAGGCGCCCCGCGGTGTCCGCCATCACGATGTCGATCTTGCGCGCGCGCGCCGCGTTCACGGCATCGAAGATCACTGCCGCCGGGTCGCCGCCTTCCTGGGCGACCACGGTGACGTTGTTGCGCTCGCCCCAGATCGTCAGTTGCTCGCGCGCGGCGGCGCGGAAGGTGTCGCCGGCCGCCAGCAGCACCGACTGGTGGTAGGCCTGGAAGTGCTTGCAGAGCTTGCCGATGCTGGTGGTCTTGCCGGCGCCGTTCACGCCCGCGATCATCATCACCAGCGGCTGCTCGCGGCCCAGTTCCATGGTCTTCTCGAGCGGGCGCAGCAGGTCGGTCAGCAGCTCGCGCAGGGCGATCTTCACGGCTTCGGCGGTCTCTAGGCGCTCGTTCTTCACGCGGCGGCGCAGTTCGCCGAGCAGGAACTCGGTGGCTTCGACGCCGGCGTCGGCCATCAGCAGCGCGGTTTCRAGTTCCTCGAACAGGGCCTCGTCCACCTTCACGCCGACGAACAGCGTGCCGAGGTTTCGGCTCGTCTTCGACAGCCCGGCACGCAGGCGCGTCATCCAGCCACGCTTGGCCTCGGCGGTCTGGGTTGGCGGCGGCGTTAGTTCGAGTTCCTCGACAACCGGCGGCTCATAGGCGACCGGCGCCGGCGGCGGAGGCGGCACTTGGGCGGGAACCGGGACCGGCACCGGAGCGGGAACCGGGGCAGGTGCGGGGGCCGGAACCGGGACGGGGACAGGCACCGGAACAGGAACAGGCACCGGCACGGGGACCGGAACCGGAACCGGGGCAGGCGTTGGAGCTGGAGCGGGGACAGGCGAGGGCGCCGGCGCCGGGCTGGGCGACGGCTGGGGTTGGGGGGCAGCGGTGGGCGAGGCCACCGGTGCCGGCGTGATGGCCGGCGCCGGCTCGGCAGCCGGCGGCTCGGCGGGCGCAGGGGCCGGCTCGGCCTTGCGCTTCTTCCAGAAACTAAACATTAGGGAAAGGGGTCAATACCCCGGTAGAATCAATCGCCAAAATTCTAGCAGACGGGGTCGCATGAACCATTGCGCTGTCTTGTCCGGAGCGGGCGCCGCCCGAATCCGATCAATGCCCACCGCCCGCCTCTCGCGGCGCGTCCTTCCCACACTGGTTGCTGCTTTCGCCTTCTCCGGCCTGTCAGGATTGCCCGGATTTGGCGGATTCGCCGGATTTAGTGGCGCGGCGATGGCCCAGACCACCGCGCCCACGCCGCAGGGCCCGCCTTCCGGAGCGCGGACCGCTTCCGCGGTGGGCCAGCCCCAGGCGGGCACCACCGAATTCCAGCTCTCCAACGGCATGCGCGTGATCGTCAAGGAAGACCATCGCGCGCCCACCGTGGCGCACCAGATCTGGTACCGCACGGGCGGCATMGACGAGGTGAGCGGCACCACGGGCGTGGCCCACATGCTCGAACACATGATGTTCAAGGGCACGCCGAAGGTGCCGGTGGGCGAGTTCTCGCGCCAGATCGCCATGCTCGGCGGTCGCGAGAACGCCATGACCAACCGCGATTTCACGCTCTACTACCAGCAGATCGCCAAGCAGTACCTGCCGAGGATGATGGAGCTGGAGGCCGACCGCATGGCCAACCTCATCATCAAGAAGGACGAATTCGACCGCGAGATGAAAGTCGTGATGGAGGAGCGCCGCCTGCGCACCGACGACTCCCCGCGCGGCACCGTCTACGAGCAGCTACTGGCCACGGTCTACACCGCCGCCGCCTACCGGCATCCGGTGATCGGCTGGATGGATGACCTCGTCAACATGCGCGTGGAGGACGTGCAGGCCTGGTACAAGGCCTGGTACGTGCCGAACAACGCGCTGCTGGTGGTGACCGGCGACGTCAAGCCGGACGAGGTGCGCGCGCTGGCCGAACGCTACTACGGCAAGCTCAAGCCGCGCGCGCTGCCGCTGCGCAAGACCCAGCTCGAGGCTACCCAGAAGGGCATCAAGCGCATCTGGGTCAAGGCGCCGGCCGAGAACCCGTACATGGTCATGGCCTACAAGGTGCCGCGCCTGCATGACGTGGAGAAGGATGTCGATCCGTACGCGCTGGAGGTGCTGTCCGCCGTGCTGAACGGCTACGACAACGCCCGCCTGACCCGCGAACTGGTGCGCGAGCAGCGCCTGGCCGACGACGTGAACGTGGGCTACGACAGCATCAATCGCGGCGAATCGCTGTTCGTGCTCGACGGCACCCCGGCCAACGGCCACACCACGGACGAGATCGAAAAAGCCCTGCGCGAGGAAATCCAGCGCATCGCGAAGAACGGCGTGTCCGAGGAAGAGCTGAAGCGCGTCAAGGCGCAGGTGGTGGCGGGCCAGATCTACAAGCGCGACTCGGTATTCGGCCAGGGCATGGAGATCGGCACGGCTGAGATCTCCGGCATCTCGTGGCGCCAGATCGACCGCATGCTCGACAAGATCAAGGAAGTCACGCCAGCCCAGGTGCAAGCCGTGGCGGCAAAGTATTTCAACGATGACAACCTGACCGTGGCCACGCTGGTGCCGCAGCCGATCGACCCCAACAAGCCCAAGACTGCCGCCCCGGAAGGGCTGCGTCACTGAGGAGCCACGATGTCCTTGTCCGTCATGACGATTGCCTCGCCACGGATGGTGCGCCGGCTGGCCGGGGTGGCCTGCGGGGCGATTGCCCTCCTGGCCGGCTCCGTGGCCCAGGCCGCGCTGCCCATCGAGAACTGGACGGCCTCCACCGGCGCGAAGGTGTTCTTCGTGCCGAGTCCGTCGATTCCGATGCTCGATGTCAATATCGATTTCGACGCCGGCGGCCGCTACGACCCGCCCGGCAAGGCCGGATTGGCCACGCTGACCGCCGCGCTGCTCGACAAGGGCGCGGCCGCCCAGGACGGCCAGCCCGCGCGCAATGAAGCCCAGGTGGCCGATGCCTTCGCCGACACGGGTGCCGATTTTGGCGGCGCGGCTGGCGGCGACCGTGGCGGCATCGGCCTGCGCACGCTGACCGCCTCGCCCGAACGTGAGCAGTCACTACGGCTGGCCGGGCAGCTGATCAAGGCGCCGACCTATCCGGCGGCCGTGGTCGAGCGCGAGAAGCAGCGCCTGATTACCGCGATCCGCGAGGGCGACTCGCGTCCCGGCGTGATCGCCGACAAGACGCTGTCGAAGGCCGTGTATCCGAACCATCCGTACGGAGTGTCGGCCACGCCGGAATCGGTGGCCGCCATCTCGCGTGATGACCTGCTGAAGTTCTGGCGCGACAACTACACCGCCAAGCGCGCCGTGGTCACGCTGATCGGCGCCATCGACCGCAAGCAGGCCGAGCAGATCGCCGAAGACCTGACGCGCGGCCTCCCCGACGGCGTGGCCGCGCCCAAGGTGCCGGACGTGCAGATGACGATTCCGGGCAGCGAGAAGCGCATCCCCCATCCGGCGCAGCAGGCCAGCGTGGCGATGGGCCAGCCGGCCATCGCGCGCGGCGACCCCGACTACTTCGCCCTGCTGGTGGGCAACTACGTGCTCGGCGGCGGCGGGTTCAGTTCGCGGTTGACTGACCAGGTGCGCGAGAAGCGCGGGCTGACCTACGGCGTGGACAGCTATTTCGCGCCGGCGAAGCAGCCCGGGCCGTTCGGCATCACGCTCCAGACCAAGAAGGAGAACACCGACGAGGCGCTGCGGCTGGTGCGCGAGATCCTGAAGCAGTACGTGCAGACCGGCCCGACCGACGCCGAACTGCGCGCCGCCAAGGACAACCTCGTCAATGGCTTCCCGCTGCGCATCGACAGCAACCGCAAGCTGCTGACCAACGTGGCGAACATCGGCTGGTACGGCCTGCCGCTCGACTATCTCGACACCTGGACGGCGCAGATCGGCAAGGTCACGCGCGAGCAGGTGCGGGCGGCTTTCCAGAAGCACGTGCATCCGGATGCCATGGCCACGGTCATCGTGGGCGGCCCGGTGCAACCCTGAGTTGGCGCTAACTTGGCGCCGGGTTGGCGCAGCATCGATCGTTGAGACGATTCTGATTGTGAAGCCGCGCAGCCGCCAGAGGGTGTGGCGGGGCGCGGCAGGCTCTACAATCACGGCATGAATTCGCGCACCAAACCATCGCCCGCACCGCGCGGGCGATCTGCTTCTCCCTCCCCTCGCCAGGCGCCGGCGCAGGTCCGCATCATTGGCGGGCGCTGGAAGCGCTCGCTGCTGCCGGTCCTCGAGGCCGAAGGGCTGCGGCCCACGCCTGACCGCGTTCGGGAAACCCTGTTCAACTGGCTCGGCCAGGACATGTCCGGGATGACCTGCCTCGACCTGTTTGCCGGCTCCGGCGCACTTGGCTTCGAGGCGGCGTCCCGTGGCGCGGCGGCCGTCACGCTGGTGGAGGCCAACCCGCGTGTGGCGCGCCAGTTGCGCGACAATCAGTACCGGTTCGACGCCGAGCAGGTCAAGGTGATCCAGGGCGACGCCTTCGCCGTGGCCGCGCAGATGCCGGGCGCCAGCTTCGACGTGATCTTCCTGGACCCGCCGTTCGCCGAGGACTGGCTCGGGCCGGCGCTCGAGCATGCAGCACGGCTGTCGCGGCCGGGTGGGGCGGTCTATGTGGAGACCGACCACGCGCTGATCGGGCCCGATGCGCCGGTGCCGGCCTCGCTCGAGATCGTGCGGCAGGCCCGCGCGGGCGCGGTGCACTTCCACCTGCTCCAGCACAAGGTGCCGGGGCAGGGCGAAGCAGGATAGTCGTACGACGAGTTGCCGCGCCGGGCAAGCGTTTGCGGGCGTGCTGCAACGCCGCAGAAAGCCTGTGGATGGACTTCCAAATGCCGCATTTGGCGTTACACTACGCCGCTGTTGTTTGTTCAACGCTCGTCACGCAGCCAGAATCCATCGATCGGCCACAAGGCCGGCAGCGGGCACCCCAAAGGAGGAAATATGGTCGTCGCGGTCTATCCCGGTACATTCGATCCCATGACCCGGGGACACGAGGATCTCGTCCGTCGCGCGTCGAATATCTTCGACGAGCTGGTGGTCGGCGTGGCGCACAGCCCCAACAAGCGCCCGTTCTTCTCGCTGGAGGAGCGCATCGGTATCGCGAAGGAAGTGCTCGGGCACTATCCCAACGTGCGCGTGGAAGGCTTCTCGGGCCTGCTCAAGGACTTCGTGCGCAAGAACAATGCGCGCGTGATCGTGCGCGGCCTGCGCGCGGTGTCGGATTTCGAGTACGAGTTCCAGATGGCCGGCATGAACCGCTACCTGCTGCCGGACGTGGAAACGATGTTCCTGACCCCCTCGGACCAGTACCAGTTCATCTCGGGCACCTTCGTGCGCGAGATTGCCGTGCTGGGCGGCGATGTCAGCAAGTTCGTATTCCCCTCGGTGGAGCGCTGGCTGCAAGAGAAGATTGGCAAAGCGGAATAGAATGGAGCCTTCGAACCCGCCGACGCGGCCAGTCGGGCGCGGGCGGGTCGCAGGAAGGAAATATCATGGCGCTATTGATCACTGACGACTGCATCAACTGCGACGTTTGTGAGCCCGAGTGCCCGAACGAAGCAATTTCGATGGGGCCCGAGATCTACGAGATCGACCCCAACAAGTGCACCGAGTGCGTCGGCCACTTCGACGAACCGCAATGCCAGCAGGTATGCCCGGTGGCTTGCATTCCGAAGGACCCGAACCGCGTGGAGTCCCAGGAGGTGCTGATGCAGCGCTACCGGCTGCTGACCGCCGCGCGGCATGCGGCTTGAGCATTATTCAGCACTCGGGCCGTACCCGTTCCGGGTTGTCCGGCATATAAAAAACCCCGCATCGCGGGGTTTTTTATTGCCTGCTGACACTGGGCCGGAAGATACCCTTCACTTGCCCGTGTGCAGCTCCATCATCGCGCGCTCGTTCTCGCCACGCGCCAGCAGCCCCAGCGGGCCGATGCTGCGGTCGATCGCCGTGTCGATGGCTTCCTGCTCTTCCTTGCGTGGCGGCTTGAGCACATAGTTGACCACATCCTCGCGGCCCGCCCCGGCGCCGCCCGGCGCATTGCGCGGATGGCCCACGCCGAGCCGCAGGCGCCAGTACTCCTGGGTGGTCAGGTGCGCGGCAATGTCCTTGAGCCCGTTGTGCCCGCCTGCGCCGCCGCCGCGCTTGAGCTTGACCGCGCCCGCAGGCAGGTCCATCTCGTCGTGCGCGACCAGGATCTCGTCCGGCAGGATCTTGTAGAAGCGCGCCAGCGACACCACGGCGAGCCCGGAGCGGTTCATGAACGTGGACGGCTTGAGCAGCCAGATGTCCTGGTCCCAGAGCCGGGCGCGGCCGGCCAGGCCGTGGAAGCGGCCCTCCACGCGCAGCGTTGTGCTGCCCATGCGGGCGAGTTGGTCGACGAGCCAGAAGCCGGCGTTATGCCGCGTGGCCTCGTATTCCGCCCCGGGATTGCCGAGGCCGACGATGAGCTTGATCATGCGATGAATCGGGAAGGTCGGGAGAGTCTGGCGCGAGACAGCATACGTCAAAACGCTGGCGAAAATCCCGCGCGAAAAAAAACCGCCGGCGAACCGGCGGTTTCTTCGATGCGCGAGAAGGCTTAGGCAGCCGGCGTTTCGCCAGCGGCTTCGCCACCTTCAGCAGCTTCGGACACACCACCGGCCGGCAGCGAGATGCTGGCAACGGCGGGGTTGTCGTCACCGTGGGTGATGGCGGTCACGCCCTTCGGCAGCTTCACGTCCGACAGGTGCAGGGTCTGGCCCAGTTCGGCCTGGCCCAGATCCACTTCGATGAACTCGGGCAGGTCGGCCGGCAGGCACGACACTTCCAGGTCGTTCAGGATGTGGTTCACGATGCCGTGGCCCAGCTTCACGCCAGGAGCGGATTCCTGGTTCATGAAGTGCAGGGGCACCTTGACGTGGATCTTGTCGGTGGCCGACACGCGTTGGAAATCAACGTGCAGCACCAGCGGCTTGAACGGGTGCATCTGGAACGCGCGCAGCAGCGCCTTCTCGGACGCGCCACCCACTTCCAGGTCCAGGATCGACGAGTGGAACGCTTCCTTCTTCAGGGCGTGCCACAGCGCGTTGTGATCCAGTTCGATCATCTTGGGCTCGGCGGCGCCGCCATAGATGATGCCGGGGGTCTTGCCGGAATTGCGCAGGCGGCGGCTCGCACCCGTTCCCTGTACGCTACGCTCGAAAGCGATGACTTTCATGGTGTACTCCAAATAGTAAGAAGGCTGTCCGCGACCAGACAGCCTCGACCGAAGCGGCACGACGAGAATGTAGTGCCGCTTGAAGCACATTGGCCGCCAAACCTGGCAGCCAATGCGGTAAAGCCCAAAATTCTAGCAGGTATCGCTATGCAGCGGCTACCCAGCGCGCATCAGTGGTCGGCAAACAGCGACATGATCGAGTCGCCCTTCACGATCCGGGTGAAGGTCTCAGCCAGCAGCGGGGCGGTGGAGACCTGGCGGATCTTGCCGGACTGGCGGGCTTCGTCGGACAGCGGGATGGTGTCGCACACCACCACTTCGTCCAGCTCGGACGCCGCGATGCGGGCTGCGGCACCGCCCGACAGCACCGGATGGGTACAGTAGGCGAAAACCTTCAGCGCGCCGCGCTCCTTGAGCACCTGGGCGGCCTTGCACAGCGTGCCGCCGGTGTCGATCATGTCATCCATGATCACGCAGTTGCGGCCTGCCACTTCACCGATGATGTTCATCACCTCGGCCACATTGGCCTTGGGACGACGCTTGTCGATGATCGCGAGGTCGCAGTTMAGTTGCTTGGCCAGCGCACGGGCGCGGACCACGCCGCCAACATCGGGCGAGACGACGAGCAGGTCGCCGTAGTTCTTCTCGCGCAGGTCGCCGAGCAGCACGGGCGACGCATAGATGTTGTCGACGGGAATATCGAAGAAGCCCTGGATCTGGTCGGCGTGCAGGTCCATCGTCAGGACGCGCTCTACACCGGCCACTTCGAGCATGTTGGCCACGATCTTGGCCGAGATGGCCACGCGCGCCGAACGCGGGCGGCGATCCTGGCGGGCATAGCCGAAGTAGGGCATGGCGGCGGTGATGCTGCGGGCCGAGGCGCGCTTGAGGGCATCGACCATCACCATCAGTTCCATCAGGTTGTCGTTGGTCGGCGCGCAGGTGGACTGCAGCACGATGACGTGCTTGCCGCGAACGTTTTCCTGGATTTCGACCTGGACTTCGCCGTCGGAGAAACGGCCTACCAGTGCCTTGCCCAGGGGAATGCCGAGGTGCTGTACGACAGCCTCCGCGAGTTTGGGGTTGGCGTTGCCGGTAAATACCATCAAGCCTTCGCTGCTCATTCGGGGCACCTGTCTTGCTGCTGGGGGAGATTTTGTGACCGCCGGCCATTGCCGGCAGCCGATTCTGCGAGTGTTCGTCAGAACACTATAGGAAGTAATGGCAGGGGAGGAAGGATTCGAACCCTCGCATGCCGGAATCAAAATCCGGTGCCTTGACCAACTTGGCGACTCCCCTACACAACCTTTATCGACTGTCGCGGCGCCAAACTGAAGCACCTCGCCAGACGAAAACTTGCTATGCGAATGTTGCGAGCGGGTGATGCGACAAACTACTCACACACCTGCCATCCCATTCCGATGGCACCTGTTCCACAACCTGCTGCGCAGTTTGCTGATCGTCGAAACGGGCAAACACGCAGGCTCCGGAACCGGTCATCCTTGCATGGGGACTGTATTGTCTCAGCCATTCAAGGGCTCGGGCAACTTCGCCGAATTTCGCTGTTGCTATCGCTTGCAGGTCGTTGCGACCGAAAGCGAATTTGTTTGTGCAAGCAGCGAAGTCGGTAATTATGGAGATGGGCGTATCCCTTGTCAAGCGTTCGTCCGAAAATATTGCAGCGGTGGGCACGTGCTGGCGCGGGTGGATGACGACGAACCAACTGGACGGCAAATCCACGGGCGTCAGTTCCTCGCCCACCCCTTCCGCGAAGGCGTTCTGGCCGAAGACGAACACCGGCACATCGGCGCCCAGCGAGAGGCCGATCCGCATCAGTTCGTCGCGCGGCAGCCGCACGCCCCAGAGGTGATTCAGCGCCAGTAGCGTGGTGGCCGCATCGGACGATCCGCCGCCGATGCCGCCGCCCATCGGCAGCCGCTTCTCGATGGCGATGTCCGCGCCGAAGCGGGTGCCGCTGGCCTGCTGCAGGGCACGCGCCGCGCGCACCACGAGGTCGGTGTCCGCCGGCACACCGGGGATGTCGGTGGTGCGGGCGATCACCCCATCGTCGCGGCGGTGAAAGTGCAGGGTGTCCGACCAGTCGACTAGCTGGAATACGGTCTGGAGCGTGTGGTAGCCGTCCGGGCGGCGCCCGGTCACGTGCAGGAACAGGTTGAGCTTGGCCGGCGCCGGGCAGTCGCGCAGGTCCGGGGGCGGCAGGGAGGTATCGGTGGTCATGGCGGCGGTCATTGGCGGGCCTCCGGGTCGATCACGAGCCGCACGGTCATCGGCGACGGGCCGCCGTCGCGCGCCATGTCGATGCGACGCGGCCGGGCGGTGGCCACGGTGGCACCTTCCGGCGGCTCCTGCCAATCCACATAGCGCACGGTCCAGCCGGCCTGCGTGAGGGTGTCGAGGCGGCCGCGCACGTCGCGCGTGGCGTTGGCCGGCGCGCCCGGCGCGGGGCGGCCGTGCAGCCAGTCGCGCATGCCCGAGACGGGCAGCGAGAAGCCCAGCGCCTGTTCCATCAGCGCGTCCACCTCGGGCGCGTTGCGCGGCGGCTCATTGGGCAGGTCGAGCGTGGCGCCCGAGGGCGTGGACGTCACCACGGCCAGCGTCTGGCCCAGCGGCGAAACGAGGTCCAGTCGCACGTTACGCCCCTGTTCCTCCCAGCGGAAGCTGCCCTGCACGCCTTCGTTGCGGCCAAAGCGGGTGTAGTTGGCGGCGAAACGGCCCGAGTAGTGCTCGCTGCGGGCGGTCTCGCCGGCGTCGAAGCCGCGCGAGGGCGCCACGCTGGCGCAGCCGGCCAGCCAGAGCGGGGCGGCAAGGCAGAACAGGGCCAGGCGACGGGATCGGAGCATGGTCATGAGTCGTCGGTGGGAAAAATCGGGATGTATGACGAGGTGGCGATGGCCGCCAGGGCGACCATCGCACAACAGCGCCCCGGCGCCCTCCATCGCACGGTATTGCATCGGATGGCGGGCGGCCCGGGCCGGTTGGCAGCTTACTTGGACAGCAGCACGTTCTGGTTGTAACGGCGCAGCGTGTCGATCAGGGTCTGGTTCTCGGGCTCCGCCTTGGCGGCCTCGGTCCAGGTGCGGCGTGCTTCGTCATGCTGGCCCAGTTGCCAGAGCACCTCGCCCAGATGCGCGCCGATTTCAGCCTCGGGCGCCTTCGAGTAGGCGTTGCGCAGCAGTTCGGCGGCCGGTTGCAGTTCGCCCTGGCGATACTTCACCCAGCCCAGGCTGTCCATGATGTAGGGATCGTCCGGGCCAAGCTCGGACKCGCGTTCGAGCAGCTTGCGGGCTTCGGCCAGCCGCTCGTTGCGGTCGGCCAGTGAGTAGCCGAGCGCGTTGTAGCCCTGCTTCTGCTCCGGCTGCATGGCGATGACCTTGCGCAGGCCGCGTTCCATGCTGTCGTAGCGCTTCTCGCGCTCGTCGAGCATCGCCAGTTCGTAGACCCAGTCGGCATTGTCCGGCTCCACGCGCACGCGTTCCTCCAGTGACTTGCGCGCGCGGTCGTAGGCCTTGGCGTCGATCAGCGTGGCCACTTCTGCCTGGCGGATCGCCGCCATGCGCTGGCCGCGCTGGCCGGGGTCGGCGATGTCCTCGGCATCGGCCAGCATGTCGCTGAACACGGCCTGGGCGTCGTCGAGCTTGCCCATGCGCGCCAGCAGCTGCGCGCGCTTGGCCTGGGCTGCCGGTGCGAGGCGGCTGTCTTCGATCCGGTCGAGCCACTGGATGGCCTGCGCGTAATCCTTCTTTTCCTCGGCGATCTGCGCCAGGTACTGGAAGGCTACGTCCGGATTGGCGGCCGGGGATTTCTCGGCCATGCGCAGGTATTCCTGCAGGTAGCGCTCGGCGTCGTCGTAGCTGCGCGCCTGGAGGCTGGTCAGGCCCAGCGCCAGCGGCACGCGCGGGTCGTTCGGGGCGACCTTGCGCAGCGCCTCGAACTCGGCGCGCGCGGCTTCCATGTCGTTCTTCTGCAGGTACAGGCGGGCCAGCGTGATGTGGCCGTTGACCGAGGCCGGTGCCTTGGCCAGGAAGCGCTTGAGCAGGGCGATGGACTTGTCCGGCGCGCTCTCGGCCTGGAGTTCGGCGGCCATCAGCGCGGCGGGCTCGAGGTCAGGCTTGATGCGCAGCGCCTCGTCCAGCTCGGCCAGCGCGCCGGCGTTGTCGCCGGCCGCTTCCTTGGCGCGGGCAATGGCCAGATGCGTCTCGGCGAACTTGGTGTCGTTGGCGGTCACGCGCTGGAGCACGGCCACGGCGCCGGCCGGATCGCTGGTGCGCGAGATCTGCTGCTGCATCTGCAGGATGGCTTCCGGGCGATGGCCCGGCGGCKAGCTGGCCAGCTGCTGCACCAGCAGCGGCTCGGCCTCGTCCCAGCGGCCGTTCAGCACCAGCAGGGTGGAAAGCACTTGCCGCGCGGCGGGCGATGTAGGCGCCAGTTCGGTCCAGAGCCGGGCGGCGTCCAGCGCCTGCTGCGAAATCCGCGCATTGAACGCGATTTCCGTGGCGCGCTGGGCCAGGCGCGGGTCACGCGTCTGGCGCGCGAGGTCCAGGTAGGTGCGGTAGGCGGTGCCGACCAGGCCACGCTGGAGCGAGATCTCGGCGGCCAGCACCCGATAGAGGATGTCCGGCGTCAGCGACACATTCGGCAGCGGCGTGCGCGGCGCCCGGGGCTTGGTCACGGAGGCCGGCGGCGGCACGTCGATGGCTTCTTCGTCGCCCTGCGCCACCCGGGGTGGCGCGGCGTGCGCCACCGTGGCGAACGCGCCGAATGCTAGGCAGGCGGAGACGGCCAGCGCACGCGCATGGCGGCGCAAGCCGCTGGCGGGGCCGGCGGGCGCGGCGGGAAATGCTGTCATCGGAATGAGGTCCGGGCGCATGGCCTGAAGGGACGAACGGAAGTCCGGCATGAAATCGATGCTCCGGGCGCGCGGGGGCGTAGGAATGGATGAGAGGCATTGTAGCCTGCCGCTACAATGCCCTGCTTGCCGCGAGGGGCCAATGCGTTTGGGAACCCGCACAGCGCGCCGCGCGCGCCGCGGGTTCCTGCGAGGTTGGAGCGCCAAACCGGGCAAGAGGTTCTGATGGGAAGGCCGACGGAAGTCGAGAAGGAGGTCCTGGGGCGATGCCGGAATTGCCGGAAGTGGAAGTCACGCGGCGCGGACTGCTGCCGCACGTGGTGGGGCGGCGTATTGTCGACGTGACGGTGCGTCACCGCGGCCTGCGCTGGCCGGTGGAGCCGGAACTGGAGGCGCGGCTGGCCGGGCGCGTGATCGGGCGCGTCGAGCGGCGCGGCAAGTACCTGCTGATCGAATGCCTGCCGGCGGCCGGCACCGGATGTGGCGCGGAGGGCCTGGAAGGTGACACCGACACCGGCTGGCTGCTGATTCACCTCGGCATGACCGGCACGCTGCGGGTCTATCCCGATGCACCATCCCCGGGCACCCACGATCACCTCGACCTCGTCCTGGCCGCGCCCGACGCCCCCCCTGATGCCCCCAATGTCCCTGAAGCCCCGGATTCCCCCGATTCCCGTCCGGTGACCCTGCGCTTCCGCGACCCGCGCCGTTTCGGGGCGATTATCTGGAGCCCCTTGCCAGAGGCGGACCTCGGCGAGCATCCGCTGCTGCGCAAGCTCGGCCTCGAGCCGTTCGATCCGCGCTTCGACGGCGCCTGGCTCCATCGCCATACGCGGGGTCGGTCCGTGGCGATCAAGACCGCGCTGCTGGCCGGCGAGATCGTGGTGGGCGTGGGCAATATCTATTGTTCGGAAAGCCTGTTCCGGGCCGKCATCCGGCCGACCACGGCGGCGGGCCGGCTCAGCCTCGCGCGCTGCGACAAGCTGGCCGTGGCCGTGCGCGAGACGCTGGCCGAGGCCATCGCCCGGGGCGGCAGCACGCTCCGCGACTTCGTCGGCAGCGATGGCAGCAGCGGCTACTTCCAGCTGGATTGCTTCGTTTATGACCGGGCCGGCGAGCCGTGTCGCGTTTGCGGCACCCCGATCCGCCAGATCGTGCAGGGCCAGCGTTCCACCTTCTATTGCCCGCATTGCCAGCATTGACGGGGGTCTCGGTGGCTTGGTGCGCGTGACGATCCAATGTCCATACATTGTCGTCCGGCATTGCCGATGGCTCCGCGCAACACTCTGTGACGGCGGCGCGCGCAAGGGACGTGAATTCCACAAAATCCGACACAAACCATGTATCGTGTGCGCAGACATAAAAAGTTACAAAAAGCGCCGAATCTCCCACTAATGTGGCATTGATCCGGTGCGCGTCTCGTGGCGGGGTCCGAGGGTCAACGGGTAGCCTTGCGCGAGGCGGGTCGTACGAGTTCGAACCAATAAATCCGAGCCGAAACAGCGAACGCGCACAACTCCATGACGAGCCTCGCCCATCAATTCGAACAATATGGCGCCTGGAGAACCGGGGTCCTTCAGTCTCTCGCCGAATTCCAGTCGTGGCTGCAACAGTACGACCTCTATGACGCTACCGCGGATGACCGCGTCCAGCGCATTCAGAACGTTCTCAAGAGCGACCGCCTCAAGGTGGCGTTCATCGCCGAGTTCTCGCGCGGCAAGAGCGAACTGATCAACGCGATTTTCTTTGCCGACTACGGCCGGCGCATCCTGCCGTCGTCGGCGGGCCGGACCACGATGTGTCCGACCGAGCTGCGCTACGACGAGAACGAGCAGCCGAGCATTCGCCTGCTGCCGATCGAGACGCGCCTGCACGACGCCTCCACGGCCGATTTCATGGAGCCCGGCTCGTCCAATTCGCACTGGACTACGGTGCCGCTGGACCCGTCGTCGCCCGAGGGCATGCTGGCCGCGTTCCARCACGTGGTGGAAACCACGCGCGTGACGCCGGCCGTGGCCGAATCGCTCGGCCTCTATAACGAGAACGACCCGGACGCCGCGTGGTCGGTCGATGCCGATGGCATGGTCGAGATCTCGCGCTGGCGCCATGCGGTGATCAACTTCCCGCACCCGCTGCTGCGCCAGGGCTTGGTCATCCTCGACACGCCGGGCCTGAACGCGATCGGTACCGAGCCGGAACTGACGCTGCGGCTGATCCCCGATGCGCACGTGGTGGTCTTCGTGCTGGCCGCCGACGCCGGCGTGACCAAGAGCGACCTCGAACTGTGGCGCAGCCACGTGGGCGCCGGCCATCGCCGGGGCTGCCTGGCCGTGCTGAACAAGATCGACGGGCTGTGGGACCCGCTCAAGTCGTCGCCGGAGATTGCCTCGGAGATTTCGCGGCAGGTTCGCTCGACGGCCCAGATCCTCGGCATCGAGGAGCGCCGCGTCTACCCGGTGTCGGCGCAGAAGGGCCTGGTCGCCAAGGTCACCMATGACCAGCCGATGCTGGTACGCAGCAACCTGCCGCAGTTCGAGCACGTGCTGTCCGACCAGCTGATTCCGCAGCGGCGCGAGATCGTGTCCGATCAGGTCCAGCGCCTGGTGCAGGACATGTCGCGCGGCGCCCAGCAACTACTGCAAAGCCGCCGCCGGGACATCGTCGAGCAGTTGTTCGAGCTGCGCGGCCTGCGCGGCAAGAACCACGCGATGGTCAAGCACATGCTGCTGCGCGTGCAGGGCKAGAAAGAGGAATTCGAGCAGAGCATCTCGAAGTTCCAGGCGCTGCGCCTGGTCTTCGGCCGCCACAGCGCGGACATCATCAAGAGCCTGCAGTTGCGCGACGTGCGCCGCACCATGCGTGACGCCCGCGAGCAGATGAAGGAGCGATTCTTCTCGCGCGGCCTGCGCGAGGACATGGAGGCGCTGTTCGGCCAGTTGACCGGCCTGATCCACGATGCCGACCAGAAGATCGCCGGCCTGCATCAACTGGTGGACAGCATGTATCGCCGCTTCAACGCCGAGCACGGTTTCACGCTGCCKGCGCCGATGCAGTTCGTCACCTCGCGCTACGCGGTGGAGCTGCAGGAAACGCTGCAACTGGTGAACAACCACTTCGGCACGGTGAACATGCTGACCCGTTCGCGGCCGCAGTTGGTGCAGAACGCGTTCGCGACGATGGCGAGCCGGGTTCTGGAGAATTTCCGAGACCTGAACCGCGATATCGAGATCTGGCTGAAGTCCGTGATGACGCCGCTCGAGGCGCAGGTGCGCGAGCATCAGAAGCAACTGCGCCGCCGGGTGGATTCGATCGAACGCATCCACGAGGCCACGGACACGCTGGAAAGCCGCATCGCCGAACTCGAACAGGTGCTCAACGGCCTGGACGAGCGCAGCACCAAGATCGAGGGCTTTGCCAAGGTTCTCGTCGAACCGGCAGTCGAGCACGGCGCGCGCGCGGCCTGACCGGGCACCGCATCGCGGTATCATGTGGCGCCGCCTTAGAGCGGCGCTTTTCTTTTCCCCACCGCCCCGCAATGCCCCGCAAGTCAGCCGCCGCCCCCACCCTCCCAGCCAGCCCCGACATTGCCGTGCMCGACGACTTCGGCGCCCGCGTGGTGACGTGGCAGCGCACGCATGGCMGGCACGACCTGCCGTGGCAGAACACGCGCGACCCGTACCGGATCTGGCTGTCCGAGATCATGCTCCAGCAGACCCAGGTGGCGGCGGTGATCGAGTACTTCCAGCGCTTCGTGACCGCGCTGCCCACCGTGGCCGCGCTGGCCGCCGCGCCGGCCGACGCCGTCATGGCGCTCTGGGCCGGCCTGGGCTACTACTCGCGCGCGCGCAACCTGCACCGCTGCGCGAAGACGGTCATGGACGACCACGGCGGCGAGTTCCCGACCGATCCGGCCGTGCTGGTCACGCTGCCCGGCATCGGCCGCTCGACGGCGGCTGCCATCGCCGCGTTCAGCGCCGGCGTGCGCTCGCCCATCCTCGACGGCAACGTGAAGCGCGTGTTCGCGCGCGTGTTCGGCATCCACGGCTATCCGGGCGAGCGGGCCATCGAGATGCGGATGTGGGCGCTGGCCGAGCGCGCCTTGCCGCCCGCCGGCCCGCATCAGGCCGAAGACATGGTGGCCTACACGCAGGGGTTGATGGACCTGGGCGCGACGATCTGCTCGCGCGGCAAGCCGGTTTGTCTGGCCGATGCGGCGGCCTGCCCGCTGGCCGCCGAATGCGTGGCGCGCCGCGAGAACCTGACCGGCACGCTGCCGACGCCCAAGCCGCGTGCCGCGATTCCCGAGCGCAGCACCGTCATGCTGATCATCCGCCACGGCCGCGACGTTCTCGTCAATCTACGACCCGACAGCGGTATCTGGGGCGGCCTGTGGAGCCTGCCCGAGATGCCCGTCGACACGGTGCCCTTCGATGCAGACGCAGCCGAGGACGCCGCGCGCGAGGTCGCCCGGCAATTCGGCGAGCCGACCTCTGCGACGCTGGCCGGGGAGCTGACGCACGTGTTCACGCACTTCCGCCTGTTGATCCGCGCGGTGCGGGTGGACCTGGGCGCGCTGGCGCTGCGCGGCGGCGCGGACGATGGCGTCAGCCGGCGCTGGCTGTCGCTCGACGATCTCGATGCGCTCGGCACGCCCGCACCGGTGCGGCGGCTGCTCGAAGATCAGGCGCGCGGCGGCTTGTTCTAGGGAAAATTCAGGAAACGGCGAGAGGCGTCAGACGATGTGATGCTGACGCATGTAGCGGTGGACGATCTCGATGCGCATGCCGGCATMGGGTAGCGCCATCAGCATTTGCTTGGCCTTGAGCGGCACGGGCAGCAATTCGCAGAGCCGGTTGGCGACCCAGCTCGGGTCGTCCCAGTGATACGGCTCGTTGAAGGGCAGGCGCGACTTGTCGGCCTGCTCTGCATGGATGGCGCTGACGATGCGCCGCAGCGCCGACAGGCATTCGCCGAGCAATTCGAGCTTGCAGTCGATCTCGTCGGGCGGCAGCAACTCCACCCGGGCCACGATCAGGCCGTCATCACGCGTGCTGTGGGAAAGGACCTGGAAGCGTTGCCGGCCGCGCGCCTCGATCAGCAGCACGCCCAGTTGCTCCATATTGCAGTCGACGATATCGGCCAGGCAGCCCACGTCTTCGGGCACGGTGGGCTGGTCCTGCTGCGCCACCTCGTTGCCACTCGCGATCAGGCAGACGCCGAACGGCGTGTGGTCGCGCATGCAGTTGCGCACCATGTCCACATAGCGCGCCTCGAATACGCGCAGCGGCAGGCGGCCATCGGGAAACAGTACCGTGTGGAGCGGAAACAGGGGCAGCGCGTCCAGATCAGGCGCGGGATGCGTCGAATGACCAGTGTCTGGTGGATGTGACGACATGCGATGCCGGTTCCGGTTCCACTGCCAGGGAGGGACGTTGGCGCGTCAGCCTGCCGGGGCAAGCTCGCGGTGCCTGACCAGCACATTACCATGTGCCCGGAAGTAGTTGGCAAGTCTTTCCGCGATAAACACCGAGCGGTGCTGGCCGCCCGTGCAGCCGATCGCCACGGTCAGGTAGCTGCGGTTATCGGCAATGAAACTCGGTAGCCACTTCTCCACGTAGGCGCGGATGTCCTCGGCCATCGCCAGCACCATCGGCTGGCTTTGCAGGAAGTCGATCACCGGCACGTCGCGGCCCGTGAGGGGGCGCAGCGCGAGGTCGTAGTAGGGGTTGGGTAGCGAGCGCACGTCGAAGACCATGTCCGCGTCACTCGGCACGCCATGCTTGAAGCCGAACGATTCGAACAGCAGCGTGAGCTGCTGGCTGTCCTCGCCCCGGATCAACTCTTTGATCCAGCTGCGCAGCGTGTTGGTGCGGACGTTGCTGGTGTCGATACGGTGCGCCGATTCGGCCAGCGGGCTCAGCAGCTCGCGCTCCATCTCGATGGCTTCGATCAGCGAGGTATCGTGCGGTGCCGCATCGGCATTGGCGCTGCCCGGCAGGGCGGGTACCTCGGCCACGCGCCCGGACAACGGGTGGCGGCGGCGTGTTTCGGAGTAGCGCTGCACCAGCGCGTCGGTGTTGGCGGTCAGGAACAGCACCTGCACCTGATGGCCGGCGGCGGCCAGTTGGCGCACGGTGTCCGGCAGCCGCGCCAGCGACTCGCGGCTGCGAATGTCGGTGGCCACGCCCAGGTGGGTATAGCCCTGCTCGGCCAGGTAGCTGGTCAGCTCGGGCAGGAATTGTGCCGGGAGGTTGTCGACGCAGTAGTAGCCTGCATCTTCCAGGACATTGAGGGCGACAGACTTGCCGGAGCCGGAGATTCCGGTGATGAGGAGGATCCGCATAGCCCTGCAAGGATAGCACCGGGTGATGGCTGCGTCATGACACCCGGCGCACAAAAAGTGACGATCAGGCCGCCGGCTTGGACAGGCAATCGCTCATGAACTTCTTGTAGTCGTCGCCCTTCTTGCCCTTGCCCTGCTTGCTGCAGGCGGTCATCTTGTCCTGCTGGGTCTTGGGTTCGGCGGCGGCGGCGGGCTTGTTGGAGAGGCAGTCGCTCATGAACTTGTTGCGCTCGTCGCCCTTCTTGCCGGTGGCCTGGGCGTTGCAGGCCTTCATCTTGTCCTGTTGGGCGTTGGGCGCCTTGGCGCCAGAGGCGGCGGGGGCCGAGGCACTCTGGGCAAACGCGCCCGTGGCCAGCAGCGGGGTCACCAGCAAACACATCGCGATCAGCTTCTTCATGCTTCTCTCCTTGGCTGTGGAAACACTACGAATGGGTCCGATCCATTGGCTCGATGCCCATTACAGCACAAACGATGGAGAGCCGTGGCGCGTTGACGCGCCACCGCATCAGAGCAGGCGGCCCTGGCCGCGCGAGACCACGTCCGCCTGCATGGCGGCGCGCTGACGGTCCATGAAGTCGCGCAAGGTGTCGATGCCGCGCAGGCGCAGTATCGTATTGCGCACCGCAGCCTCGAMCAGCACGGCCAGGTTGCGGCCGGCTGCCACCTGGATCTTCACCATGTGGATTGGCAGGCCCAGGACATCGAGGTATTGCGAGTCAAGCGGCAGGCGCTCGAACTCGCCGTCGTTGCGGCGCACGAGCTGCACCACGAGCTTGAGCTTCATCTTCCGGCGCACGGCCGTCTCGCCGAAGATCGTCTTGATGTCGAGCAGGCCCAGGCCGCGCACTTCCAGCAGGTTCTGCAGCAGCGGCGGGCAGCGGCCCTCGATGAAGTCGGGTCCGAGTCGCACGAAATCCACCGCATCGTCGGCCACGAGACCGTGGCCGCGCGAGATCAGTTCCAGGCCCAGTTCGCTCTTGCCCAGGCCGGACTCGCCCATGATCAGCACGCCCATGCCGAGGATGTCGAGGAACACGCCGTGCATCGTCACGCGCGGGGCGGAGATGCGCGACAGGTAGAGCCGCAGATGGTCGATCACAGCCGCCGACGACACCGGCGTGGTGAACAGCGGCGTGGACGAGCGCGTGCAGCGCAGCTCCAGGTCTGGCGGCGGCTCCATGCCATCCGCCACGACGAGGAACGGCGGCTCGAGCAGGATCAGCTCGCCCATCTGGCGCTTGCGCGGCTCGTCGTCGAGGCGCTGGTAGTAGAGGATTTCCGGCTTGCCGAGCACCTGGATCCGGTTCGGGTGGATCAGGTTCAAGTGGCCGACGAGGTCCGCCGCCGAGGTGGCTTCGCGGGCGAATTCCACGTCGAAGGCCCGGTCGGCCCCTTCCAGGCCAGCGACCCACGAGAGCTTGATATCGGCTGCGTTGTCGTCGAAGATCGACTGCGAGGTGACGCCGGTGAGTTCCATGCGCGTATGACTTTCGGGGGCGGACAGGCCGTTTCAGGCGGCCGTTGGGGCGGGAGTCAGGGGTGCCACTGCGTCAGCAGATCATGCACCGCTTCCGACGTGGGCAGTGTGGCGAGGCCCTCGCGCATCTCGCGGTCCGAGAGCAGTTGGGCGATTTCCGACAGGATTTCCAGATGTTGTTGCGTGGCCTGTTCCGGCACGAGCAGGAAGATCAACAGCGACACCGGCTTGCCGTCCGGCGATTCGAACGGAATGGGCTCGGCCAGGCGCATGAAGCCGGCCAGCGGCTGCTTGAGACCCTTGATGCGGCCATGCGGAATGGCCACGCCGGCACCCAGACCCGTGGAACCCAGCGATTCGCGCGCGAACAGGTTATCGGTCACGGTAGCACGCGCCACGCCATGGTTGTTCTCGAACAGGAGCCCGGCTTGCTCGAACACCCGCTTCTTGCTGGTGACGGTGACGTCGAGATGGATGTTGCCGGGTGGCAGCAATTTGGCCAAACGATTCATGGGCGATGCGCGAGAAGTCAGGTTAGCGGGCCGGGGCGCGAAGGCCGTCCCGCCGGATTCGGGGCGAAACTTGGGTACCGAGATCTTGTCTGGGACGCCCGCATTGGAGCGTCCGGCCATTATAGAGCAGGGCTCCACCGCGATTTTGCGATGCAGCGCCGGGGTCGCGGCGGTGCCACGACGTGCCGGCCGGCTTGCCCACCCGGGGTGTCCCGGGGCCGTCCTGTCGTTATTTGTATGGCGGAGCATACACCGAGGCGGGCGGCTTGCGAACACTTGTTCCCATTTTGACCGCTCCCGGGGGCCCCGGGTCGCCCTCCGGCGTGGCAATAAGGTAACGAAACATTCCAGGTGCCCGCACCGTCACCGCCATGGCGCGCGCCCATCAAAAAAGCCGCGCTGATTGCGCGGCTTGAGCTCTTCTTTTCAGTCCTCTGCAGGGTCGGCAACCGCTCTGTTTTCGGTTGCCTGCAGGTGTCTACTGCTGCGTCAGTTGCTGGGCGGCCATCTGGTACTTCACCGCCTCGCGATCGTGGCCCTGTACGCGGTCCTTGTAGCGGATGACCTGGCGGTCGAGCTTGTCGACCAGACAGTCGATCGCCGCATACAGATCTTCATGATGCGCTTCGACGAAGATGTCCTTCCCCTTCAGATGCAGATTGATTTCCGCGTACTGGCGCCGGTCCTTCTCCTTGTGGTTGTCCACCGATAGCAGCACGCTCACGCCGATGACCTGATCGAAATGCCTGACAATTCGCTCCAGTTTCGTTTCCACATACTCACGCAGCGGGGGCGTGATGTCGAGGTGGTGTCCACTGATCTTGAAGTTCATAGCGCTTCTCCTTCTGAAAGAGCCGCACCAGGCAGGCGGTTGCGGCTCGGCTACAAAGTCTTGCGGAGATTGACTGCGGGGATCTTGAGCGCTTCGCGGTATTTCGCCACCGTGCGGCGTGCGACCACGAAGCCTTGCTCACCCAGCAGTTCGGCGATCCGGCTGTCGGAAAGAGGATTCCTGGGGTCTTCGGCTCCTATCAGTTGCTTGATCAGCGCGCGGATTGCCGTGGAGGAGGCCGCGCCGCCAGTCTCCGTAGAGACGTGGCTCCCAAAGAAGTACTTCAACTCGAAAGTACCCATGGGCGTGGCCATGTACTTATTCGTGGTGACCCGGGAAATGGTCGACTCATGTAAACCGAGTGTATCGGCTATTTCCCGCAAAACCAAGGGGCGCATCGCGATTTCGCCATGCGTGAAAAAGTTCTTTTGACGTTCCACAATTGCCTGCGAAACACGCAGGATCGTATCGAATCGTTGCTGGATGTTCTTGATAAGCCACCGCGCCTCCTGAAGCTTCTGCTGCAGGCCTGCCGTCCCCGTTTCGCCCTTCGCGCCGCGCAGGATCTGCGCATACATGTCGTTGATGCGCAGCCGTGGCATGACATCCGGATTGAGCGCCGCGATCCACCCGCTGCCGCTCTTGCGCACGAACACGTCGGGCACCACGAAGTCGGCCTCGGGACGGTTGAACGCGTGCCCCGGATACGGCGCCAGCGAGCGAATCAGTTCGTGTGCCGCCTTCAGTGCTATTTCGTCCACCTGGAGCGCTTTCTTTAGCCGCGTGTAGTCGCGCACGGCCAGCAGTTCCAGATGATGATTGACGATGGTCAGCGCCAGCTCACGATGCGAGTGCTTCAGGCGACGCAATTGCAGGCTGAGGCACTCCGCGGCATTGCGCGCGCCCACGCCGGGCGGGTCGAAGCTCTGCAGCAGGGTCAGGATCGCGTGGACTTCGTCGATCTCGAATTCGAGTTCCTCGGGCAGTTCGGTGCAGATTTCCTCGAGCGAGGCGCTCAGGTAGCCGTCATCGTCGAGCGATTCGATCAGGAAGATGGCCAGGCCCTTGTCGCGCACCGAGATCTTCAGCGGGGCCAACTGCCCCATCAGGTGCTCGCGCAGCGTGGGTTCGGCATCGCGCAGTTGCATCGGCGACTTTTCGTCCTCGTCGCCCTGGGGGCGGCGGGCGAAGTCGTCGAGGCTCCAGTCGCTGCCGTAGTCCTCGCTGCCGTTGTCGTTGTAGTTGTCGTCCTCACCGCCGGACGCGCCATCGGTGCGCGCGTCGCCGTTGGGCTGAGGCTCGGAGGAGGCCGGCGCGGGGGCGCTCTGGAGGTTGACCGAGCCATCGGCGGCTACCCGCAACGGGCTTTCGATCCAGTCGTTTTCGCGTTCGAGCAGGGGATTTTCGGTCAGCGCCTGTTCCACTTCCTGCTGGAGTTCAAGCGTCGAGAGCTGCAACAATCGAATCGACTGTTGCAGCTGCGGGGTCAATGCCAGATGTTGCGAGAGACGAAGCTGAAGCGACGGTTTCATGCGACCTATTCTATGCGCATCCTTCCGACTATGGAACGGAAATTGCTATCGCCTATCGCTCTGACTTCCTGATCGACCCCGGCTGTCGCCGTGGAGGCCGGGAGAAGCGCGGCCGCACGCGGCGGCCGATGGGTCACATGCGGAAATTTTCGCCCAGGTACACGCGTCGCACGGACTCGTTGGCGATGATTTCCTCAGGCTGGCCGGCGGCCAGCACCGTGCCTTCGCTGATGATGTAGGCGTGGTCGCAGATGCCGAGCGTCTCGCGCACGTTGTGGTCGGTGATCAGCACGCCGATGTTGCGCGCCTTCAGGAAGCTCACGATGCGCTGGATTTCGCCCACGGCGATGGGGTCCACGCCGGCGAACGGCTCGTCCAGCAGGATGAAGCGCGGCGCGGAGGCCAGCGCCCGGGCAATTTCCACGCGGCGGCGCTCGCCGCCGGAGAGCGACAGCGCCGGGTTGTTGCGCAGATGGGCGATCTGCAGGTCATCCAGCAGCGAATCCAGGCGGCGTTCGATCTCGGCCTTCGGCAGCGGCTTGCCCTTCTCCAATTGCAACTCGAGCACGGCGCGGATGTTTTCCTCGACGTTGAGCTTGCGGAAGACCGAGGCCTCCTGCGGCAGGTAGGACAGGCCCATGCGGGCGCGCTCGTGGATCGGCAGGCCGCTGATGTGCTGGTCGTCCAGCACGATGTCGCCCTCATCCAGTGCCACCAGGCCCACGATCATGTAGAACGACGTGGTCTTGCCGGCGCCGTTCGGACCGAGCAGGCCGACCACCTCGCCGCTCTTCACGTCCAGCGAGACGTCCTTGACCACGGTGCGCGAACCGTAGCGCTTCTTCAGGTGGCGCACGACCAGCGTGCTGCTGTCGGTACGGGCGGCCGACGGGGCTGCGGAGGCGTTTGGGGCGAGCGTGGCGGAGTCGTTCATCAGGTCAATGCATGCGTGACGCGGCGGGCGCGTCCGGGGTTCAGGGCTTGCCGGGCGCGGGCGCCGGCTTMAGTTCCAGCGGCGGTGGCGGCGCGGCGGCGCCGCTGGCCGGGTCCGCGCGCGGCGAGAGCACGGCGCGCACGCGGCCGGACGGGTTGCCGGTGGAGGTGTTGTTGTCGCCGCCGGCAGCCGTGTAGTACTCGTTGCGGCTGTCGTAGGTGATCACGGCGCCGCGGATCTCGTCGACGGTCTTCGCGCCGGCGATGCGCGCCGCGCGGGCATGACCGATCAGCTTCGACATTTCCTGCTTGCCGTCGTACTCGATGCGGTCGCCCCAGCCATCGATGTATTCGTCCACGCCGTCGCGCTTCTGGCGGATATACGCCTGGCGTCCCGGATTGGCCGTGGCCACCGCGTACTGGTAGCCCTCGGGGTCGGTGCGGATCTGCGCGGCGTCCGACTTCAGCACCATCGTGCCCTTGGTCAGCACGACGTTGCCGGTCAGCGTATAGATCTGCTTCACGTCGTCATAGCTGGCGTTGTTGGCCTCCAGCACCAGCGGCTTGTCCTTGTCGGCACGCTCCGCCAGGGCCGGCTGGGCCAGGGTCGCGCCGAGCGCGGCGATTGCCACCGCCAGGGCGGGCACGATGCGGCGACAGGACAACGTCGTCAGGGATGGGGTCATGTTGGTCAGCTGAGAGAATGACGGGCGATCCGTTGCCGGCGCCTGGCGTGCTTGTTGTTGTGCTTACTGCGTGGTCCGGGCCTGCCCCGACGGCGGATTCATGACGATGGTGCCGCGTACGTTGCCGAGCAATTGTACTTCGCGCGTGACATTGTTGAAGACCAGTCCGTTGGCCGTCATCACCGACGGGCCGCGCGTGAGTTGTACCGCTTTATCGGTCTTGACGATGTCGTCATTGACCAGCAACTGGAAATATTGCGATGCAGCGGTCATGCGCGGGTCCTTCGACGGATCCACGCCGGGTTGCCGCACCAGGAAGGCATTGCCGTACAGGTCGATGACCGAGCCCTCCGAGTTCATCACGCCCCGGTCCGCGTTGACCGTGACCGGGGGGCGGTCCGGCTGGTAGGCGCGCATGGCCGGCGTGGTCACCTCGTAGGTCTGGTCGTCCTCGAAATGGATCATCTTCACGCCGGTGAAGCGCATCTTGGTGGCGCCGGTCGTGTCCAGTTCCGTGGCCGAGAAGCGGTCCATGTAGTAGTCCGCCTCATGGCGCTTGGCGCGGTTCTGGGCGGCCTCGTCCTCATGGGGCGAGTTGATCTGCACCAGCCAGAACGTGCTGCCGGCGACCATCGCCATTAGCAGCAGCGGCAGCAGCCGCATGACCAGACCGGAGATCCTGCCGAAGAAGTCGCGCATCGCCGGCCCCGCTCAGATGACCTTGGCGCGGGTCAGGTCATGGATGTGGAGCGCGCCCACGAGCTTGCCGTCGCCATCGACCACCAGCAGCTGGTTGATGCGGTTCGCTTCCATGATCTGCACCGCTTCCACGGCCAGCTGGTCCTGGTTCACCACGTGGGGGTTACGGTGCATGACCTCGCCGATGGGCACGGTGCGCCAGTCGCGCGGGGTTTCCAGCAGGCGGCGCAGGTCGCCGTCGGTGAACACGCCGATGGCGTGGCCGTCCGGGTCCACCACGGCCGTCATGGCCAGGCCCTTGCGGGTGATTTCCATCAGCGCCTGGGCCAGCGGGGTGTTTTCACGCACCTCGGGCACGCCGTTGCCGGTGCGCATGACGTCGCGCACGTGGGTCAGCAGCTTGCGGCCCAGCGCGCCGCCCGGGTGCGAACGGGCGAAGTCTTCCTCGCCAAAGCCGCGCGCATCCAGCACGGCCACGGCCAGGGCGTCGCCCAGCGCCAGCGCCGCCGTGGTGCTGGCCGTCGGGGCCAGGTTCAGCGGGCAGGCCTCCTGGGCCACGGCGCCGTCCAGATGGGCATCGGACAGCTTGGCGAGGTTCGATTCCGGGTTCCCGGTGACCGAGATCAGCCCGGCGCCGATGCGCTTGACGATCGGGACGATCGACAGCAGCTCGGCCGTCTCGCCGGAATTGGAGAACGCAATCAGCACGTCGTCGCGGGTGATCATGCCCAGGTCGCCGTGGCTGGCCTCGGCCGGGTGCACGAAGAACGACGGCGTACCCGTGGAAGCCAGCGTGGCCGCCACTTTGCGGCCGATATGGCCGGACTTGCCGATGCCGGACACGACCACGCGTCCGGTGCAGCCCAGGATCATCTGGACCGCCTTGGTAAACGCGGGCGTCAGTCGGTCAGCCAGCGCGGAAACGGCGTCGGCTTCGATCTGGAGGGTATGGCGGGCGAGCTTAAGTGCTCGTTCCGCATCGAAATTGGCTATCATGGCGACGAAGTATACCAACGAATGCGATGGCGACCGGCCCGGCTTTTCTGCCATGGGGTCCGGGCGACCGCCGCTTGCCGTGTTTCCCCGGCGAGGCACCGATGCCGGGACGGCGCGCGTGCCCGGCCGGCTCGTTCCAGGTCAAGCCCCAAGTCTTCCCCGAAGCCCGCCGAATGCATTCTCCGCTGGAACTGACCCTCGTGCTGCTGGCCGCCGCCGTCCTTGGCGTGGTGGCCTTCCGCATGCTGCAACTGCCACCCATGCTGGGCTACCTGGCGGTGGGCATCCTGATCGGTCCCCACGCGCTCGCGCTGGCCAACGATTCCGCCCAGACCAAGTACCTGGCCGAATTCGGCGTGGTCTTCCTGATGTTCTCGATCGGGCTCGAGTTCAACCTGGGCAAGCTCCGCTCGATGAAACGGCTCGTATTCGGGCTGGGCGGCTCCCAGGTGGTGCTGACGATGCTGCTCGTGGTAGCGGCCGGATGGGCGCTCTCGGCCTGGATCGGGCTGACCTGGCAGGCCTCGGTGGCGCTGGGCGGGGCGCTGGCCATGTCCTCGACGGCCATCGTCTCCAAGATGCTTTCCGAGCGCATGGAGCTGGAGGCGGAGCACGGCCGCAACATCATCAGCGTGCTGCTGTTCCAGGATCTGGCCGTGGTGCCGCTGCTGATCGTCATCCCGGCGCTCTCGCGCGACCCCGGCGAGCTGGCGGCGGCGCTGGGGGTGGCCACGGTCAAGATCGTGGTGGCCCTCGGCCTGATCTTCTTCCTTGGCCAGCGCGTGATGAGCCGCTGGTTCCACGTGGTGGCGGCGCGGCGCTCGCAGGAACTGTTCATGCTGAACCTGCTGCTGGTCACGCTCGGCATGGCCGCGCTGACCGAGCGGCTGGGCCTGTCGATGGCGCTCGGCGCGTTCATGGCCGGCATGCTGATCTCGGAAACGCCTTACCGGCACCAGGTGGAGGAGGACATCAAGCCGTTCCGCGACGTGCTGCTGGGGCTGTTCTTCGTCACCATCGGCATGCTGTTGAACATCAATGTGGTGATCGACCACATCTGGCTGGTGCTGGGCCTGCTGTTCGTGCCGATCCTGTTCAAGCTGGTGCTGATCACGGTGCTGGCGCGGCTGTTCGGCTCCCGGCAGGGCGTGGCCATCCGTACCGGGCTGGGGCTGGCGCAGGCGGGGKAGTTCGGCTTCGTGCTGCTGAACCAGATCGATGGTATCGGGCTGGTGGATCCGGTGCTGATCCAGGTCATCCTGGCCTCGATGCTGCTGTCGATGCTGGCGGCGCCGTTCCTGATCCAGTACAGCGACACCATCGTGCTGCGCTTTGCCGCCAACGAATGGCTGATGCAGTMGCTGAACATGACCCGCATCGCCGCCCAGAGCCTGCAGACCGAGAAGCACGCGATCATCTGCGGATTTGGCCGCAGCGGGCAGAACCTGGCGCATATGCTCGAGCGCGAGGGCATCAACTACGTGGCGCTCGACCTCGACCCGGACCGCGTGCGCGAGGCCGCCGGGGCCGGCGACACCGTGGTCTATGGCGATGCCGGCCGCCGCGAGGCGCTGATCGCCGCTGGTATCCACCGCGCCGCCGCGCTGATTGTGACCTATGCCAACACGCCGTCGGCGCTGCGGGTGCTGCACCACGTGCAGGAGCTGGCGCCGGCGCTGCCCGTGATCGTGCGGACCGTGGACGATTCCGAGCTGGACACGCTCCAGAAGGCCGGCGCCACCGAGGTGGTGCCCGAGATCATCGAGGGCAGCCTGATGCTGGCCTCGCACGCGCTGGTGTTGCTGGGTGTGCCGATGCGCCGCGTGGTGCGCGGCGTGCAGCAGGCCCGTGACGCGCGCTACAGCCTGCTGCGCGGCTACTTCCACGGTCGGGACGACGAAGAGGACATGATCGAGCGCGACACCGTGCGGCTCCATTCGGTCTCGCTCGGCGCCGAGCACACGGCCGTGGGCCGCCGGCTGGGCGCGCTGGGGCTGGAGCGGATCGGGGTGGAGGTGACGGCGGTGCGCCGGCGCGGCATCCGCGCCTTCGATCCGCAGCCGGAGACCGTGCTGGAACCGGGCGATATCGTGGTGCTGCGCGGCACGCCGGAGGCACTGGAGTCCGCCGAGGAACGGCTGCTGCGGGATTGAGCGCCTCTATATATAGAGAGCGGCTCAGGAATTGAGGGAGGAGCCTTCGCCGCCCCAGGACGGCGGCAGGCCGTCCAGCACCGCGTGGGCGTCAAGTGATCGGATCGGCACGTGGCTATCGGCTGGAATCCGCCCTTCGCCCTGCAGCATCAGGTAACGCAAGCAGCACACACGCAGGAATGACGCGAAATTGGCCGACAGCGACACTTCGCCGCGATGCTCGGCCAGTTCGTCATGGAGCCGGGTCAGCAACTGGTTGACCGTCATCGCGTCGCGCTGCGCCAGTTCCTCCAGCACTTCCCAGAACAGGTTTTCCAGGCGGATGCTCGTGGCCACGCCGTGCAGCCGCAGCGAGCGGGACTGGGTCTGGTAGGAATCGGGATTGGCCCGGACGAAGATCTCGCACATCGGCATGCCTCCTGCGACGGCGGCGCCGGGGGCTGGCGCCGCGTTCGGAAGGCTCTACTGTACGTCGACTGGATGACTACTGGGTGATCCGGGTCCCGAGCACGGTCAGGAACTGGGCCAGCCATGCCGGGTGGGCCGGCCACGCGGGCGCGGTGACGAGGTTGCCGTCGGTATGGGCCTGATCGACCGGAATATCGGCGTACTTGCCGCCCGCCAGCCGGACTTCCGGCGCACAGGCCGGGTAGGCGGAGCAGGTGCGGCCTTCGAGCACGCCGGCCGCGGCCAGCAACTGGGCGCCGTGGCAGACCGCCGCGATCGGCTTGTTCGCCGTGGCGAAGTGGCGCACGATCTCCAGCACGCGGTCGTTCAGGCGGAGGTATTCGGGGGCGCGGCCGCCCGGAATGACGATTGCGTCATACGCAGCCGGATCGACATCGGCAAACGTCGCGTTCAGCGTGAAATTGTGGCCGCGCTTCTCGGTGTAGGTCTGGTCGCCCTCGAAGTCGTGGATGGCCGTGGCGCAGTGGTCGCCGGCCTTCTTGTCCGGGCAGACGGCGTGGACCACGTGGCCCACCATCTGGAGTGMCTGGAAGGGCACCATCGTTTCGTAGTCTTCGGCGAAGTCGCCAACCAGCATCAGAATTTTCTTGGCCATTGCAGTCTCCTGTATGGTTACGGGTGTCCGKAGCCGGTCCAGGCCGGCCGGGCCATTGTGCGGCGGCCCTGCGCGGGGCGGGTGGTAGCCCGTTACCGCAGGCGGCACGCGATTTCCATTTCGACGCAAATCCCCATGGCAGATTCCCTCATCCAGTCCCCCGACCTCGGCGACGTCACCGGTTACCTGCGTGACCGCATCCGCACCGTGCCGGACTGGCCCCAGCCCGGCGTGATGTTCCGCGACATCACCCCGCTGCTGCAGAACCCCAAGACCCTGCGCGTGCTGATCGACGTATTCGTGCACCGCTACATGGACCAGGAGCTGGACCTCGTGGCCGGCATCGACGCGMGCGGCTTCATCCTTGGCTCGATCATCGCGTACGAGCTGAACCTCGGCTTCGTGCCGATCCGCAAGAAGGGCAAGCTGCCGTTCCAGACCGTGGCCGAGGAGTACGAGCTCGAGTACGGCAGCGCCACCGTGGAGATCCACGCCGATGCCTGCAAGCCCGGTGATCGCGTGCTGCTGGTCGACGACCTGATCGCCACCGGCGGCACCATGATGGCCGGCCGCAAGCTGCTGGAGCGTCTGGGTGCGACCGTGGTGGAGGGCGCGGCGATCGTCGACCTGCCTGAACTCGGCGGCTCGAAGCTGTTGCACAAGAGCGGCCTGCCGCTGTTCACGGTCTGCAATTTCGAGGGCCACTGAGCCCTGCGCCCGCGCCCGCCGTTGTTTTCCCCTCCATTGCCGGGTCCGGGGGCGCGGCGCATAATGCCCCCTTGACAACAACATGATGACCGGGCGGAGCCTCGATTGCTGACATCGGCACCGGTCACGAAGGAATAAGGACGCGCAATGGGCGTACTTCTCCATCTTCTATCTGGCGTGGCGCTMCTGGTCTGGGGCACCAACATCGTCAARGTCGGCATCCTGCGCGTGTATGGCGCCAATCTGCGCCATGTGCTGTCAGTCAGCGTGTCGAACCGCTTCACGGCTTTCGCGGCCGGGCTCGGCGTGACCGGGCTTGTGCAGAGCAGCAACGCCACCGCCGTCATCGTCAGTTCGTTCGTGGGACAGGGCCTGATCGCCGTGGCGCCCGCGCTCGCCATCATGCTCGGCGCCAACGTCGGCACCGCGCTGATGGTGCAGGTCTTCTCGATGGACCTGTCGTGGCTCTCGCCGCTGCTGATCTTCGTCGGCGTGATTCTCCACCTGAGCTGGAAGGGCAGCCGCCCCGGGCACGTGGGCCGGGTGCTGATCGGGCTCGGGCTGATTACGCTCGCGCTGGAGCTGATCTCGATCGCCACGCGCCCCGTGGTGCAGGCGGCCGGCGTGAAGGTGCTGTTCAGCACGCTGACCGGCGATGCCGCGCTCGACATGCTGATTGGCGCGGTGCTGACCATCCTCTGCTATTCGAGCCTGGCCGTGGTGCTGTTCTGCGGCGCGCTGGCGTCGGCGGGCGTGGTKTCGATCCATGTGGCGCTGGCGCTGGTGCTCGGCGCCAACCTGGGGTCGGGGATCTCGGCGCTGCTGACCACCTCGGGCAACAACCAGCCGGGCAAGCGCGTGACGCTGGGCAACCTGCTGTCGCGGCTGCTCGGGTGCGTGATCGCGCTGCCGCTGCTGAACCAGGCCGAGGAACTGCTGGCGCTGGTCAGCACCGACCCGCAGCGGCTCATCGTCAATTTCCACCTGCTGTTCAACCTGACGCTGGCTGCGCTGCTGCTGGGCGCCACGGCGCCCCTGGCGCGGATCTGCGAGGCCATCCTGCCCGGCCGCAACACCGGCGACAGCCAGGTCACGCCKCGCCACCTCGACCCCGCCGCGCTGCCCACGCCCACGCTGGCGCTGTCCAATGCCKCGCGCGAKGTGCTGCGCATCGGCGACCGCATCGAGCAGATGCTGGACAACATGCTGCGCGTGCTGCGCACCAACGACGCCAAGCTCGCCACGGCCACCTGCCGCATCGACAACGAGGTGGACGACCTCTACACGGCCATCAAGCTGTACCTGACCCAGATCAGCACCGAGGCGCTGGACGAGCACGACGGCCAGCGCTGGACGGAAATCATCTCGCTGACCATCAACCTCGAACATGCGGGCGACCTGATCGAACGGGTGATCCTGGACGCCAAGGACAAGAAGATCGCCCACAACCTGGCGTTCTCCGAGGCCGGCATGCAGGAGATCACCGAGATGCATGGCCGGCTGGTGGCCAACCTGCGCCTGGGTTTGTCGGTGTTCCTGAACGGGGATATCCGCAGCGCCCAGCAGCTGATGGGCGAGAAGGCCAACTTCCGCGAACTGGAGCGGAAGTACGCGCGGACGCATTTGCAGCGCGTGGCGGTGCAGACGACGGAGAGCATCGAGACCAGCTCGCTCCACCTGGACGTCATCAGCGAAATGAAGCGACTCAACTCGCTGTTCTGCGCCACGGCCTACCCGGTGCTGGAGCAGGCCGGGCTGATGAACCGCAGCCGGATGAAGGAAGACCCGCCCGCCGGCGTGACCGGTGTGCCGGAAGCCCAGACGCGGTAGCGCGCCCGGGGTGCGGTCTTATCCCCGCTTGAGCAGCGGGGCGAGGTACTTGCCAGTGAAGCTGGCGCGGCTCTTGGCCACGGTCTCGGGCGTGCCCTTGGCGATCACCTGCCCGCCGCCGGCGCCGCCTTCGGGGCCCATGTCCAGCAGCCAGTCGGCGGTCTTGATGACATCCAGGTTGTGTTCGATGATCACCACCGTGTTGCCCTGGTCACGCAGCTTGTGGATGACCTTGAGCAGCAGCTCGATGTCATGGAAGTGCAGGCCCGTGGTCGGCTCGTCGAGGATGTAGAGCGTGCGGCCGGTGTCGCGCTTGGACAGTTCGAGCGACAGCTTCACCCGCTGCGCCTCCCCGCCAGACAGCGTGGTGGCCGACTGGCCCAGCCGGATATAGCCCAGCCCCACATCCAGCAGTGTCTGCAGCTTGCGGCGCACCACAGGCACGGCGCTGAAGAACTCGTGGGCCTGCTCCACGGTCAGGTCCAGCACCTCGGAAATGCTCTTGCCCTTGTAGAGGACTTCCAGCGTCTCGCGGTTGTAGCGCTGGCCGTGGCAGACATCGCACGGCACGTAGACGTCGGGCAGGAAGTGCATCTCCACCTTGATCACGCCGTCGCCCTGGCAGGACTCGCAGCGGCCCCCCTTCACATTGAACGAGAACCGGCCCGGATCGTAGCCGCGCTCCTTGGCCGACGGCACGCCCGCGAACAGCTCGCGGATCGGCGTGAACAGGCCGGTGTAGGTGGCGGGGTTCGAGCGCGGCGTGCGACCGATCGGGCTCTGGTCGACGTTGATGACCTTGTCGAAGTGCTCCAGCCCTTCGATATGGTCGTGCGCGGCCGGCTCGGCCGTGCTGCCGTACAGGTGGCGCGCCACGGCGTGGTAGAGCGTGTCGTTGATCAGCGTGGACTTGCCCGAGCCGGACACCCCGGTGATGCAGGTCAGCAGCCCCACCGGAATCTCGGCGGTCACGTTGCGCAGGTTGTTGCCGGTGGCGTTGACGATGCGCAGCAGCCGCTCCTCGTCCGGATTGGCGCGCGTCTTGGGCACCTCGATGCGGCGCTTGCCGGACAGGTACTGGCCCGTCAGCGAGCCCGGCGCCTCCTCGATCTGCGGCGGCGTGCCCTCGGCCACGATCATCCCGCCATGTACCCCGGCACCGGGGCCGATGTCCACGACGTAGTCGCAGGCGCGGATCATGTCCTCGTCGTGCTCCACCACCAGCACCGAGTTGCCGATGTCGCGCAGATGCTTGAGCGTGCCGATCAGGCGGTCGTTGTCGCGTTGGTGCAGGCCGATGGATGGCTCATCGAGCACATACATCACGCCTGTCAGCCCGGAGCCGATCTGGGAGGCCAGCCGGATGCGCTGGGCCTCGCCGCCCGAGAGCGTGTCGGCGCTGCGCTCCAGCGACAGGTAGTCCAGCCCCACGTTGTTCAGGAAGTTCAGCCGCGCAGTGATTTCCTTGACGATCTTGTCGGCAATCTCGCGCTTGGCGCCGTGCAGGTTCAGGGTCAGGAACCACGTCAGCGCGTCGCGCAGCGGCCAGCCGTTGACCTCGTAGATGGCCCGCGCCTGGTCGTCCTCGCCCACCTTCACGTGGCGCGCCTCGGTGCGCAGCCGGGTGCCTTCGCAGGACGGGCAGGGCTGGTTGTTCTGGTACTTGGCGAGTTCCTCGCGCACGGCCGCCGAATCGGTCTCGCGGTAGCGGCGCTCCAGGTTCGGGATGATCCCCTCGAACACATGGGCGCGCACCGTGGTGCGGCCTTTCTCGTTGATATACGTGAACGGGATCTCTACCTCGCCCGAGCCGTGCAGCACCACCTGCTGGACGTTGGCGGGCAGGTCCTCGAACGCGGTATCGGTGTCGAAGTCGTAGAACGCCGCCAGGCTTTGCAGCATCTGGAAGTAGAACTGGTTGCGGCGGTCCCAGCCCTTGATGGCGCCCGAGGCCAGCGAGAGATTGGGGAAGGCCACCACGCGCTTCGGATCGAAGAAGGTGATCTGGCCCAGCCCGTCGCAGCTCTGGCAGGCGCCCATCGGGTTGTTGAACGAGAACAGCCGGGGCTCCAGTTCCTGAAGGGAATACGAGCAGATCGGGCAGGCGAAGCGCGAACTGAACACGTGCTCGTGCCCGGTATCCATCTCCAGCGCGATGGCACGGCCGTCGGCCAGCCGCAGCGCGGTTTCGAACGATTCGGCCAGGCGCTGCTTGAGGTCGGCGCGTACCTTCACGCGGTCCACCACCACCTCGATGCTGTGTTTCTCGGTCTTCTTGAGCTTGGGCAGCGAGTCGATGTCGTAGACCTTCGCCTCGGCCTCATGGGCCGTGCCGCCGCCCGAGCGCACGCGGAAACGCACGAAGCCCTGGGCCTGCATCGTATCGAACAAGTCCGAATGCTCGCCCTTGCGGTCCGCCACCACGGGCGCCAGGATCATCAGCTTGGTGTCCTCGGGCAGGGCCAGCGCGGCGTCCACCATCTGGGAGACGCTCTGCGCCTGGAGCGCGATGTGGTGGTCCGGGCAGTAGGGCGTGCCGGCGCGCGCGAACAGCAGGCGCAGGTAGTCGTGGATCTCGGTGACCGTGCCCACGGTGGAGCGCGGGTTGTGGCTGGTGGCCTTCTGCTCGATCGAGATGGCCGGGGAGAGGCCCTCGATGAGGTCGACATCGGGCTTCTCCATCAACTGCAGGAACTGGCGGGCGTAGGCGGACAGCGATTCGACGTAGCGGCGCTGGCCCTCGGCATAGAGCGTGTCGAACGCCAGCGACGACTTGCCGGACCCCGACAGCCCCGTGATCACGATGAGCTTGTTGCGCGGCAGGTCGAGGTTGATGTTCTTCAGGTTGTGGGTACGCGCCCCACGGATCTTGATTTCTTCCATATACCGATTAGTTGCCCAGCCAGGCCGCCGCTGCCGCCGGGGGCGGACAGGTCGGTCTCACGGAATGTTCAAAGTGCCTTGCACAACGCCTGAAGCGCCGCTCCGATCCAGGCGCCAGGCGGCGGTTCGGCCGCCGCGTGACCCGGAAAGCGCGGGGAAGCAAACCTGCTAATATACCGAACTTCGGTTTCCCGGGTTGCCCGTTGGCCATCCGGCATGCGGACGGGCGCCACATGGCCCACCATCCGGGTGCTTCGCATCGACCGAGTCAGATTTCCATTCACGAGCGCAATGCCGTCGATTCCTTCTTCTCCCCAGCCCGCCAATCTTGCCGACCCGGCCGCCCAGACGGCGCCCGCGCGCGACCGCATGACGAAAAGCGAGTTGCGTGCCAGTCTCTCGCTGGCGAGCATCTTCGCGCTGCGCATGCTGGGCCTGTTCCTGATCCTGCCGGTGTTCGCCGAGTACGCGCGCGGCCTGCCCGACGGACAGGACGCCCAGCGCATCGGCCTGGCCATGGGCATCTATGGCCTGATGCAGGCCTTCCTCCACATTCCGCTGGGCTGGCTGTCCGACCGCATCGGCCGCAAGCCGGTCATGGTGGCCGGGCTGCTGCTGTTCGTGGCCGGCGCGCTGGTCGCGGCGTTCTCGGACACCCTGGCTGGCATCACCATCGGCCGGGCGATGCAGGGCATGGGCGCCATCTCGGCGGCCATCACCGCCTGCATTGCCGACCTGACGCGCGAGCGCCATCGCACCAAGGCCATGGCGATGGTCGGCGGCAGCATCGGGCTGACCTTCGCGCTCTCGCTGGTGATTGCCTCGCCGCTGCTGAAGAGCATCGGCATGTCCGGCATCTTCGGGCTGATGGCGGTGCTGGGCGTGCTGGCCATCGGCGTGACGCTGTTCCTGGTGCCGGCCCCCCCGCCGCCGCATCCGGTGCGCATGCCGTTCCGGCAGGTGCTGCTGAATGCGGACCTGATCCGCATGAACGTGGGCGTGCTGGCGCTGCACGCCAGCCAGGTGGCGATGTTCATGGTCGTGCCGGCCATGCTGGCCGACGCCGGTATGCCGCTGGACCAGCATTGGAAGGTCTACCTGCCCGTGGTGCTGGTCTCCTTCGTGCTGATGCTGGGGCCGATGATGGCTGCCGAGCGCTATGGCCGGGTGCGCCCGGTGCTGCTGGCCTCGGTGGCGCTGATGACGGTGGTGCAGCTGCTGTTCGCGGCGGTGCAGGGCCTGTGGCCGATAGTGGGTGTACTGCTGCTGTTCTTTGTTGCATTCAACGTGCTGGAGGCCATGCAGCCGTCGCTGGTGTCGCGCTACGCGGCGGCCGGGCGGGGCGCGGCGCTGGGGGTTTACAACACCACGCAGGCGCTGGGGCTGTTCCTGGGCGGTGTGGTGGGCGGCTGGCTGCTCAAGCACGAGGGGCGCAGCGCGGTATTCCTCGGTTGCGCGGCCGTGCTGGTGCTCTGGCTTATAATCGCGTGGAGCATGAAGGCGCCACCGGCCCGCGGGCAGGAGGGTGCGTCGGCAGTGGCGGGTTAGACACACTTGTTGTCATATCCGTAGCAGTCCGAAACGCTTTTTCGTCTTAACGGGGTTAGCATCTACACGCGCCCGACCGGATATCCGGGGGCGCGTGATGTCGTTTACCGTGTTGTCGTTTACGTCCTGTGACGGACGACCCACAAGCAAATCAGTCATGCCGTGCCGCCGCAGGGAAGCGGGGCGCGGTTCTTGGAGAACATTTACATGGCATCGGTCAACAAAGTCATTCTCGTCGGTAACCTGGGCGCCGACCCGGAAACCCGCTACATGCCCAGCGGCGACGCCGTGACGAACATTCGCCTGGCGACGACCGATCGCTACAAGGACAAGCAGTCCGGCGAGTTCAAGGAAGCCACCGAGTGGCACCGCATCGCGTTCTTCGGCAAGCTGGCGGAGATCGCCGGCCAGTACCTGAAGAAGGGCTCGTCGGTCTATATCGAAGGCCGTATCCGCACGCGCAAGTGGCAGGACCAGGCTGGCCAGGACAAGTACAGCACCGAAATCGTCGCGGACCAGATGCAGATGCTGGGCGGCCGCTCGGCGGGCGGCGGTGAGGAAGGCAGCTTCGGCGGCGGTGGCGGCGGCTACAGCCGCGAAGCCCAGGGCGGCGCCGGTGGTGCTGGCGCAGGCGGTGGTGGCGGCGGCTACGGCGGCGGCCGTGCCCAGGGCGGCGCCCAGGGTGGCGGCGCACAAGGCGGCGGTCAACGCCGCCCGCAGCAAAGCCCGTCGAACGGCTTTGAAGATATGGATGACGATATTCCGTTCTGATCCTCCGTCAGCCGTTCTTGTGAAGAAAAACCCCGCAATGTGCGGGGTTTTTTTATCTGCGGCATCGGCGCCTGTGTCGGATGGCAGCGTGGCTGGTCAGGAACCGTCCGGTGAACTAGCGCGACTGGCGCCCGGATCGTCGTGCAGTCAGCCCGTCCAGCACCGTCGCCCAAGCGAAGGGGCGCGGATCGGCCAGCATGCTCATGGCGCGCGCGTAGTCGAGCGTCAGGCCGGGCGTCCACGCCATGGTGGTAGCGCGCTTGCGCAGATGGGCGGCAACCCACAGTTCCGGCGTCAGAAGCAGCCGCAACAGCGGCCACCAGCCATCGAGGCGCGCCCAGACGCGCGCGGCGGCGCCCTCCAGCGCGGCGTCCAGCGCTTGCGCCACGGTACTTGAGCAGTTGCGGTGCGTCAGGTTGTAGGTGGTGTTCTGCCGATCGTCGTGCCAGAAGGTTCGCAGGCGTTCGGCATCGTAGTTGCGAATGCGCACCTGCACCGTGGACGGACACCACGCGCTTGATTCGGTGGGATAGTCCGGCTGGAACAATCCGGGCACGTCGTTCTCGCGCGTGGCGCGCAGCAGGCGAGCAAAATCGTCCGGAGAGCGGTCGATCTCGACGGCCGGATAGAGGCTGATATAGATCCCCTCCGGCGACTCCAGCGCGGCATGGCCTGTCGAAATGACGCCGTCGCGGTCCACGGCGGCGATGTAGCGGTCGATGATCGGCTGGCGCTGCGCCTCGGCCTTGGCGGTGCCCACCGGCGTCCACACATGAACGATCAACGCGCGCTCGTCTGCGGCAGGCGGGCCGCGCCATGTCGTCAGCCGCCGTCTGGCAGCCCCGTCCGACGTGAACGCCGGATCATCCCTCGAGCCAGGACCGGCGGGCAGACGCCGTACGCGCGACGCCAGCAGCAACATGTTCCAGCCGCCGAAGATCAACCCGAGCCCCACGCAGTACGGCACCGTGCCAACGTAGTGAGTCGGATAGGGTTGGATGAAGAAGATGGCAAGCGCGATTTCGAGCAGGCCGCCGGCCATTGCCAGACGCCAGGTGCGAAAGCGCACGACATGCGCCGAAGCCACCTGCAGCAGGCCATCGGCAAGAAACAGCGTGCCAAAGATCAACGACAGGATCATGTGGCCATGGTGATGGCCGGCCAGCACGAGAATCGCCGCCACACTGAAGGCGACGCCCTTGACGTAGCGCAGCGTCCGCTGCCCGCCCATGCCGGTCGAGGCCACGGCCAGCGTGGCCAGTCCTTCGAGCAGCAGCAGCCAGGCGAAGGGCTCGATCGGAAAATCGAGTTTGCCGTCCAGCGCATCGACGAACAGCACGGTGCCCACCACCATGCTGACCGCCCCGGCCCAGGCCAGCCCCTTCCATCGGGTACGCAGGTAATCGACTCCCAGCAGCAGCATCAGCAGGCGGACCATCGGCAGCTCCGGCGCCGTGTCAAGAACGGCTCGGGTGGAGTCTATCGTGCAAAAGCGCGGTGGAAAAATCCAATTTCAAAAAAGTTGAATAACTAAGTGAGACTTCAGCGGATTTACGTCACTTATCGCCCCGTATAGTTCATCCCATCGCAACGCCACAACAAAACAACGGCGAACAGCGAAAAGCAATAAAACTGAACGAATCAACCTTTAGCTACCGGAGAAACCACCATGTCGAACGCCACGTCGTTCTCCGGTTACACCTACCCCGAAATCCTCGAYGTCTTCCCGGGCCAGCAGACGCTGGAACGSACCTCGATGAACTCSTGGGATGACCAGAAGGTGCGCGACGCGCTGGCCGCCAACGGCCGCAAGAAGATCGTCGTGGCCGGCCTGTGGACCGAGGTCTGCAACACGACCTTYGCCCTGAGCGCGATGCTGGAAGGKGACTACGAGATCTAYATGGTSGCCGAYGCCTCGGGCGGCACGACCAAGGAAGCGCACGACTACGCCATGCAACGCATGATCCAGGCCGGCGTGGTGCCGGTGACGTGGCAGCAGGTGCTGCTGGAATGGCAGCGTGACTGGAAGAACAAGGAAACGTACGACGCCGTGACCGGCCTGGCCAAGCAACACTCGGGCGCCTACGGCATGGGCATCGACTACGCCTACACGATGGTCCACAAGGCCGCGCAGCGCACGCAGACATGACCGCGATGACGATGGCCAGCACTCCGGTATGGTCGAACACCGGCGCGGCCAGCGTGTCGATGCCGGGCACCGGCTTGCTGACGGCGTTGTCGATCCCTGTCGCTCTCACCGCCTTCAGCCGGTTGGCATAGCCCGCCGGCGTCCCGCCCGGGGTGCCGGCCATGCGGATGGCGTCCTGCGCCAGCGCGCCGGCCAGTACGTCGGCCGGCAGATGGGCGGCGAAGGTCCGCCCGATCGCCGTGTTGACCATCGACAACACCGTGCCAACCCGCAGGCTCACATGCTGGGGTCGCGCCGCTTCCTCCAGCCGGATCACGGTGGGCCCCAGCGGGCCAAGCACCGCCATCGCCACAGACAACCCGGTGGCATGGGCCAGGGCGATGATCTCCGGCTCGGCCTCCCGGGTGGGCGACAGCCGCTGCAGCGCCACCAGCCCCAAATCCAGGCTCAACGCCCCGGCCACGAAATCCCCCGATGCATTGCGCGACAGCAGCCCGATCTTCTGCAGGCTGACCAGATGCGGAAACGCCTTGGCCGGCACCATGCCGGCCGCGCGCGCCAGTTCGCCCAGCGGCAGGGGCCGTCCGGCCGCGACCAGTGCCATCAGCAGCTGCCCCGTGTTGTCGAGCGACTGGATGCCGCGTTGCGGCTTGGCGCCGCCGGGGAGCGTGTCGTCGTTCATGCGGGCGCCTTGTCGATGTTGGCGGCGATGGCGGAGGCGATGTCCTCCGCGGCGTCGCGCAGGGCGGCGGCCACCGGGCCGGTCCAGTCCACGTCGATGCCACCCGTGGAGCCGATCACCGTTAGCACCAGCCGTAGCGCGCCATCGCCATCCCGCAACGGCACGGCGAGGCTGCTCACGGCGGGGCTGGGCGAGTCGATGCTGCGCTCCATGCCGCGCGCGCGGATGTCCTCTAGCTGATGCAGGAAGCCGGGCAGGTCGGCGCCCTGCGGATGCTGCCGCGCCCAGATGTCCTGCCAGTGCCCGGGCGGCTGGAACGCGCAGTAGGTGCGGMCGGTGGCGGTGGCGGCGAGCGCCATGACCGTGCCGACGTGCAGGTTCACATGCAGCGGCGTGCCGGCGTGGGCGTAATGGACGATGGTCGGCCCCTGTGGCGTAGGCAGGCTGATCGCCACGCTGAAGCCGATGCGGGCGGCCAGCGCCTGCACGCGCGGCACGGCGGCGCGATAGGCTGGATCGTGGTCGAGGTGAAGCATGCCGAGCCGCAGCGCCAGCGGGCCGGGCTCGTAGTAACCGTCGATATGGTCGCGCTTGATCAGCCCGAGCCGCGTCAGGCTGACCAGATAGGTGTGCGCCTGCGCAGGCGCCAGTTGGGCGGCGGCGGCGAGGTCGGCCAGCGACATCGGCCGGCGCGCGTCGGCCAGCGCGCGCAGCACGCGGCCGCCCACCTCCACGCTCTGGATGCCGCGCTGCGTGCGCTCGGTGCTGTCGGCGCTATCGGTACTGTCGATGCTGTCGATGGGTGGGGCCATGCGGCGTCTGCCCGGGGTCCATGCTGGGGAAGCCCAGATAGTAATGGAATCCCTCCGGGAAACCATCCGCAGATCATGCCGCCCGGCGTACCATGCCTGCTTCATTGACAACCAGAGGTTGGCAACGCATGGACAAGGCCAGGGTGTTGACGCTGTTCCTGGGCGTGGTGCGCGCCAAGAGCTTCGCGCGGGCGGCCGTGGAGGCCGAGGTCACGCCGCAGGCGGTCAGCAAGGCAGTGCGCACGCTGGAGGAATACCTCGGCGTGCGGCTGTTCCATCGCACCACGCGCAAGCTGAGCCTGACCACCGAGGGCGCCCGGCTGTTCGAGCTGGCCGAGCCGGGCATGCGCCAGCTTGACGAGGCGCTCGAGCAGGTGCGCAGCAGCCGCAGCGAGGATGACGGCATGGTCCGCGTGACCGCGCCGCACTCGGTGGGCGCCCGCGTGCTGGTGCCGCTGATCCGGGCCTTCCGGGAGGAATACCCGGGCATCACCTTCGATGTGGTGCTCACTGACCTGTTCACCGATCTGGTCGAGGCGAAGATCKACATCGGCTTCCGCGCCGGCACCAGCCCCGGCCAGAACCTCGTCGCCCGCAAGCTGTGCGACCTGCCGCTGCTGATCTGCGCCGCCCCCGAATACCTGGCTCGCCATGGCACGCCGGACTCGCTCGACGCCCTGCGCAGCCACGCCTGCACCGGCTTCCGCCGGGCGGTCACGGGCCGGCTGCTGCCGTGGGAGCTGATGGTCGATGGCGATCTCGTCTACCTGGAGGTGCCGGCCGTGGCCACCTTCAGCGATGTGGAGACCGAGATCGAGGCGGTGCGCGCCGGCATCGGCATCGGGCAGCTACAGGCCTACATGGTGCAGGACGATCTGGCGGCCGGTCGGCTGGTGTCGATCCTGCCCGCCTACCGCAGCAACAACGTCGGCCTCTATATGTATTACCCGCACCGCACCCACGTGCCCGCGCGGGTGCGCCGGTTCATCGACTTCGTGATGGCGGCCAGCCAGGAGACGCTGCCGGCGCTGGCCGGGGAGGGGGGTAACGGCGGGTAGGGAGTTTCCCGGACGCCGCCACAGCGGCATGCGGTCTGGCGGGTGACTTAGCAAATGACAATTCGATTTGCCATTGACTAAGATTGGTCGGCTTCCTAAGCTTGGCCTATCCCCCCGCATCGAGACCGACATGGCAAAAGCATTCGCATCCCAGGCCGACCTGGAAGCCAAGCAGATCACCTTCACCCAGTTGTCCGAGAACGCCTACGCCTACACGGCCGAGGGCGACCCCAACTCGGGCGTGATCATCGGCGACGACGGCGTGCTGATCGTCGACACCACCGCCACCCCGGCGATGGCGCAGGATCTGATCGCCCGCATCCGCCAGATTACCGACAAGCCGATCAAGTACGTGGTGCTCTCGCACTACCACGCGGTGCGCGTGCTGGGCGCGTCGGCGTACTTCGCCGAAGGGGCGCAGCAGGTTATCGCCAGCCGGGGCACCTACGAGATGATCGTGGAGCGCGGCGAGGCCGACATGAAGTCCGAGATCGAGCGCTTTCCGCGCCTGTTCGCCGGCGTGGAGACCGTGCCGGGCCTGACCTGGCCGACGCTGGTCTTCGACAAGGAAATCACCCTGTTCCTCGGCAAGCTGGAGGTACGCATTGCCCATCTGGGCGCCGGCCACACCAAAGGCGACACCGTGGTCTGGCTGCCGCAGCAGAAGGTGCTGTTCTCGGGCGATCTGGTCGAGTACGACGCGGCCTGTTACTGCGGCGATGCCCAGMTCGCCCAATGGCCGGCCACGCTCGACGCGCTGGCCGCGCTGCAGCCGCAGAAGCTGGTGCCGGGCCGCGGCCCCGCGCTGACMACGCCCGCCGATGTGGCCAAGGGCATCGCCTACACCAAGGACTTCGTCACCACGCTGCTGCAGGCCGGCAAGGAGGCCGTGGCGGACCGTATGGACCTGAAGGCCGCCATGGCGCACACGCGCAAGTCCATGGACCCGAAGTTCGGCCAGGTGTTCATCTACGAGCACTGCCTGCCGTTCGATGTGTCGCGCGCGTTCGACGAGGCCGCCGGCATCACCCATCCGCGCATCTGGACCGCCCAGCGCGACCAGGAGATGTGGGCCGCGCTGCAGGACTGAGCCATGGCCACGGATGCCATCGACCCGGATTACCAGCGCCAGCAGTACGCCTACACCCCGTGCGCGGAGCAGCGCCCGGGCCATGCCGCCGGCGCGCCGCATCCTGTGGTGGTAGTCGGGGCCGGCCCGGTCGGGCTGGCCACCGCCATCGACCTCGCCCGGCATGGCGTGCCGGTGGTGCTGATCGACGAGGACTGCACGCTCTCCACCGGCTCCCGCGCCATCTGCTTCGCCAAGCGCACGCTGGATATCTTCGACCGCCTCGGCTGCGCCGGGCGCATGGTCGAGAAGGGCGTGCGCTGGCACCTCGGCAAGGTCTTCCTGCGCGACAGCCTGGTCTACGCGTTCGACCTCCTGCCCGAGTCCGGCCACCAGCGCCCGGCCTTCATCAACCTCCAGCAGTATTACGTCGAGGGCTATCTGCTCGATCTGGCGMGCGCGCTGCCCCTGATCGACATCCGCTGGAAAAGCCGCGCGGTGAACCTGGAGTCGCGCGATGACCACGTGGCGCTGACCGTGGAGACGCCCGACGGCGGCTACACGCTGTGCGGCCGCTACGTGGTGGCCGCCGACGGCTCGCGCAGCGGCCTGCGCAAGCTGATGGGGCTGGAGAGCCACGGCCATACCTTCCGGGACCGCTTCCTGATTGCCGATGTGAAGATGGAGGCCGCGTTTCCGCCCGAGCGCTGGTTCTGGTTCGATCCGCCGTTTCATCCGAACCAGTCGGTGCTGCTGCACCGGCAACCGGACAACGTCTGGCGCATCGACTTCCAGCTCGGCTGGGATGCCGACCCGGTGTTGGAGAAAACACCCGAACGGGTGATCCCGCGCGTGCGGGCGCTGCTCGGCCCGGATGCGAAGTTCGAGCTGGAGTGGGTCAGCGTCTACACCTTCTCCTGCGTGCGGATGGACCACTTCCGCCATGGCCGGGTGCTGTTCGCGGGCGATGCGGCGCATGGCGTCTCGCCGTTCGGCGCGCGCGGCGCCAACAGCGGCGTGCAGGATGCCGAGAACCTCGCCTGGAAACTCGCCTATGTGCTGGCGGGCCGCGCGCCGGACAGCCTGCTGGACTCCTACGCCAGCGAGCGCGAGTTCGCCGCCGACGAGAACATCCGCCATTCCACGCGTTCGACTGATTTCATCACCCCCAAGAGCGCCGTCAGCCGCACCTTCCGCGACGCTGTACTCACGCTGGCGCGGGACCATGGGTTTGCCCGGCAACTGGTGAACAGCGGGCGGCTCTCGGTGCCGGCGGTACTGCACGCATCGCCGCTCAATACGGCCGATGGCGACGGCGAGGCCTTCGCCGGGGCGATGGTGCCGGGCGCGGCCTGCGCCGATGCGCCGGTATGCAGCATGAGCGGTGAACCGTGGCTGCTGTCCCGGCTGGGCGACCAGTTCGTGGCGCTGATCTTCGGCGCCCCGGCCGGGCTCGATGCCGCGACCCGCCGCGCGCTGCAAGCCTTGCAGCAGGGCGCGGCGCCGCTGCGGCTGGTCTTCGTGACCGATGCAGCCATCGCCGCCTCCGCCGATCCGTGGCCCGGCGCCACCGTGGTCCGCGACGTGGAAGGGCTGGCCGCCCGCCGCTACGACGCCCGCGCGGGTACCTGCTACCTGATCCGCCCGGACCAGCACGTCTGCGCGCGCTGGCGGACGGTGGATGCGGCGCGCGTCGGCGCTGCGCTGGACCGGGCCATCGGTCAGGCGGGGCAGGGCCGGCCAGCGGTGGCCCCGGCTCCCAAGCCGATGGCGATGGCGTGACTTGCCGCCCGTCGCGACAATCAGGAGACCCGCCGATGCCCCTCAACACCGCGCCGAACCTCGCGCGCCCCGACGATTTCTACGAGGCGCTGATCGACATGCATCGCGACCTCGACGACGCCGCCAGCCAGGCCGCCAACGCCCGGCTGATCCTGCTACTGGCCAACCATATCGGCGATCACCAGACGCTGCTCGAAGCCCTCGCGCTGGCCCGCGAGGCGCCGTAGGGCACCCCCGGTCGCCCTTGGGGCCGTCCGGACGCGTTAGGCGTTACCATGGCAGCACCGACCACAGGGAAGGAGTTCGTCATGCCGAGCCGTTGCCTTGCCGCAGTGAAGTGCCATGCCGTCGTTCTCCTCGCGCTGGGTGCCTGCCTCCCGGCCTATGCCCAGAATCCGCCCCAGCCCGGCGGCACGGCCGCCATCGACAACGTGATTGGCGATGCCGTGAAGGAAGGCGAGTCGCCCTACCGCCCCATGCCGMGCCCGCCCGGCGCCGCCGCGCCCACCCAGCAGACCATCGACGACGCCGAATGCCAGCAACTGATGGCGCAGATGAACGAGACACCCAAGCGCAGCTACAAGTCAGGCGCGCCGGTGGAGAACAGCCAGGGCAACGACGTGCTGTCCGTCGAGCGCGACCGCAGCCGCCGGCAGTTGCAGAAGACGTTCAAGGAGAAGTGCGGGGCGTAGAACTGCTGCGCCGCAGCATTCCCCGGCCATCCCAACGCCGTGCCACCAACGCCCCGACCCGGGGCGTTTTTCTTTCCGGCTGCCCCCCTTGTGGCTCCCTTCTCGCTCCTTTGTTGCACCATCCCCGGGAATAACACATTTGTTTCATGGTAATCCATGATGGAACACTTGTTGCTCAATGCCTAGCATTGCAACACCTGACGCATCCATTCAAACAGGAGTGTTTTCCATGCCCAAGTCGATTTCCGTCCGCCCGGTGCTGCGCCTGATCGCTGCCGCCGCCGTCCTGGCCACCGCAGCCCCGGCCTTCGCGGTCGACGTGGCCGCCAGCCCGACGCTCACCAAGATCAAGTCGTCCGGCACGATCTCGATCGGGCACCKGACCTCGTCGATCCCGTTCTCGTACTACGACGCCAGCCAGAAGGTGATCGGCTTCTCGCAGGACATCTGCGACCGGGTGATCGATAGCGTGAAGAAGGAAGTGGGCGCGGCCAGCCTGCAGGTGCGCATGGTGCCGGTGACCTCGCAGAACCGGATCTCGCTGGTACAGAACGGCACGGTGGACCTGGAGTGCGGCGTCACCACGAACCTCAAGTCCCGCCAGCAGCAGGTGGCGTTCTCGACCACGTTCTTCGTGGCCGGCACGCGGCTGCTGGTGAAGAAGGGCAGCCCGATCCATGACTTTGGCGATTTGTCGGGCAAGGCCGTGGTGACCAATGCCGGCACGACTTCGGAGCGGATCCTGCGCAAGCTCAACGACGAGAAGCAGGCCAATATCACCATCCAAAGCGCCAAGGACTACGGCGAGTCCTTCCTGATCCTGCAGTCGGGCCGGGTGGCCGCGTTCATGATGGATGACGTGCTGCTGTCGGGCGCCCGCACGCTGGCGCAGAACCCCGGCGACTGGACCGTGGTCGGCACGCCGCAGTCGTTCGAGGCCTACGCGTTCATGCTGCGCAAGGACGATCCCGGCTTCAAGCAGGTGGTGGACGGCGCCATCAGCGGCCTGATCAAGAGCGGCGAGATCAACACGCTGTACGCCAAATGGTTCGCCAAGCCGGTGCCGCCCAAGAACATCAGCTTCGACCTGCCGCTCAGCGAGCCGATGAAGAAGGCCTACGCCAGCCCCAACGACGAGGCGTTCGAATAAGTCCGAAAGACGGCCGGCTTAGCCGCGCTGGGCGGGCAGGTAGGCGCCGGTGCGGTGGAGCTGGCCCTCGGTCTGCTCCAGCGCGCGAATCGCACCCTTGCCCTTGCGGGCCAGCAGTTGCTCGACCAAGGCCTCGACCATCGCCACGCCAGCCGTGATCGACGGGAAGAAAGACGGGCTGTCGATGGCGAACAGCAGCGTGCAGTCCGCCTCCAGCGCGATGGGCGCCACCGTGCTGTCGGTCAGCGCCACGACCTTGCAACCGGCCTCCCGCGCGGCCGAGGCCACGCGCAGGCTCTCCTGCGAGTACGGCGCGAAGGCGGTGACCAGCACCACGTCCTTGGCGGTCAGCGCGCGCAGCTCCATCTCCAGCGTGCCGGCGTCGCCGCGCACCAGATGCACCGAACTGCGGAACAGCCGGTAGATATAGTGGAACGTGAACGCGATCGGGAAGCACGAGMGGAAGCCGGCCACGTAGACATTGGGCGCCGCCGCGAGCAGGTCGGCGGCCTGCGGCAGCGTCTCGGCATTGTTGGCCAGCAGGGCGTCCAGGTTGTGATGCTGCACCTCGATCATCTCGGCCAGCATCCGGTTGGAGCCGCTCTCCTTCACCACCTTGCGCGCCCGCTTGGCGTAGGGCTGCGCCCCCTGGTCGCGCATCGCCTCCATGAACAGCTCGCGCAGGCCCTGCCAGCCTTCGAAACCGAGCGACTGCGACAGCCGCACAAGTGTCGCGGGCTGCACTCCGGCATTGGCGGCCACCTTGCGCATCGAATGCAGCGCGATGTCATGCGGATGGTCGAGCAGGTAGCGCGCGCCGCTCTGGAACTGCGCGCTCAGCGTCGGGAAATCGGCGCGGAGCTGGGTCAGCAGGGCATCGAGCGAAGAGGGCGAGGCAGGGGTGGTGTCAGGGGACATGGGCGAGGGCGGAGCGCGGAATGCAACGATTGTTGCACAGGTCGGCGCCCCGTCCCCACGTCGATTGCTGGATCGAGTGTTTCTTTTTTATCGATCAATGAAACACATGTTGCAAAGAGGGTGCGCTTGTTCCTATACTCGCACCTGATCTCGGCGCCCCGCACAGGACAGCTTCTTCCATCATGACGCACGTATTCCATCGCAATCCCAAGCAAACCATGCCCGTGGCCGTTGGCGGCCAGGGGATCGAGCTGATCGACAGCACCGGCCGCCGTTACCTGGATGCCTCGGGCGGCGCGGCGGTGTCGTGCCTCGGTCACGGCCACCCGCGCGTGGTGGCGGCCATCAAGGCGCAGGTGGATACGCTTGCCTACGCCCACACCTCGTTCTTCACCACGGAAGTCTCCGAGACACTGGCGCGCACGCTGGCCGAGGCCGCGCCGGGGGATCTCGATCACGTCTACTTCGTCTCGGGCGGCTCGGAGGCCGTGGAAGCCGCGCTGAAGCTCGCGCGCCAGTATTTCGTCGAGACCGGCCAGCCGGCGCGCCGCCACTTCATCGCGCGCCGCCAGAGCTACCACGGCAACACGCTCGGCGCGCTGGCGATTGGCGGCAACGCGTGGCGGCGCGAGCCGTTCCTGCCGCTGCTGGTGCCTGCGCACCATGTGTCGCCGTGCTATGCGTACCGCGACCAGGCCGCCGGCGAGACGGACGCCCAGTATGCGCAACGGCTGGCGGACGAACTCGAAGCCAAGATCCTCGAACTGGGGCCGGAGAGCGTGGCCGCCTTCGTCGCCGAAACCGTGGTCGGCGCCACGGCCGGCGCGGTGCCGCCGGTGGGCGACTACCTGAAGCGCATCCGCGCCGTGTGCGACAAGTACGGCGTGCTGCTGATCCTCGACGAGGTGATGTCGGGCATGGGCCGCACCGGCCACCTGTTCGCCTGCGCGGAAGACGGCGTGGTGCCGGACATCGTCACCATCGCCAAGGGCCTCGGCGCCGGCTACCAGCCGATTGGCGCGATGATGTCCACGCGCCGGATCTACGAAGCCATCGTAGGCGGCAGCGGTTTCTTCCAGCACGGCCATACCTATATCGGCCACGCCACGGCCTGCGCGGCGGCGCTCGCCGTGCAGCAGACCATCGCCGAGGACAATCTGCTCGATAACGTGCTGGCGCGTGGCGAGCAGTTGCGCGCGCGGCTGCGCGAGGCGCTGGGCGATCATCCGAATCTGGGCGATGTGCGTGGGCGCGGGCTGTTCGTCGGCGTGGAGTTCGTGGCCGACCGCGCCACCCAGGCCACGCTCGACCCGGCCCGCAAGACCCACGCGGCGCTMAAGCGCACGTGCATGGCGCACGGCGTGCTGGTCTATCCGATGGGCGGCACCGTCGATGGCGTGCACGGTGACCATGTGCTGTTTGCACCGCCTTTCATCTGCACGGCCGCGGACATCGACAATATCGTGGACCGTTTCGCACAGGCCGTGCGCGTGGTCCTGCCCGCTTGAGATTGAGATACCCCCATGACTGAAGACATCCTGCGCCGTCCCTTCGCGCTGGCCGTGGCGCCCAACGGCGCCCGCAAGACCCACGCGGATCACGCGCGGCTGCCCATGACCCCGGACGAGCTGGCGCAATGCGCCCGCGAATGCGTGGAGGCCGGCGCCGCCATGATCCACCTGCACGTGCGACGCGCCGATGGCACGCACAGCCTGGAGGTGGCCGACTACGCGCCGGCCATCGCGGCGGTGCGGCAGGCCGTGGGCGACGCGCTGGTCCTGCAACTGACCACCGAGGCCGTCGGCATTTACCAGCCGGCCCAGCAGATCGCCACCGTCCGGGCGCTGCGCCCCGAGGCGGCGTCCGTGGCCGTGCGCGAACTGGTGCCGGACCCCGCCGCCCTGCCGGTCGCCGCCGAGTTCTTCGGCTGGATGCACCGCGAGCACGTGGTGGCCCAGTACATCCTCTACGACGCCGCCGACGTGCACCGCTACGCCGCGCTGCGCGAAAGCGGGGCGATCCCGGCCGGGCGCCACTGGGTGCTGTTCGTGCTGGGCCGCTATTCGGCGGGACAGAAGTCGACGCCGGCGGACCTGCTGCCGTTCCTCGCCGCCTGGCGCGAGACCGGCCTGGAAGGCACCGGCGTGGAATGGGCCGTCTGCGCGTTCGGCAAGCAGGAAGCCGACTGCGCGGCCACCGCCGTGATGCTCGGCGGCCACGCGCGCATCGGCTTCGAAAACAACATGGCCCTGCCGGATGGCGCTACGGCGCCGGACAATGCGGCGCTGCTGCGCGCCGTGGCGTCGCCGCTGGGCGGGCTGGGCTATGGGGCGATGACKGCCGCGCAACTGCGCGAGCGGTTCGCAGACTGACGACTTTCGCCGTTTCCGCTACGCTGGCGGCTTCATCGTCCCTCACCCCCGGAGCACAGATGTCCCAGCCGCCTGTTTCCCCTGCCACTGCGCCGCTGGCGCGAGACACCGTGCGCAGCCTGCGCGCGTCGCGCATCCGCGAGGTGGCCAACGCGGGTATCGGCCTGCCCGATGTACTGCCGTTCTGGTTCGGCGAGTCGGATCAGGTCACGCCGGCATTCATCCGGGATGCCGCCAGCCAGGCGCTGGCGTCCGGCGCCACGTTCTACACCCACAACCTTGGCATTCCGCCGCTGCGCGCCGCGCTGGCCGGCTACGTGAGCCGCCTGCACGGCGACACGCCGGTCGGCAACGTGGCCGTGACCAGCGCCGGCGTCAACGCGCTGATGCTGGCCGCCCAGCTCGTCACCGGCCCCGGCGACCGCGTGGTGGCCGTGACGCCGCTCTGGCCCAACCTCGTCGAGATCCCGCGCATCCTCGGCGCCACGGTGGAGACGGTGACGCTGGACTACGGCCCACACGGCTGGGCGCTCGACCTGGACAAGCTGCTCGCCGCGCTGACGCCGGGCACGCGCGCGGTGATGATCAATTCGCCGAACAATCCCACCGGCTGGGTCATGCCGCGCGCCGCCCAGCAGGCCGTGTTCGACCACTGCCAGCGGCACGGCATCTGGATCATCGCCGACGAGGTCTACGAACGGCTCTACTACGGCCCGGAAGGGACCATCGCGCCGTCCTTCCTCGACATCGCCCCGCGCGAGGCCCGCGTGATTGCCGTCAATTCGTTCTCCAAGGCATGGCTGATGACCGGCTGGCGCCTCGGCTGGATGGTGCTGCCGGCGGCGCTGATGGACGACCTCGGCAAGCTGGTGGAATACAACACCTCCTGCGCGCCGTCGTTCGTGCAGGAAGCCGGCGTGGTGGCGGTGACCGAAGGCGAGGCGTTCACGCAGGATCTGGTGCAGCGCCTGCGCGGCGCCCGCGATCACCTCGTCGGTGCGCTGTCGGCGCTGCCCGGCGTGGATGCCCACGCGCCGGAAGGCGCGATGTACGTCTTCTTCAAGCTGGCCGGCACCACGGACAGCCTCGCGCTCTGCAAGCAACTGGTGCGGGAAGCCCACCTCGGGCTGGCCCCCGGCAGCGCGTTCGGAGATGAGGGCGAGGGCTTCGTGCGCTGGTGCTATGCGTGTGACGTGGAGCGGCTGGATGAGGGGGTTCGGCGGTTGAGGGGGTTTTTGGCGGCTGGACTTCGCTGAAGCGCTGGCCCTCTCCCCCGGCCCCTCTCCCAGAGGGAGAGGGGAGCTAACCGAGGGCCTATCAAAGGCTGTCTGGGGTCTCCTCTCGCCCGCTTGCGGGAGAGGGGCCGGGGGAGAGGGCAGGCGTGTCAGTCACTCCCATCCCCCGCCCAGCGCCTGCATCAGTGCCGCGGAGTCTGCCAGCCGGGCGGCGGTGGCCTGGGACAGGTCGAGGGCGGCCTGGCGGGATTGGCGCTCGGCGTCCAGCAGGGTGAACTGGCTGACGCCGCCGAGCCGGTATTGCTCCGTGACGATGGCCAGCGTGCCGCGCGTCTGGCGGGCGTTGTCCTCGCGGGCCTGGAGCGTGGCGGCGTCGGCGTCGAGCGCGCGCAGGGTATCGGCCACGTTCTGCAGGCCTTGCAGCACCGCCTGCTGGTAGGCGCCGAGCGACTGCTCGTAGGCCGCCTCCTTGGCCCGCTTGCGGGCGCGCAGCTCGCCGCCATGGAACACGGGCTGGACCACGCCGGCCGCCAGGCTCCACACATTCATGCTGCTGAACAGGTCGCGCGCGCGCATCTCCTGCGTGCCGCCGCTGGCCGTCAGCGTGATCTGCGGATAGAGGTTGGCCGTGGCCACGCCGATATCGGCCGATGCCTGATGCAGCAGCGCCTCCGCCGCGCGGATGTCGGGGCGGCGGCGGGCCAGTTCGGCGGGCAGGCTGACTGGCAGCGTCTCCGGCAGGGTCAGGTCGGCGAGCCCGAATTCGGGCAACTGCGCGCTGGCCGGGGTCTGGCCGAGGTAGACGGCCAACTGGTGGCGCGTGACATCGATCTTCTGGGAGAGGCCCGGAATCAGCGCCTGCGTCTGCGCCAGTTCGGCCTGCTGGCGCTGTACGTCCACGCGCGCCACGCCGCCCACCTTGAGGCGCTCGGTCATGATGCCGAGCTGGCGGCGCTGCGCGTCGGCCATCGCCACGGTATCGGCCAGCTGGGCGCGCAGCCCGGCTTCGCGGATCGCCGCCGTCACCACATTGGCGGCCAGCGAGAGCCGTGCGGCCTCAAGTTCGTAGCGCTGGTAATCGACCGCCGCCTGCAAGCCTTCCAGTTCGCGCCGCTGCCCGCCGAAGAGGTCCAGCGCGTAGGAGACCTGCACGGTGGCGTTGTAGAGCGTGAACGGGCCCGGGCTGGGGAACTGGGTGATGCCGACCGAGGTCAGGTCCACCTGCTGGCGCGTGGCGTTGAGCGAGGCATCGACAGTGGGAAACCGCGTGGCGCCGGTGCGCGCGTTGAGGTTCTCCTGCGCCTCCCGCAGCCGGGCGCGGGCCTGCGTGAGCGTGGGACTGGCTTCCAGCGCGGCGCGCACGGTGGCGTCCAGTTTGTCGCTGCCGAACAGGGTCCACCATTGCTGGGGCAGGTCCCCCGGCACGAAGGACTGGGACTTGCCCAGCGCCGGCACGGTCGCCACTGGCTGCGGCCCCGGCGTGTAGCGCGCGTCCGGCACGGCATCGGGGGACTTGAAATCGGGGCCGACCGCGCAGCCGGCCAGCGAGAGCAACAGGACAAGCGAGAAGACTCGCATGGCATTCCCTCAGTCGAGCGTGCGCTTGTAGAAGCGCACCGCGATGGTCATGACGATGGCCGTGAACAGCGCCACCGGCCAGACGTTCGGCCACAACTCCAGCCAGCCGCTGCCCTTGAGCAGGATGCTGCGGATCATCCGGTTGAAGTAGGTCATCGGCAGCACGTTGCCGATCCACTGCGCCCACGTCGGCATCCCGGCGAACGGGAACATGAAGCCGGACAGCAGGATGTTGGGCAGGAAGTAGAAGAACGTGAGCTGCACCGCCTGGAGCTGGTTCTTGGCCAGCGAGGACAGCGTGATGCCCACCGTCAGGTTGGCCGCGATGAACAGCAGCGCCGCCAGGTACACGCCCACCACCGAGCCGAGAAAGGGCACCTGGAACACATAACGCGCCGCCAGCAGGATGATGGTGGACTGGATCAGGCCGATGAAGATGTACGGCACGATCTTGCCGGAGATGACCTCCAGCGGCTGCACCGGCGTGGCGAGCAGGTTTTCCATCGTGCCGCGCTCGCGTTCGCGGGTCATCGCCAGGCCGGTCATCATCACCATCGTCATGGTCAGGATCACGCCCATCAGGCCCGGGACGATGTTGTACTGGGTGATGCCCTCGGGGTTGTAGAGGCGCTGCACGTTGACGTCGAAGGCGGGTTTGCCGCCGGCCAGCGGGGCCAGCGCGCCCTTGAGGTCGATGCGCGCCACGCTGACCGGCAGCTGCGCCAGTGCGCCGATCGCCGGGCCGGTGGCCGAGGGGTCGGTGGCGTCGGCCTCGACCAGGATCTCGGGGCGCTCGCCGCGCAGCAGCTTGCGCGAGAAATCGGTGGGGATGCTGACCACGAACTGCACGTCGCCGCGCAGCAGCGCCTCGCGCCCGGCGGCCTCGTCCGGCAGGGTGCGCACCACGCGGAAATAGGTGGTGTTCTCCAGCGCGTGGACGAAGGTGCGCGAGAAGTCGCTATGTTCGGCGACGATCACCGCAGTCGGCATATGGCGCGGGTCGCTGTTGATGGCGAAGCCGAACAGCAGCAGCTGCATGATCGGCAGGCCGACGATCATGCCGAAGGTGATGCGGTCGCGCCGTAGCTGGAGGAACTCCTTCAGCACGATGCTCCACCAGCGCTGGACGGAGAAGCGGGCGTTGGCGCTCACGATTGCCCCTTCGCTGGCTTGGCGGACTTGCCCGGCTGCGCGGCCATGTTGTCCTGCGCGCCGCTCATCATGTGGATGAACACGTCCTCCAGGCTGGTTTCGGTCAGGTGGATGCGGTGATGCGCGCCGGCGTAGCGCTTCAGCGTCTGCTCGAGCTGGCCGGCGTCCTTGCCGGTGACGTGCAGCGCCGTGCCGAAGGCCACGGTCTGGTCCACGCCGGGCTGGCCCTGCAGCTGGGCGGAGAGCGCGGCGAGGTCGTCGCCCTCCACGCTCCACGTGGCCAGGTCCTGGCTGGCCACCACCTCCGCCGACGTGCCCTGCGCCAGCAGCCGGCCATAGGCGATATAGGCGAGCTTGTGGCAGCGCTCGGCCTCGTCCATATAGTGCGTGCTGACCAGCACCGAGATGCCGCGCGCGGCGAGCTGGTGGAGCTGCTCCCAGAAGTCGCGCCGGGCCTTGGGATCGACGCCAGCGGTGGGTTCGTCGAGCAGCAGCAGCTTGGGTTCGTGCAGCAGGCACGCCGCCAGCGCCAGCCGCTGCTTCCATCCGCCCGACAGCGAGCCGGCGAGCTGCGCGGCGCGCGATTGCAGGCCGAGGTCTTCCAGCGCTCGGTCCACGGCCTCGCGGCGATTGGGCATGGCGTAGACGCGGGCGACGAAGTCGAGGTTCTCGCGGATCGACAGGTCTTCCCAGTAGGAAAAGCGCTGCGTCATATAGCCGACGTTGCGCTTGATCTMGGCGGCCTGCTTCAGGATGTCGAAGCCCAGGCAGGTGCCCGAGCCCGAGTCCGGCGTCAGCAGCCCGCACATCATGCGGATGGAGGTGGTCTTGCCGCTGCCGTTCGGGCCGAGGAAGCCGAAGATCTCGCCGCGCGCCACCTGCATGGTCAGGTCGTTGACCACGTGCTTGTCGCCGAAGCGCTTGTTCAGCCCCTTGACGTCGATCGCCAGCGCGCCGTTGGCGCGATCCTCGGTGCCGTTCATGACTGCGCCACCTCCACGGGCTGGCCGGGGCGCAGCTTGGGGGCGTCCTCGGGCGTGGGGCGGGCCTCGATCAGGAAGACCAGCTTGCGGCGCGTTTCGTTGCTGTAGATGACGGGCGGCGTGAACTCGGCCTCGTTCGACACATAGGTGATCTTMGCTGCGACAGGCGCCGCGCAGCCGTCGCAGCGGATCTGCACCGACTGGCCGTTCTTCAGCGCGCCCACCGCCGCCTCGGGCACGTAGAAGCGCACCTTGACGTTGCCGGGCGGCAGCATGCGCACCACGGGGCTGCCGGCAGGCACCCATTCGCCGGGGCGGTAGGGCACGTCGTAGACCAGCCCGGCGGCCGTGGCGTTGACCGACTTGCGCGAGAGCTTCCATTCGGCCTGCGCCAGCGCGGCACGCGCGGCCTCTACCTGGGCCTGCTGGGCGGCGAGCTGGTCCTTGCGGCCGGGCAGGCGGGCCACGTCGATGTCCCGTTGCAGTTCGCGCACGCGCGCCGTGTCCGCATCGGCGGTGGCGCGGGTCTCATCCAGCTGCGCGCGGGAGATGCCGCCGATCTCGAACTGCGCCTCGTCGCGCTTGCGCTGGGCCGCACTGCGCGTGGCCTGGGCGCGAGCCTGCGCCAGCTGGGCCTGGTTCACGGCCACTTCCACGGGCCGCTTGCCGATCTGGATATCGGCCAGTTGCGCCTCGGCCACGCGCACCTGCTCGGCGGCCTGCTGGCGCGCGGCGCGTTCGTCGTCGGATTCGAGCACGAACAACGGCGCGCCGTCGGCGACCTGCTGGCCGCGATCGACGGTCAGCTTTTCCAGCCGCCCCGCGAAGGGCGACGCCACGGCGACGAATTCGCCCTCGACATAGCCTTGCCAGGTGACGGGCTTGTCGTTGCTGCAGGCGGCCAGCGCGGCGCAGGCGGCGAGCAGGAGGAGGCACTGCAGGAGGCACTGCGGAAGGCGGGAGGGCATGCGCGGCTCCATGGCGTTAGGTCGACGAGGGGGATGCAGGTGCGGACAGCCCGTGGGCCAGCAGGGCGGTCACGTGGCGCACCAGCGTGTCGGTGTCGATGGCTTCCGCGCCGGGCAGGCGCTGCCAGATATGGGTGGTGGCCAGCGGCAGCAGCGTGAGGCCGATCAGCGAGACCATGACCAGCGCCGGCTCCAGGCCAGGATTGAGCTGGCCGCGCGCCTGCGCCGCCATCAGCGGGCCGGTGATCAGCGTGGCGCGCTGCATGGCCACGCGCTGCACCAGCCGTTCGCGCAACTGGCCCTCGACGCCGACGATCTCGCGGATCCACAGCCCCGGGAACCACGGCGTGGCCGACGCCACCCGGATCAGCCGCCCCGCGAGACCCTGGATCAGCGTGCCGACATCGGGTGGCGACCCCTCGCCGGCGGGCGGGGCGCCGCTGAAGACCTGATCGACCAGCGGCAGCAGCCGTTCCTCGAACACGGCTTCCAGCAGTTGCTCGCGCTCGCGGAAGTAGTAGTGGACCAGCGCCGGGGTCACGCCGGCTTCGGCGGCAATCGCCTTGGTCGATGTGGCGGCTACGCCATGCCGGGCGAACAGGGTTACGGCCGCCTCGATCAGGCGGTCGCGCTGGCCGGCATCGGCGCGGGCGACGGGGCGCCCCGGGCGCCGGGCGTCAGGGCTGGGTGTGGAGTTTGGGGATGGTGGCTTGGTCGGCATGGGCGTGGCACTTCGTATCGGCTGAATATTAATTTTCGAATTAATTAATTCAAGGCGCGTTACAAAGTCGCCGGATGGGGGGAACCGTGCCTTTCTTGTTGCGTTGCAGCAATCACGGTAGACACGTCAGAAGCGGTTGGCTATGCTTCGCGCCAGTCTCGGATGGCCGCTGTGGCGCATCCGTCCCAGCCGAATTTTCCGATGCCGCGTTTCCGACTGATGGCCTGCGCCGGCCTTGCCTGGGCGACGCTGGCCACTGCGCCGGCCGCGTTCGCCCAGGACGCCGCCGCCGCCCCTGTTGCCGCTGCCGAGCCCGACACCGAAAGCCCGTTCGCCATCCACGGGCAGACCACCTATATCTGGCAGCGCAAGCCGTCCTTCGGCGCCGCGTACTCGGGCGAGAACAGCCTGACCACCGAGCGCGCCAAGAGCTACTCGTTCACGGGCACGCTCGACCTTGGCCTGCGGCTGTGGCAGGGCGCCGAGTTCCATTTCAACCCGGAAGTGGCGCAGGGCGTGCCGTTCTCGGACCTGCATGGCCTGGGTGGGCTGTCCAACGGGGAGCTGGCCAAGACGGCCAGCACCAGCCCGAAGTTCTATCGCGCGCGCGCCTTTATCCGCCAGACCTGGGGCCTGGGCGGCGGGGACGAAAAACTCGAATCGGATTTCAACCAGTTCGCCCGCACCGTKGACAAGCGCCGCGTGGTGCTGACCGCCGGCAACTTCGGCGTGATCGACGTATTCGACCAGAACCCCTACGGCTCGGACCCGCGCACGCAGTTCATGAACTGGTCGTTCATGACGCACGGCTCGTTCGACTACCCGGCCGATTCGCGCGGCTATAACTGGGGCGCGGCGCTGGAGTACATCGGCGACGGCTGGTCGGCGCGCTTCGGCCATTTCCTGCTGCCGCTGGAGTCGAACGGGCGCGAACTGGACACCCGGCTGTTCCAGCACTACGGCGATGTCCTCGAACTCGAAAAGCGCTACACGCTGGCGGGCCGCCCGGGACAGGCGCGGCTGCTGCTGTGGCGGAACAAGGCCAATATGGGGTCGTTCAACGACGCCATCGCCTACGGGCAGGCCAATGGCGTGACGCCGGACCTCGCCGCTGTGCGGCGCGAGCACACCAAGCTCGGCATCGGCGTGGCGATGGTGCAGGAGGTGACCGATGCGCTGGGGGTGTTCTTCCGCGCCAATATGTCGGACGACAAGACCGAGACCTACGCCTTCACCGAGATCGGCCGGCAGGTGGCCGGCGGCGGCACGCTGAAAGGCAAGGCCTGGGGGCGGCCCAATGACGAGGTGGGCGTGGCGGTGGCGGCGAACATGCTCGGCTCATCGCACCGCAACTACCTGGCGGCGGGCGGCCTGGGCGCGTTCCTGGGCGATGGCGCGCTGCGCTACGGCCCGGAGCAAGTGTTCGAGATTTATTACAGTTTCGCGGTCTGGAAGACCCTGAGCCTGAGCCCGGACTTCCAGTACATCCGCAATCCCGGCTACAACCGGGACCGCGGACCCGCCAAGTTCTACGGCATCCGCGCGCACGCGGAGTTCTGACTGGCGGCTTGCCTTACTGGCGCGCGTTGCGCCGGTTGTCCGGCCACGGCGTGTTGAAGTTGGTGCGGAACGGGTTGATGTCCAGCCCGCCGCGCCGCGTGTAGCGCGCGTAGACGGCCAGCTTCACCGGCTTGCACATGCGCAGCACGTCCGCGAAGATCCGCTCCACGCACTGCTCGTGGAACTCGTTGTGGTTGCGGAACGAGATCAGGTACTTGAGTAGCCCTTCCTGGTCGATCGGCGCACCCACGTAGCGGATTTGCACGCTGCCCCAGTCCGGCTGCCCGGTGACCAGGCAGTTCGACTTCAGCAGGTGCGAGACCAGCGATTCCTCCACCGGCGTCTCATCCTGATCCGCCGACAGCAGGGTCGKGTCCGGCTCGTAGATGTCGGTCTCGATGTCCAGCCGGTCCAGCAGCAGCCCATCCAGCTCGCCCATCTTCTGCGTGCCGAGGTCCGCCTCGGTGACCAGTCGCACCTGCACCGTGCCGCCGGTGGCCTCGGAGAGGTCGTGGTGCAGCAGTTGCTGGAGCGCCTCGGCCGAGGCGACCTTGCTCTGGTTGAACGAGTTCAGGTACAGCTTGAACGACTTCGACTCGACGATATTCGGCGTATCGGCCGGAATGATGAAGGTCGCCAGCGCCACCTGCGGCTTGCCCTTCAGGTTCAGCCAGGACACCTCGTAGGCATTCCAGATATCCACGCCGAAGAACGGCAGCGCGCGCCCTTCGGCCAGGCCGATCTCGGTGCGCTTGGGCTGCCGGGGAATCGGGAACAGCAGCGTCGGGTCGTATTCGGTCTTGTAGGCCGAGGGCTTGCCCAGCGGCGAGTGTTCGGGGAGCGTCATGATCGCGATCTCAGGACAGGAACAGCTTGTAGACCGGGTTGTCGGTCTCGTCCCAGTGTACGTAACCCAGCGTGGAAAGGAAGTCGCGGAAGGCGCGCTTCTCGTTCTTCGGCACCTGGATACCCACCAGGATGTTGGAGGCGTCGGCGCCCTGGTTCCGGTAGTGGAACAGGCTGATGTTCCAGTTCGGGCTCATGCTCGACAGGAACTTCATCAGCGCGCCCGGGCGCTCGGGGAATTCGAAGCGGAACAGCAGTTCGTCGTGCGCCAGCGGCGAGCGGCCGCCCACCATGTAGCGGATATGCTGCTTGGCCAGCTCGTTGTTGGAGAGGTCGAGCGTATCGAAGCCATGGCGGCGGAAGTTGGCGGCGATCTTGTCGCTCTCGGCGCGGTCGGCGATCTGCACGCCCACGAAGATGTGCGCCACGCCCTGGTCGGCGATGCGGTAGTTGAACTCGGTCACGCTGCGCGTGCCCACCTGCTCGCAGAAGCGCTTGAAGCTGCCGCGCTCCTCGGGAATCGTCACGGCGAACACGGCCTCGCGGGCCTCGCCCACCTCGGCGCGCTCGGCCACGAAACGCAGGCGGTCAAAGTTCATGTTGGCGCCGCAGGCAATCGCCACGAGCTGCTCGCCCTTGAGCTTCTCGCGCTCGGCGTAGCGCTTCAGGCCGGCCACGGCCAGCGCGCCGGACGGCTCGAGGATGCTGCGGGTGTCCTGGAACACGTCCTTCAGGCCGGCGCAGATCTCGTCGGTGTCCACCAGGATGATCTCGTCCACCAGTTCGCGCGTGATGCGGAAGGTTTCCTTGCCCACCAGCTTCACGGCGGTGCCGTCCGCGAACAGGCCCACATCCTTCAGTTCGATGCGCTTGCCGGCTTCCACCGAGCGCTTCATCGCGTCCGAGTCGAAGGTCTGCACGCCAATCACCTTGATCTCCGGCCGCACGGCCTTGACGTAGGCCGCCACGCCCGAGATCAGCCCGCCGCCGCCAATCGCCACGAAGATGGCGTGGATCGGGCCCGGGTGCTGGCGCAGGATCTCCATGGCGATGGTGCCCTGGCCGGCGATGACTTCGGGATCGTCGAACGGGTGGATGAAGGTCAGCTTTTGCTTCAGCCCCAGTGCCGCCGCGTGCTGGTAGGCGTCGCTGTAGGACTCGCCGTGCAGCACGATCTTGACCCAGTCGCCGCCGCGTTCGCGCACCGCATCGATCTTCACCTGGGGGGTGGTCGTCGGCATCGCAATAATCGCCTTGCACTGGAGCCGCGCTGCCGACAACGCCACGCCCTGCGCGTGGTTGCCGGCGGAAGCGGCGATCACGCCACGCTTYAGCTCGTCGGGCGTCAGCGACGCCATCTTGTTGTATGCGCCGCGCAGCTTGAACGAGAACACCGGCTGGGTGTCCTCGCGCTTGAACCAGACCGCGTTGCCGGTGCGGGCCGACAGCGCGTGCGCGTAGGTCAGCTCGGTTTCCTGGGCGACGTCGTACACCTTGGCGGTGAGGATCTTGCGCAGGTAGTCGGGCGTGGCGGCGCGGGGGGCCTTGGCGGCGCGGGCTGGCTTGGCGGGTTTTGCAGTCTTGGCGGTCTTGGCGGTCATGATGGGCAGGGCAGGGGCGCGGCAGGGGCGCGGGCAAAAAAAGCCGGAAAATTCGGCGGAAACCGCCAATGATAATGGATGGCGCCCATCCGGGCGGCGCTGGCGTGACGCGGGCGGAACGTGCCCGGCAGCGCCGTGCTGGCGCGTGGTGTGTCGGCGCGGGTGCCGAATGCGCCACAGCCGCGCCGGGCCGCGATGTAGGACAGCATCGGGTGGACGCTCGTCAAACACACGTGTTACGGTTTAACGCGATGCCCCCGCTACCCCTAATCGAACCCCATATCGCGCTGTTCCTGGACTTCGACGGCACGCTGGCCGACCTTGCGCCGCGCCCCGACCTGGTGCAGGTAGAGCCCCAACTGGTTGGCACGCTGCGTGCGTTGCATACCTGCCTGGACGGCGCGCTGGCCATCGTCTCGGGCCGACCCGTGGCCGAGCTCGACCATTTCCTGCAACCGTTGCGCTTGCCTTCCGCCGGGATCCACGGGGCGGAATTCCGCCATGGCGGCGAACGGGTCGTCACGCMGCCCGCGCCTGGCATCGGCGCCTTGCTGCCGAAGCTGGAAGCGCTTGTGGCCCGGCATCCCGGGCTGCAACTCGAACGAAAATCGGTCGCCGTGGCCATCCACTACCGGCAGGTGCCGGAACTGGAGCCGCTGGTGCGGGCCGCCGTGGCCGACGTGCTGCGCGACGCGGCCGGCCTGGAGGCGCTGCCCGGCAAGATGGTCGTCGAGATCAAGCCGGCTGGCGTGGACAAGGGCGATGCCATCGCGGCCTTCATGCGCTCGCCGCCGTTTGCGGGCCGCATGCCGCTGTTTGCCGGCGATGACGTGACCGACGAGGCCGGATTCGTCGTCGTGCGTGAGTTGGGCGGCGTGGGCCTGCTGGTGGGCCAGCGCGCCACCGCCGCCACGGCGGTGCTGCCCAACCCCGACGCCCTGCGGGCCTGGCTGCACGAATCGGCCCACGCCCTGACGCACTGGATGGCCACCCGGGGCGATGCCCCGGAAGCGGCGCCCAAGGAACCCATCATCACACCGACGCTAAGGGAGGATTCGTTGTGAACCAGCCTGCCACTGATCACACCGATGCCGCCGATGCCGCCAACGTCGGGCGACAGCCCGAGGCGCCGGCAATCAACACCGACTCGGACACCTCGTGCCGCTACGCCGACCCGTCGCTCTCGCTCGGCATGATCGGCAATTGCGGCTTCTCGGCGCTGGTCGACGGCCGGGGCCGCATCGTCTGGTGCTGCATGCCGCGCTTCGACGGCGACCCGGTCTTCAACGCCCTGCTGGACCCGAGCGAGAACGCCGGCCACTGGGCCATCGAGATCGAGGACTTCCTCGAAGCCAAGCAGTGGTATGAGCCGAACACGGCCATCCTGCGCACGCAGCTGATCGACAAGCACGACAACTGCCTCGAAATCACCGATTTCTGCCCGCGCTTCTTCCGCCTTGGCCGCTATTTCCGGCCGCTGACGCTGGTGCGGCGCATCCGCCCGGTGCGCGGCGCGCCGCGCGTGCGCGTGACCGTGGCGCCGCGCTTCAACTGGGGCCGCAACAAGCCGCAGATGACGCGCGGGAGCAGTCACGCGCGCTTTATCGGCGAAGACATGACGCTGCGCATGACCACGGACGCGCCGCTGGCCTACGTGCTCTCGAACACGCCGTTTCTGGTCACGCGCGGCTACAACTTCATCCTCGGCCCGGACGAGACGCTGGCGCAGGGCGTGGAGGAAACTGCGCGGGACTTCGAGCAGGAAACCACCTCCTACTGGCGGCTCTGGACGCGCCGCCTGGCGGTCCCGCGCGAGTGGCAGGAGGCGGTGATCCGCGCCGCCATCACGCTCAAGCTGTCTCTGTACGAGGAAACCGGCGCCATCGTCGCCGCCATGACCACCAGCATGCCGGAGGCGCCCGGCAGTGGCCGCAACTGGGATTACCGCTTCTGCTGGCTGCGCGACGCCTTCTTCGTGGTGCGCGCGCTGAACAGCCTGTCCGAAGTCGGCACGATGGAGGACTACCTGCGCTGGCTCTCCAACGTCGTGATGCAGTCGCAGGACGGCCATATCCAGCCGCTGTACGGCATCGGGCTGGAGCGCGAACTGCCGGAGAGCATTCTCGATCACTTGCCCGGTTATCGCGGCATGGGGCCGGTGCGCGTGGGCAACCAGGCGCAGGAGCACTTCCAGCACGATGTCTACGGCAACGTGGTGCTCGGCGCCGCGCAGGCCTTCCACGACCATCGCCTGCTGCACCGGGGCGGGCCGGCCGAGTATGCGCGGCTGGAGGAAGTCGGCGAGCAGGCCGTGCGCGTGTTCGGCACGCCGGACGCAGGTATGTGGGAGCTGCGCACCCGGGCGCGCGTGCACACCTCGTCGGCGCTGATGAGCTGGGCCGCCTGCGACCGGCTGGCCAAGGTGGGCGAGGCGCTCGGGCAGCCGGCGCGCGCCGCCTACTGGCACGACCACGCCAACCGCATGAAGAAGCAGATCCTGGACGAGTCCTGGAACGAGTCGCGCCAGGCCTTCGCGGAGAGCTTCGGCGGGAAGGAACTCGACGCCAGCGTGCTGCTGATGGCCGAGGTCAACTTCATCGACCCGAAGGACCCGCGCTTCGTCTCCACGGTCAAGGCGCTGGAAGCCTCGCTCTGCGACGGCCCGTACATGCGCCGCTACGAGGCGCCCGACGACTTCGGCAAGCCCGAGACCGCGTTCAATATCTGCACGTTCTGGCGCATCGACGCGCTGGCCCGCATCGGCCGCCGCGACGAGGCGCGCGAGATCTTCGAGGCCATGCTGGCCTCGCGCAACCCGCTGGGGCTGCTCTCGGAAGACACACACCCGGTCACCGGAGAGATGTGGGGCAATTTCCCCCAGACCTATTCGATGGTCGGCCTGATCAACGGCGCCATGCGGCTATCTGCCCCGTGGGATTCGGTGATCTGACGACAGGATTGGCAACAACAAGAAGCGATCTATGGGAAGACTTGTAGCGGTATCGAACCGGGTCGCCGATCCGCGCAACCACGCGGCGGGCGGCCTGGCCGTGGCGCTCTCGGAGGCGCTGAGCAAGACCGGCGGCCTGTGGTTCGGCTGGAGCGGTCGCGCGGTGGAACCCAGCCACGGCGGCACGCCGGGCGAGGGCGAGCTGCACATCTCGCAGGCCGGCAACGTGACGCTGGCCACGGTGGACCTGAGCCGGGAAGACTACGACGCCTACTACCTGGGCTACAGCAACGGCGTGCTCTGGCCGGTGTTCCACTACCGGCTCGATCTGGCCGACTTCGACGCGGGCGGCAACCTGAACGCCTACCGGCGCGTGAACCAGCTGTTCGCGCGCAAGCTGGCGCCGCTGCTCAAGCCGGACGACGTGATCTGGATCCACGACTACCACCTGATCCCGCTCGCGGCGGAGCTGCGCGCCATCGGCTGCAGCCAGCGCATCGGCTTCTTCCTCCATATTCCGCTGCCGCCGCCGCTGATTCTCGCGGCCATCCCGCAGCACGAGTGGCTGATGCGGGCGCTGTTCGCCTACGACCTGCTGGGCTTCCAGAGCCAGGCCGATCTTGACCACTTCTCCCGCTACGTGCAGGGCGAGGCCAGCGCCGAGCCGATGGGCGAGTACCGCTTCCGCGCCTTCCACCGCACGGTGCGCGCGCAGGCGTTCCCGATCGGCATCGACGTGGACGAGTTCATCGACCTGGGCCGTGGCGATGAGGCGCGCGAGACCTACGAGATGATGCGCCACCAGTACGCGCGGCGCCGGCTGCTGCTCGGCATCGACCGGCTCGACTATTCGAAGGGGCTGCCGCAGCGGCTCAAGGCGTTCCAGGTCCTGCTGGCGGAGTACCCCGAGAACCGCTCCAGCGCCACGCTGATCCAGATCGCGGCGCCCTCGCGCGAATCGGTCGATGCCTACGCCGACCTGCGGCGCGACATGGAGGGCATCACCGGGGCGATCAATAGTGAATATGGCGAGCTGGACTGGATGCCGGTGCGCTACATCCACCGCTCCACCTCGCGCCGCCGGCTGCCGGGGCTGTGCCGCGCCAGCAGCGTGGCGCTGGTCACGCCGCTGCGCGACGGGATGAACCTTGTGGCGAAGGAGTACATCGCCGCGCAGGACCCGGAGGATCCGGGCGTGCTGGTGCTGTCCCGCTTTGCCGGCGCGGCGGAGCAGCTCAAGGAAGCGCTGCTGGTGAACCCTTACGACACGCGCGCCACGGCGCAGGCGGTGCAGCAGGCGCTGCACATGCCGCTGGCCGAACGGCGGGCGCGGCACGAGAAGCTGCTCGAGCGCATCCGCCAGCAGGACGTGCACTGGTGGAGCCGGGAGTATCTGCGGACGCTGATGGAGACCGAGGGCGGTTGAACGGTCGGGGCTGCGTCATGGCGCTGGCCCTCTCCCCCGGCCCCTCTCCCGCAAGCGGGCGAGGGGAGCAAACCAACGGTGTTCTCCCCTCTCCCTCTGGGAGAGGGGCGGGGGAGAGGGCAGGCGTAGCTACTACCGCGAACGCGGGGCCAGATCGCCCGGTGTGTCGATGTCCCGGAACGGGCCGTCGTCCTCGGTCAGGATGCGGGTGACCGGCTGGTCGGTCAGCAAGGCGCGTGCGCCTTCGTCGCCGTCCAGCTTCAGCAGGGCATCGCGCCAGGCGGCGCCGAAGCCGACCGGGTGGCCGCGCTTGCCGTCGCGCCACGGCGCGGCGATGGTTTCCGGCGTGGTGATGGTCAGCGCCACGGCGCGGACCAACTCCATTGGCAGCCACGGCATGTCCGCCAGCGCCACCACCCAGCCGCGTGCCTCGGCAGTCGCCGCCACACCGGCGCGCAGCGCCACCCCCATGCCAGCCTCGGCATCGGGCGCTTCCACCACGCGGCAGCCGCCGCGCCGCAGTTCCTCGGCCAGGGCCGCGTTGCCGGGCCGCACCACCGCAATCGAGTTCGGCAGGGCTGCCGCCAGCGTGCGCGCGCTGCGCCACGCCACGGTGCGGCCATCGGGMAGTACCTCCAGCAGCTTGTTGCGCGTGCCGGTGGCATCGAAACGCTTGCCGAAACCAGCGGCGAGCAGGATGCCGACCGGCAGGTCGGTCGGCGTGAGCGGGGCGCGTGCGGGCTTCTTCATGATTGCGTGGCCGTCGCCGTGGCCGTGGCGGGCAGCACAGGACATTCCGCCTCGCCCGCCGCGATCTCGCGTGCGGCCTTGGCACCTTCCACCTGGAGGATGTCCGGCAGCGAGACGTGGTTCTTGGCGGCGATGACCTCGGCCAGGATCGAGATGGCAATCTCGGGCGGCGTGCGGCTGCCGATATAGATGCCGACCGGGCCGTGCAGCCGCGCCAACTGGAGTTCGGTCAGGTCGAACTCCTTGAGGCGCTCGCGGCGCGCATGGTTGTTGCGGCGCGAGCCGAGCGCGCCCACGTAGAAGGCCGGCGTGCGCAGCGCCTCCATCAGCGCCAGGTCGTCGAGCTTGGGATCGTGCGTGAGCGCGATTACCGCGCTGCGCTCGTCGAGCTTCATGTCCATGACGGTGTCGTCGGGCATCGTGCGTACCATCGCCACGCCGGGGATGTCCCACGTCTCGGTGTATTCCTCGCGCGGGTCGCAGACGGTGACATGGAAGCCCAGCCCCACGGCGATCTGGCACAGGTATTTCGATAACTGCCCGGCGCCGATCACCAGCATGCGGTAGCGCGGGCCGTGGATGGTCAGCAGCTTGTCACCGTCGAACGCCAGGCCGTCCGTGGCCTGGGCGGGGCCGAGCGTGGCGGCGCCGGTGGCCAGGTCGAGCGTCCGCGCGACCAGCCGGCCGCTCTCCACGGCATCGAGCAGGTCGGCGATGCCGCTGGCGGCCTTGAGCGGCTCCGCCACCAGTTCGATGGTGCCGCCGCAGGGCAGGCCGAAGCGGTGGGCTTCCTCGGCGCTGATGCCGTACTTGATCGCCTCCGGGCGGCTGGCGTGGATCCCCTCGCGCCGCACGCGGTCGATGATGTCGTCCTCGATGCACCCGCCCGAGACCGAACCGACCACAAGGCCGTCATCGCGCACGGCCAGCATCGCGCCTTCGGGGCGGGGCGACGAGCCCCAGGTTCTCACCACCGTCACCAGCAATACCCCGTGGCCTTCCTGTTGCCACCGCACGCTGCTCTTCAGGACTTCGAGATCCACGCTGTCCATGATCGTTTCCGCTTCTCGCTACCTTGTTGCTCATCGCCGCCGTCCGCTTGCGCGGCGTCGGCTTCCTCGTTGACGTCCTGGCCTTCGGCTTCCTTGCCGCCGCTCACCGCCTCGGTGAAGCGCGTGAAGAAGGCCTCGGCCAGCTTGCGCGCGGCGCCATCCACCAGCCGCGAGCCGATCTGCGCGATCTTGCCGCCCACCTGGGCGTGCACCACATAGGTCAGCTCGGTCTCGTCGCCTTGATCCACCAGTGAAACATGGGCGGTGCCCTTGCCGAAGCCGGCCGCGCCGCCTTGCCCGTCGAACTGGATCGTATAGCTTTCCGGCGCCTGGATGTCCGTCAGCGCCATGCGGCCCTTGAAGCGCGCCTTGACCGGCCCCACCGCGGCGGTCATCGCCAGCAGGTAGGCGTTTTCGCCATCGGGCTCGATGCTCTCACATCCCGGAATACATTGCTTGAGGACGTCCGTGTCGTTCAAGGCCCCCCATGCCACGTCGCGGGGCACGGGCAGGCGCTGGGTCTGGGTCATCTCCATGGGGGGCTTCCTTTGGGGGTTGCGATGAAGGGCCGGCGCGCGTCGTCCGCGAGCAGGGATTCGAGCGCGAACAGGCTGTCGAGGTTGTGCGCGGGGCGCAGGGCGTCCACGTGCGGCAGGATGGCCTGCATGCCGCGCGCCTGCGGCGAGAAGCCGGCGTAGCGCAGCAGCGGATTGAGCCAGATGATGCGGTGCGCAAAACGGCGCAGGCGCGCCATCTCGGCGTCGAGCAGGTCGATGTGTTCGAGGTCGATGCCGTCGCTGACCAGCAGCACCGTGGCGCGGCCGGACAGCGTGCGGCGTGCCCACTGGCGGTTGAACTGCGCCAGCGCCGCGCCGATGCGCGTGCCGCCGGCCCAGTCGCGCACCTGGCCGGTGATCAGGTCGACGGCTTCGTCGGGATCGCGCTCKCGCAGCGCCCKCGTGACGTTGGTCAGCCGGGTGCCGAACAGGAAGACGTGCATGCGCTCGCGCGACTGCATCAGCGCGTGGCAGAAGTACAGCACCGCGCGCGAGTACTGGCTCATCGATCCCGAGATGTCGAGCAGCAGCACCACAGGCGGCTTGCGCTCGGCGTGCTTGCGGTATTTCCAGCGCAGCCATTCGCCATGCTGGCGCACGGCCAGCCGCGCGCTGGMGCGCAGGTCGGCGTGGGTGCCGCAGGCCGCCGCGCGCAGCCGGCGCGTACGCTGGAGCGCCAGGTGGGCACGCCGCGTACGCACGAGGTGCTGGAGCGCGCGCCATTCCTCGGCGGTCAGCGTCTCGAAATCGCGCTGAGCCAGCCGCTCCTGATCGGAAAACGTCAGCGGGGCGGTGAAGCGCTCCTCGCGGGCGGGCTGGCCGGGGGACGGAGGCGGCGGCTGGCGCGCGGCAAGCGCATCGGCGAGCCGGTTGCTGCGCTTGGGCGGCGGCGCGCCGGCATCGACGCGCGGCAGCAGCATCGCGCGCATCTTGCCTTCCCAGTCCGGGTCGCGCCAGAACAGGTCGAAGGCGGCATCGAACAGTGGACGCTGGTCGGGGCCGGACAGCACCAGCGCGGCCAGCGCGGCGCGCACCTCGCCGCGCGCGCCGATGTCGATATGACGCAGGGCGTCGAGCGCATCCACGGCGTGGGCTGGCGACAGCCCGAAGCCGGCATCGCGCAGCAGCCGCATGAAATGCGTGACGTTGCGCGCGAGCATGGGGAGGGCCGGGGTGGGGTGCGGMATGGGGTGCGGCATGGCGCTAGCGCTCCGGCGGGGCGCCAGCGAGCAGTTCGGCCACCGTGGGGCCATCGGCGCGGGCGAGGTCGTCCTGGTATTTCAGCAGCACGCCCAGCGTGTCGCGTACCGACTGCGGGTCCAGTTCGGTCACGCCCAGCGCGGCCAGCGCGCGGCACCAGTCGATGGCCTCGGCGATGCCGGGCGCCTTGAACAGGTCGATGCCGCGCAACCGATGGACGAAGTCGATCGCCTGATGCTGCAGCGCCGCGGCCGCCTCGGGCGCGCGGGCGGCCACGATCTCCAGCTCGCGCTGGCGGTCCGGGTAGCCCATCCACTGGTAGAGGCAGCGCCGCTTGAGCGCGTCGTGCACCTCGCGCGTGCGGTTGGAAGTGACCACGATCAGCGGCGGCCGCTCGGCCCGCACGACGCCGATCTCCGGAATCGACACCTGGTATTCGGACAGCACTTCGAGCAGGAAGGCTTCGAACGGCTCGTCGGCCCGGTCGATCTCATCGATCAGCAGCACGCGCGGCACGCCCGGCGCAGCGGGGTCGGGCAGCAAGGCTTCGAGCAGCGGGCGCTTGAGCAGGAAATCGTCGTGATAGAGCGACTGCTGCTCGGGCCGCTCGCCACGCGCCTCCGCCAGCCGCAGCGCCATGATCTGGCGCGGGTAATCCCATTCGTAAAGCGCGCTGGCGGCATCGAGCCCTTCGTAGCACTGCAGCCGCAGCAGCCGCGTMCCGAGCGCCGCCGCCATGGCCTGCGCGAGCGCGGTCTTGCCCACGCCGGGCTCGCCCTCCAGGAACAGCGGGCGCTGCATGCGCAGGGCGAGATAAAGCACGGTCGCCGTCTCGCGGTCGGCGAAATACTGCTGGCGGTGCAGCAGGGCGGCGGTGTCGTCGATGGAGGCGGGGAGCATGGGTTCAATTTAGTCGATTTACGATTTTCATGGGCAGAAGAAGGCGGTAGAAGCGCCTCTGGTGCGTGATGTCATGCACTGCAACCGCTCTTCCTGGAGACACTCATGCTTCGAATCCGTTGGCTCATGCTGGCTTCGTGCGCGGCCTGGGCCCTAACCGCGAATGCCAAGGCGCCCGACACGCACGCGTCCGACGCGCAGGGTCGAACGTACGGCCAGAATTACAAGGACATGGTGCTGGCGCGCTGCATCGCCAGGGCATACGAGGGCGACGCAGCCGCATCGGCAGACGCCGGCCAGACGGCGGATGAACTGAGCGCATCCCTCTACTACGACATGGCATCAAGTATTGATGCGATCCCGCCCCTCGTCGACCAGTTCCTGGCACGCGACTACCGCAATCCACGGCTGAAGGCCCATTCCATGGGCCAGCAATTTCGTCTGTTGAAGTGCCTGGACCTCTATCACAGCAGGGCGCTTCAGGATCAGGTCAAGCGCCACGTCCCGAGGCCGAACCAGACCCACCGACAGGAGCCATGATGACGAGACCTTCCTTTCATGCGGCATGGGCTGCGGCCAATCGCATCTACGATCCCTCCAATTCCTCTGTGCGCGTGGCGAACGTCATTGGCGGTATGGTGAAGCGCAACATCCTGCACCCGGATCCGAAGCAACGTTGGGAGAACACCTGCGCCGTGCGCATCAGTTATGTCCTAAACCAAACTGGCGCACGAATCCCATTTGTCAAGAAGGAAACCGTCTCCGGCGCCGATGGCAGCTGGTACTTCTATCGCATCGAGAGGGTGCTCGACTACCTCAAGGTGCGATGGGGCCGGCCGGAAGTGGTTGCGCATCCGCCTTCCCACGGCGGCGCGTTGGCCGGACAACAAGGGTTACTGGTGTTCGAAATATCGGGCTGGACGGACGCCAAGGGACACGCCACCTTATGGGACGGCACCCACTGCTACGACAAGTGTTACTTCAACAGCGCCGCCGCGACCTATCGGACCGACCGCGCCAACTTCTGGCGCCTGCCATAGCCGGATAGGGCAGGCTGTTGGCTCCCCATCCCGGATGGATGGGGGGCCACAGCCTAGCATCACCCCTTCAACGCCTGCTCCACCGCCCTTGCTGTCAGCACCGGAATCAGATGCGCGCGGTATGCCGCTGACGCGTGCAGGTCCGTGTTGAGCCGGGCGGCGTCCACCTTTACCGCGCGGGCGGCGGCGGGGGTGAAGCTGGCGGTCAGGGCCTGTTCCAGGTCGGGGGCGCGGTAAACGCTGTCTGCCGCGCCGGTGATGGCCACGCGCACCAGTTTGCCGGTGCGCGCCACCATCACGCCGACCAGCGCGAAGCGCGAGGCCGGGTTGCGGAACTTGATGTAGGCGGCCTGGTCCGGGGTGGGGAAGCGGACCGCCGTGATCAGCTCGTCGGGGGCGAGCGCCGTTTCATAGAGCCCCTTGAAGAAGCTGTCGGCGGCGATGTTGCGCCGGTCGGTGACCACGGTGGCGTTGAGGCCGAGCACGGCGGCGGGGTAGTCGGCGCCGGGGTCGTCGTTGGCCAGCGAGCCGCCGATGGTGCCCATCGCCCGTACCTGACGGTCGCCGATGCCATTGGCCATGGCCGCCAGCGCCGGGATGCGGCGCATGACTTCCGCATGGGCGGCCACGTCGGCATGGCGCGCGGCGGCGCCGATCACCAACTCGTCGCCCTCCACGCGGATGTCCGCCATGCCCGGGATGCGCGACACGTCCACCAGCATGCTGGGCGCCGCGAGCCGCAGCTTCATCGCCGCGAGCAGGCTCTGGCCGCCGCCCAGGAACTTGGCGTCGGCGTCGGCCTGGAGCTTGGCCACGGCGGCCTTGGCATCCGTGGCGCGTTCGAACTGGAATGCGTACATGATGTCTTTCTCCCGATTCAGGCCGATGTGGATTGTGCGGACTGGATGGCCTGCCACACGCGGTGCGGCGTGGCTGGCATCTGTACGTCGCGCACGCCGAGCGGTGCCAGCGCATCGACCAGCGCGTTGATGAACGCCGGTGGCGAGCCGATGGCGCCGGCCTCCCCGCAGCCCTTCACGCCGAGCGGGTTGTGCGTGCATGGCGTGCCCTTGGCGGTCTCCACGGTGAAGTCGGGCAGGTCGGCCGCGCGCGGCATGGCGTAGTCCATGTAGGAGCCGGTCAGCAACTGGCCGCTGTCGGCGTCGTACACGCACTGCTCCAGCATGGCCTGGCCCAGGCCCTGGCCGATGCCGCCATGCACCTGGCCTTCCACGATCATCGGATTGATGATGTTGCCGAAGTCATCCACGGCGGTGAACTTGACCACCTGCGACTCGCCGGTGTCGGGGTCCACCTCCACCTCGCAGACGTAGGCGCCGGACGGGTAGGTGAAGTTGGTCGGATCGTAGAACGCGTTCTCGTTCAGGCCCGGTTCGAGCTTGTCGAGCGGGTAGTTGTGCGGCACGTAGGCGGTCAGCGCCACCTCGCCGAAGGTCTTGGTGCGATCGGTGCCGGCCACGCGGAACACGCCGTCCTGGAACTCGATGTCGGCGTCGGATGCCTCCAGCAGATGCGCGGCGATCTTCTTGGCTTTCGCCTCGATCTTGTCCAGCGCCTTCATGATGGCCGAGCCGCCCACCGCCAGCGAGCGCGAGCCGTAGGTGCCCATGCCGAACGGCACCCGGCCGGTGTCGCCATGGACGATCTCCACCGCCTCCAGCCCGATGCCGAGCCGGTCCGCCACGATCTGCGCGAAGGTGGTCTCGTGGCCCTGCCCATGGCTGTGGGAGCCGGTGAACACGGTGACCGTGCCGGTGGGGTGGACGCGGATCTCGCCCACTTCGAACAGGCCCGCCCGCGCGCCGAGTGCCCCGGCGATGTTCGATGGCGCCAGTCCGCACGCCTCGATGTAGCAGGAGTAGCCCAGCCCGCGCAGCTTGCCGCGCTGCTTGGCGGCCTCGCGCCGGGCCGGGAAGCCGGCCACGTCGGCCAGTTCCTCGGCACGCGCCAGGCAGGGCTCGTAGTCGCCCGTGTCGTAGGTCAGGCCCACCGGCGTGGCGTAGGGGAAGTCGTGGATGAAGTTCTTGCGCCGCAGCGTGGCGGGGGCGATGTTCATCTCGCGCGCGGCGGTTTCCACCAGCCGCTCGACCACGTAGGTGGCCTCCGGGCGGCCGGCGCCCCGGTAGGCATCGACCGGCGAGGTGTTGGTGAACACCGCCTTGACCTCGGCGTAGATCGCCGGCGTGGCGTACTGGCCGGCCAGCAGCGTGGCGTAGAGGATGGTCGGCACGCTGCTGGCGAAGGTGGACAGGTAGGCGCCCATGTTCGCCACCGTGTGCACGCGCATGGCCAGGAACTTGCCGTCGGCGTCGAGCGCCAGCTCGGCCTTGGTCACGTGGTCGCGGCCGTGCGCGTCAGTCAGGAAGGACTCGGACCGCTCGGCGGTCCACTTCACCGGCCGGCCGATCTTCTTCGACGCCCAGGTCAGCGCCACGTCCTCGGGATAGAGGAAGATCTTCGAGCCGAAGCCGCCGCCCACGTCCGGCGCGATGATGCGCAGGCGGGACTCCGGCAGCCCGAGCACGAAGGCGCCCATCAGCAGGCGCTCCACGTGCGGGTTCTGGTTCGAGACGTAGACCGTGTAGCTGTCGTCCTGGCGCGTGTAGCTGGCGTTGACCGCGCGCGGCTCGATCGCGTTCGGGATCAGCCGGTTGTTGACGATATCGAGCGTGGTCACGTGCGCGGCCTTGCCGAAGGCGGCGTCCGTGGCGGCCTTGTCGCCATGGCCCCAGGTGTAGCAGGTGTTGGCCGGCACGTCGTCGTGGACCATCGTGGCGGCTGCGGCGGCGTCCGCCGGGCTGACCACGGCGGGCAACTCCTCGTAGTCGACATCGACCATCTCGGCGGCGTCACGCGCCTGCTGGAGCGTTTCGGCGATGACCAGCGCCACCTGGTCGCCCACGTGGCGGGCCTTGCCGTGCGCCAGCGCGGGGTGGGGTGGCTCTTTCATCGGCGTGCCGTCGATGCTGTGGATCAGCCAGCCGCAGGGCAGGCCGCCCACCTTGTCGGCGGCCATCTCCTCGCCGGTCAGCACGGCAATCACGCCGGGCGAGGCCAGGGCCTCGGTCTTGTCGATGGAGCGGATGCGCGCGTGCGCGTGCGGCGAGCGGACGAAACAGGCGTAGCTCTGGCGCGGCAGGGTCACGTCGTCGGTGTACTGGCCGTTGCCGGTCAGGAAGCGGTAGTCCTCCTTGCGGCGGACCGGCGCGCCGATCAACTTCTCGGGTGCGTTCATGGTCGGCTCCTATTCCGCACTGGCGACGGCCTGGCCGCTGCGCATGCTCGATTGGCCCTGCTGCACGGCGCGGACGATGTTCTGGTAGCCGGTGCAGCGGCACATATTGCCTTCCAGCTGCTCGCGGATGGTCTGGGCATCGGCGTTGGGACGCTCGCGCAGCAGCGCGGTGGCGGCCATCACCATGCCGGGCGTGCAGAAGCCGCATTGCAGGCCGTGGCACTCGCGGAACGCTTCCTGCATCGGATGGAGTTGTCCGTCCGGCGCCAGGCCCTCGATGGTGGTGACCTTGGCGCCGTCCGCCTGGAGCGCCAGCACGTTGCACGACTTCACCACCCGGCCGTCGAGGTGGACGGTGCAGGCGCCGCACTGGGCGGTGTCGCAGCCGACATGCGTGCCGGTGAGGCGCAGGGTTTCGCGCAGGAACTGGACCAGAAGGGTGTGGGGTTCTACCTGCGCGTCAACGGGCTTGCCATTGACCGTCAGGCGGATCGGAATCGCCATGCTTGTCTCCAATATGGGGTGGACGCGCATGGCCTGCCGCAAGAATCCCGAACGACTGCGCGGGACGGGCCACGACGCGGTACTGCCGCTTGGTTGTTACGGCTATTTCGTGATATTGGTGCTGCCGGGCCTGGGGCCCGGCCTTGCCGGAGATGCCTGGCGTGGCGAATTCCGCGACGCGGCCGTGAACGATCGGCCAGAACCGGCTCTAACAGTTAATCACAAAACCCCCGGTGCTGCCATGCGGGTTCCCCACCATGGGGCGGCCCGGCGCACATCGATCTGCCCCGGACCATGCAAGCGTTCATCGACTGGCTGTTTGGAACCGTCGCCCTGCCCAGCGTGGGCCTGCCGGCCATCTTCGTGGTCAGCCTGGTCTCGGCCACGCTGCTGCCGCTGGGCTCGGAGCCGGCCGTGTTCGGCTATATCAAGCTCAACCCGGACATGTTCTGGCCGGCCATCCTCGTGGCCACGGTTGGGAATACGGTCGGCGGGGCCATCGACTGGTGGCTCGGCTACGCCGCCAAGCTGGCGCTGGTGCGCTACCGCCAGCGGCGCCAGCATATCCAACACGAGCGGGAGCACGCCGAGCATCGCGGCCATCCGGTGAAGAAACACAAGCCCAAGCTGGACGCCAAATACTTCCGCTGGATGCGCCGGCTGGGCCCGCCCACGTTGCTGCTGTCCTGGCTGCCCGCTATAGGTGATCCGTTGTGCACTTTGGCGGGGTGGTTGCGCCTGTCGTTCTGGCCCAGCCTCGGCTATATGGCGATCGGCAAGTTCTTCCGCTACCTTGTGATGACGGCCAGCCTGATGTGGATTCCAGACTCGTTCTGGCACGGCGTGGGGGAAGCGATTCGTCAATGGTTCTGACAGAACCGTCTCTTATGCCTTGTTGCGGTGCAGCGAAGCGGGCCGTTGCAGTACAATCGCGCTTCAATGAACGACAATCGCGCACTGTCCCCGTGCGCAGCAGGAAGCGGTCCCGCCATGAACGCCCCACTCGTGCTCGATGCCAAGCTCGCCGCACAGGACGCCCCCGCGCGCCTGCGCGAGATTCCCTATAACTACACGTCCTTTTCGGACCGCGAGATCGTTATCCGCCTGCTGGGCGAGGAAGCCTGGCGCATTCTGGATGAACTGCGTGGTGAGCGCCGCACTGGCCGCTCCGCGCGAATGCTGTACGAAGTGCTCGGCGACATCTGGGTCGTACGGCGCAACCCGTACCTCCAGGACGACCTGCTCGAGAACCCCAAGCGCCGCCAGATGCTGGTCAGCGCGCTGCATCACCGCCTGAGCGAGATCGAGAAGCGCCGCGCCGCCGACCGTGCCGAGCACGCCGAGCCGGCCGCCGAGGATCGCTCGCACCGGGTGGAGCAGCTGGTGGCCTTCGCCAAGCAGGCCATCGAGTCGTTCAAGCAGGAATTCGCCGACGCCTACGACCTGCGGAAGCGCGCGCAGCGCGTGCTGGGCAAGGTCACGCAGAAAGACAACATCAAGTTCGACGGGCTGTCGCGCGTCTCGCACGTGACCGACGCCACCGACTGGCGCGTGGAATACCCGTTCGTCGTGCTGACTCCGGACAGCGAGGAAGAGATCGCCGGGCTGGTGAAGGGCTGCTTCGAACTCGGCCTGACCATCATCCCGCGTGGGGGCGGCACCGGCTACACCGGCGGCGCCGTGCCGCTGACGCCGTTCTCGGCCGTCATCAACACCGAGAAGCTCGAGGAGCTTGGCCTGGTCGAGCAGACCGACCTGCCCGGCGTGGACCACAAGGTGGCGACGATCTTCTCCGGCGCCGGCGTGGTCACGCGCCGCGTGGCGGACGCGGCCGACAAGGCCGGTCTCGTCTTCGCGGTGGACCCGACCTCGATCGATGCCTCGTGCATCGGCGGCAATGTGGCGATGAACGCCGGCGGCAAGAAGGCCGTGCTGTGGGGTACCGCGCTCGACAACCTGGCCTGGTGGCGCATGGTCGATCCCGAGGGCAACTGGCTCGAGATCACGCGCCTGGACCACAACCTCGGCAAGATTCACGACGTGCCCGTGGCCACCTTCGAACTGAAGTGGTCGGACGGCAACCGCGCGCCGGGCGACAAGGTGCTGCGCACCGAGACGCTGGCCATCGAGGGCCGCAAGTTCCGCAAGGAAGGGCTGGGCAAGGATGTCACGGACAAGTTCCTGGCCGGCCTGCCCGGCGTGCAGAAGGAAGGCTGCGACGGCATCATCACCAGCGCGCGCTGGATCCTGCACCGCATGCCCAAGCACGTGCGCACGGTCTGCCTGGAGTTCTTCGGCCAGCCGCGCGACGCGATTCCGAGCATCGTCGAGATCAAGGATTACCTGGACGGCGAGTCCAAGCGCGAAGGCGGCGCCATCCTGGCCGGCCTGGAGCACCTGGACGAGCGCTACCTGCGCGCCGTGGGCTACGCCACCAAGAGCCGCCGCAACGCCTTCCCGAAGATGGTGCTGATCGGTGACATCGTCGGCGACGACGAGGACGCCGTGGCGCGCGCCACCTCGGAAGTGATCCGCATGGCCAACGGCAAGAGCGGCGAAGGCTTCGTCGCGGTGAGCCCGGAGGCCCGCAAGAAGTTCTGGCTCGACCGCTCGCGCACGGCCGCCATCGCCCGCCACACCAACGCCTTCAAGATCAACGAGGACGTGGTGATTCCGCTGCCGCGGATGGGCGAGTACACCGACGGCATCGAGCGCATCAACATCGAACTGTCGATCAAGAACAAGCTCAAGCTGGCCGACGAGCTGGAAGCGTTCTTCGCGCGCGGCAACCTGCCACTGGGCCGCAGCGACGACGCGAACGAGATTCCGAGCGCCGAACTGCTGGAAGACCGGGTTGCACACGCGCTGACGCTGCTGCGCGAGGTGCGCGCGCGCTGGCGCTACCTGCAGGACCACCTGGACGTGCCGCTGGCCACCGCGCGTGCCGCGCTGATCGGTCACGGCCTGGGCCTGCTCGGCCCGGCGTTCGAGGAGCGCCTGCACCAGCAGCCGGACGCGAACGTGTTCCACCTGCTGCAGGACCGCACCATCCGCGTGAGCTGGAAGAGCGAGGTCCGCGCCGAGCTGCGCAAGATCTTCAACGGCGGCGAATTCAAGCCGATCCTGGACGAGGCGCAGAAGATCCACAAGCAGGTGCTGCGCGGCCGCGTGTTCGTGGCGCTGCACATGCACGCCGGCGACGGCAACGTCCACACCAACCTCCCGGTGAACTCGGACGACTACGCCATGCTGCAGGACGCCCACCGCGCGGTGGCCCGCATCATGGCGCTGGCGCGCTCGCTGGACGGCGTGATCTCGGGCGAGCACGGCATCGGCATCACCAAGCTGGAGTTCCTGACCGAGGACGAGATCGGCGAGTTCCGCGCCTACAAGCAGCGCGTGGACCCGCAGGGCCGCTTCAACAAGGGCAAGCTGCTGCCGGGCGCCGACCTGCGCAACGCGTACACGCCGTCGTTCGGCCTGATGGGGCACGAGTCCATCATCATGCAGCAGAGCGACATCGGCGCGATTGCCGAAAGCGTGAAGGACTGCCTGCGCTGCGGCAAGTGCAAGCCGGTGTGCGCCACCCACGTGCCGCGCGCCAACCTGCTGTACAGCCCGCGCAACAAGATCCTGGCGACCTCGCTGCTGATCGAAGCCTTCCTGTACGAGGAACAGACGCGCCGGGGCGTGTCCATCAAGCACTGGGACGAGTTCTMGGACGTGGCCGACCACTGCACGGTCTGCCACAAGTGCGTGACGCCGTGCCCGGTGAAGATCGACTTCGGCGATGTGTCGATGAACATGCGCAACCTGCTGCGCAAGATGGGCCAGAAGAAGTTCAACCCGGGTACCGCGGCGTCGATGTTCTTCCTGAACGCGACCAACCCGCAGACCATCAACCTGACCCGCTCGGCAATGATCGGGCTCGGCTACAAGGCCCAGCGGCTCGGCAACGAGGTGCTGAAGAAGTTCGCCCGCAAGCAGACCCAGCACCCGCCGGCCACGGTCGGCAAGCCGCCGGTGCAGCAGCAGGTGATCCACTTCATCAACAAGAAGATGCCGGGCAACCTGCCCAAGAAGACGGCCCGCGCGCTGCTGGACATCGAGGACAACGAGATCGTGCCGATCATCCGCGACCCGAAGCTGACCACGGCCGAGAGCGAGGCGGTGTTCTACTTCCCGGGCTGCGGCTCGGAACGGCTGTTCTCGCAGGTGGGGCTGGCCACGCAGGCCATGCTGTGGCACGTGGGCGTGCAGACCGTGCTGCCGCCGGGCTACCTGTGCTGCGGCTATCCGCAGCGCGGCAACGGCCAGTACGACAAGGCCGAGAAGATGGTCAGCGACAACCGCGTGCTGTTCCACCGCGTGGCCAACACGCTGAACTACCTCGACATCAAGACCGTGGTGGTCAGCTGCGGCACGTGTTACGACCAGCTCGCCGGGTATGAATTCGACAAGATCTTCCCGGGGTGCCGCATCATCGACATCCACGAGTACCTGCTTGAGAAGGGCGTGAAGCTGGAAGGCGTGACCGGTACGCGCTACATGTACCACGACCCCTGCCACACCCCGATCAAGACGATGGACCCGACCAAGTTGGTCAATGACCTGATGGGCGGGAACGGCGGCAGCGGTGCGGGCAAGATCGAGAAGAACGAGCGTTGCTGTGGCGAATCCGGCACTTTGGCCGTGACGCGCCCGGACATCTCCACGCAGGTCCGCTTCCGCAAGGAAGAGGAAATGCGCAAGGGCGCCGACAAGCTGCGCACGGACGGCTTCACCGGCGACGTGAAGATCCTGACCAGCTGCCCGTCGTGCCTGCAGGGGCTGTCGCGCTACAACGAGGACGCCTCGGTGACGGCCGACTACATCGTGATCGAGATGGCCAAGCACCTGCTGGGCGAGAACTGGCTGCCCGAGTACGTGGCCCGCGCCAACGCCGGCGGCATCGAGCGCGTGCTGGTGTAAGGCAGCCAGCGGACTCCGGCGGACACCATGACGCGACTCCCCAACTGCCCCCTGTGCGAAGCCGATGGCGGCGAACTGGTCTGGATGGGGGATCGCGCGCGCGTGATCCTCGTCGAGCATGACCGGCATCCCGGCTTCTGCCGCATCGTCTGGAACGACCACGCCGCCGAGCTGACCGATCTGGACGATGCCGACCAGGCCTGGCTGATGCGGCTGGTGGCCCGGGTGGAGCGCACCGTGCGCGAGGTGATGACGCCGGACAAGGTCAACCTGGCCGCGTTCGGCAACATGGTGCCGCACCTGCACTGGCATATCATTCCGCGCTACCGCTGGGACACGCATTTCCCGGAGGCGATCTGGGCGGCGCCCCAGCGCGCGGCGGAGCCGGCGCGCATCGGCGAGCTGGCCCTGCGGCTGCCGACGCTGCGCACCGCGCTGGCCGTGATGCCGTCCGCTGACTGATTGTCTGACTGCGATAACAACCGAGCATGGCTGACTGACCGGAGGGCGGCACGGAACCCGCCACGGGGCGGCGACGTCTGACCTCCGTCGAACAACAACACGCCCGCTGGCCGGAACGGCGGCGGGCCACACCTGCGCCACCATGTCCTCCACTCCGTCGTCCGTCACCGTGCCCGGCCCGGCCGTCCCGGCCGAGGCTCTCAAGATCCAGAGCCGGCTGCGCCTGGCGGCCACCTGGGACCTGATCAAGCCCTACTGGAAATCCGAAGACCGCAAGGCGGGGCTGGGGCTGCTGCTCCTGGTCGTCGCGCTCAATCTCGGCATCGTCTATATCAACGTGCTGCTGACCGAGTGGAACCGGGTGTTCTACAACGCCCTGGAACAGCGCKACTTCGTCTCGTTCAAGGAACTGCTGCTGCGATTCTCGTGGATCGCGGCCTGTTTCATCGTGCTGGCGATCTCGCGCCAGTACTACCAGATGATGTTGCAGATGCGCTGGCGGACGTGGATGACCGGCGTCTTCATGCAGCGCTGGCTCGGCCATCAGGCGTACTACCGCATCGAACAGACCCATTCAACCGACAACCCCGACCAGCGTCTGGCCGACGACCTGCGCCAGTTCACCGACGGGGCGCTGACGCTCTCCATGGGGCTGCTGAACTCGGTGGTCACGCTGGTGTCGTTCATCGGCATTCTCTGGGTGGTGTCGGGGCCGATCAGCTTCGTGCTGGGCGGCACCGAACTGACGATTCCCGGCTACATGGTCTGGTTCGCCGCCGGCTACGCGGTGATCGGCTCGCTGATTGCCCACTTCGTGGGCCGGCCGCTGATCGGCCTGTCCTTCCAGCAGGAGCAGTACGAAGCTAACTTCCGTTTCATGCTGGTGCGCCTGCGCGAGAATAGCGAGCCGGTGGCGCTGTACCGCGGCGAACCGACCGAGCAGGCCGGCCTGCGGGCCCGCTTCGAACGGATCCGGGCGAACTGGAACCAGCTGATGCGCTACACCCGGCGGCTGACCTTCGTGAACTCGGGCTACGGCCAGTTCGCGATCATCTTCCCGCTGCTGGTGGCCGCGCCGCGCTATTTCTCCGGCAAGCTCACGCTGGGCGGGCTGATGCAGATCAATTCCGCCTTCGGGCAGGTGCAGGGCGCGCTGTCCTGGTTCGTGGACAGCTACGCCACGCTGGTCGGCTGGAAGGCCGCCGCCAATCGTCTGATCGACTTCCAGGACGCCATCCGCGTGGCCGAGCGCCAAGACCTGACGCACGAGGGCCCGGGCGACATCGAGGTGGTGGTGGCCGAGGGCCAGGACGGCATCGACCTGACCGGCCTCGCGCTGGCGCTGCCGGTGCGCGGCGGCAAGAGCCCGGACGAGGAGGGCGTGGATCCGCAACATCCGGCCCACCCGCGCCAGCGGCCGCTGGTGGCGCCGTTCTCGCTGTCCATCGGGCAGGGCGAGCGGTGGCTGGTCAGCGGGCCGTCCGGCTGCGGCAAGAGCGTGCTGTTCCGCGCGCTKGCCGGGATCTGGCCTTACGGCCACGGCCGCATCGCGGTGCCGGGCAAGCGCATGCTGTTCCTGCCGCAGCGCAGCTACCTGCCGATCGGCACGCTGGCCGATGCGCTGGCCTACCCGGACGCCGGCACGGCGCACTCGTGCGAGACGCTGCAACAGGTGCTGCGCCAGGCCCGGCTGGCCATGCTGGCGAACCAGCTCGATGTGTTCGACAACTGGTCGCTGCGCCTGTCGCCGGGCGAGCAGCAACGGCTGGCCTTCGCCCGCGCGCTGCTCCAGAAGCCCGATTTCCTGTTCCTGGACGAGGCCACGGCGGCGCTCGACGAGGAAACCGAGGCTGCCATGTACCAGCTGATGGTCGATAGCCTGCCGGACGCCACCATCGTCAGCATCGCCCACCGCAGCACCGTGGCCGCCTTCCATGACCGGCGGCTGCGCTACCTCCCCGTGGCGCCGACCGGCGCGCGCGACGAAAGCGGTGCCGGACCCCAGGATGGGCAAGGCATGGGGGGTGGAGTAAGCTATCGGGTCGTACAAGACACATCGGACGCGCTCCCCGCGTGACCCTACTATGGCTGGCCTAGAGAAAGACACCCCCCATCCCACCGCGCTGACCGTGCATACGCAGTCGCGCGTGCTGGAAATCGGCTTCGACAATGGCCGCGCGTGGCGCCTGCCGTTCGAGCTGCTGCGCGTCTATTCGCCGTCCGCCGAGGTCCAGGGCCATGGCCCTGGCCAGGAAACGCTCCAGACCGGCAAGCGCGAGGTGGGCATCGCGGCGGTGGAGCCCGTGGGCAACTACGCGATCCTGATCCGCTTCGACGACGGCCACGACACCGGCATCTACTCGTGGGAGCTGCTGTATCGCCTGGGCGACCAGCAGGAAGCGCTGTGGAACGACTACCTGAAGCGGCTCGAAGCCGCCGGCGTCGACCGCGATGCGCCGATGGTGGCCGGCGGCGGCCATGCCTGCGGCCACCACCACTGATCCCCGTCTATATATATCCGCACCTGGAGTACCAGACATGAGCGAGACCCACTTCGGGTTCGAGAAAGTCGACGAAACGGATAAGGCCGGCAAGGTAGCTGGCGTGTTCCATTCGGTCGCGAGCAAGTACGACGTGATGAACGACCTGATGTCCGGCGGCATGCACCGGCTTTGGAAGATGTTCACCATCGCCCAGGCCAATGTGCGCCCGGGCCAGAAGGTGCTCGACATCGCCGGCGGCACGGGCGACCTGGCCAAGGCTTTCGCGAAGCGGGCCGGCCCGACCGGCGAGGTCTGGCTGACAGACATCAACGAATCCATGCTGCGCGTGGGCCGCGACCGCMTGCTCGACAAGGGCGTGGTGACCCCGGTGGCGCTGTGCGACGCCGAGCGGATTCCCTTTCCGGACAACTACTTCGACCTCGTCACGGTGGCGTTCGGGCTGCGTAACATGACCCACAAGGACCGCGCGCTGGCCGAGATGCGCCGCGTGGTGAAGCCGGGCGGCAAGGTCATGGTCCTGGAATTCTCCAAAGTCTGGAAGCCGCTGGAAAAGGCCTACGATGTTTACTCGTTCAAGGTATTGCCGTGGCTGGGCGAGCGGGTGGCTGGGGATGCCCCGAGCTATCGCTATCTCGCAGAATCGATCAGAATGCATCCAGACCAGGGTTCACTTGTACGCTTGATGGAACATGCGGGGCTCGAGAAGGTCGAATACTACAATCTGACGGGCGGAGTGGTGGCGCTCCACGTCGGGCGTAAGTACTAATTCGCCATGTTCGGCCTTGGATGGCCGAAACTGACAGGGGATCGCAGAAAATGTCTTCTTTTCGTGGAAAATTCCTCGCCGCGTCGCTGATCGCGACGCTGGCGCTGGGGGTCGCACTGGACGCCAATGCCAAGCGGCTGGGCGGCTCGCGCAGTGTTGGCAAGCAGTCGTCCTCCGTGACGCAGCAACGTCAGCAGGCGCCGGCCCAGCAATCGCCGACGCAGCAACCGGCCCAACAGCCCAACCAGGCGGCACCGGCCACGGCTGGCGCGGCCGGCGGTGCGGCGGCTGCTGCACCCAAGCGTAACTGGGGCGGCATGCTCGGCGGCCTGGCGGCTGGTCTGGGTCTTGGCTACCTGCTCTCGCACTTCGGTCTGGGCGGTGCGGCTGCCAGCTTCCTGTCGAATCTGATCCTGATCGGCGGTATCGCGCTGCTGGCCTTCTGGCTGATCCGCAAGTTCCGCGGAGGCGCAGCGCGCCGCCAGCAACCGGCCTACGCCGGCATGGGCAATCAGGGCAACCAGGGTGGTTTCGGTGGCAACGACCTGTCGCGCACTGCCGAGCCGACCTTCCGTCAGGCCGAGCAACCCGCGCAACCTGCCGCCTACGGCGGCGCGGCGGCCAACCCGGTGATGGGTGGCGCTGCCGCCGGCGCCGTGGCTGCTGCAGTGCAGCAACCGTGGGGCGTGCCGGCCGACTTCGACACCGAAGCCTTCCTGCGCAATGCCAAGGTTCACTATGTGCGCCTGCAGGCCGCGTGGGACGCCGGCAATCTCGACGACATCCGCGAGTTCACCACGCCGGAAATGTTCGCCGAGATCAAGATGGATCTGGCCGAGCGCGGCGCCGAGGTCAACAAGACCGACGTCGTGACGCTGGATGCCCAACTGCTGGGCATCGAGGACACCCCGACGCAGCACGTTGCCAGCGTGCGTTTCGCCGGCATGATCCGCGAGCGCGCGGGCGAGCCGGCCCAGCCGTTCGCCGAGGTCTGGAACCTGGCCAAGGCCACCGCCGGCAACGGTGGCTGGCTGCTGGCCGGCATTCAGCAGGAGTCCTGAGCGTAATCTCCCCGCCGCTTCCACGGATGCGGCGGGCGAGTAGCTTAGAATGGAGGCCCACGCGTGCGTGGGCCTTTTTTGTTGCCCGACTACCGCAAACCGCTCGCCATGAACGCCTTGCCTTCCCCGCTGGCCGCGCCGATCGTTGCCGCCCTCAATCACCTGATCGAACAGGAGCCGTGGGCCTGCGCGCTGCTGTCGCCCTTTGCCGGCCGCGTGATCCGCTTCGATGCCGCCGCCTTTGCGCTAGCGCTGAAGGTGACCGAACACGGCTGCATCGAGCAGGCCACGGTGGCCGAGGCGCCGGCCGTGACCTTGCTGGTGCCGTTGCAGCAATGGCCGCTGGTGGTGGCCGACGTGGCCGAGGGCGGGCAGGCCGCCGCGATGCGCCATGTGCGGATCGAAGGCGACGCGGAACTGGCCAACGCCGTGTCCACGCTGGCCCGCAGCCTGCGCTGGGACGCCGCCGAAGACTTGTCGCGCGCGCTGCGCGGCGTGATGGGCGGCCCGGTCAGTGACAGCGTGGCGCAGCGCGTGGTCGATGGCGCACGCCAGGTCCACGACAACGCCACCCGCGTGGGCCGCGCCCTGCTCGACAATGTGACGGAATACCTACTCGACGAACAACCGACCCTCGTACGCCACGCGGCGCTGGACGGCTTTGCCGATGACGTGGCGCGGCTGCGCGACGACCTCGAACGGCTGGAAAAGCGGCTGGAACGGCTGGAACGCCAGCCGGCCGCGCCGGGCAAGCTGCCGTCCGCCCACCGTTGATGGCCCGGCCGTCGTCCTCCCTCCCTTTTGCCTGCGCCGCCGCCTGCGCGCGCGGCGTGCCTCCGCACCGTAAAGAACCCGCATGACCCGCCTTCTGCGTCTCTGCAAGATCGTCTTTGTCATCCTGTATTACGGGCTCGATGAACTCGTGCTGTCCGGCTTCAAGAGCCGGCGCATCAAGCTGCTGGTGAAGGTCATCACCATCGGCCGCAAGCTCGAGCAGCCGCGCGGCGTGCGCCTGCGGATGGCGCTGACCACGCTCGGGCCGATCTTCGTCAAGTTCGGCCAKGTGTTGTCSACCCGSCGCGACCTGMTGCCGCCCGACATCGCCGACGAACTGGCGATGCTCCAGGACCAGGTGCCGCCGTTCGACCCGGTGTTGGCCGTCAAGATCATCGAGAAGTCGCTCGGCCGGCCGCTTTCGGACTTGTTCGAGAATTTCGAGCACACGCCGGTGGCCAGCGCGTCCATCGCGCAGGTGCACTTCGCCACGCTGCGCGGCGGCCCGAACCATGGGCGTGAGGTGGCGGTGAAGGTGCTGCGGCCCGGCATGCTGCCCGTGATCGACAGCGACCTGGCCCTGATGCGCGACATGGCGACCTGGCTCGAGCGCGTCTGGGTGGATGGCCGCCGGCTCAAGCCGCGCGAGGTGGTGGCCGAGTTCGACAAGTACCTGCACGACGAACTCGACCTGATGATCGAGGCCGCCAACGCCAGCCAGTTGCGCCGCAACTTCATCGAGAGCGGGCTGCTGCTGGTGCCGGAAGTGTTCTGGGACTGGTGCACCAGCAACGTGTTCGTGATGGAGCGGATGCACGGCATCCCGATCTCGCGCATGGAGTCGCTGAAGGCGGCTGGCGTGGACATGCACCAGCTGGCCGAGGAGGGCGTGGAGATCTTCTTCACGCAGGTGTTCCGCGACGGCTTCTTCCACGCCGACATGCACCCCGGCAACATCCTCGTCTCGGTGCAGCCGGAGACGTTCGGGCGCTATATCGCGCTGGACTTCGGCATCGTCGGCGCGCTGTCCGAGTTCGACAAGAACTACCTCGCGCAGAACTTCATCGCATTTTTCCGACGCGACTACCACCGTGTGGCGCTGCTGCACGTGGAATCGGGCTGGGTGCCGGCCGAGACGCGCGTGGAGGAGCTGGAGTCCGCCGTGCGCGCCTGCTGCGAGCCGTACTTCGACAAACCGCTGCGCGAGATTTCGCTCGGCATGGTGCTGATGCGGCTGTTCCAGACCTCGCGGCGGTTCAACGTCGAGATCCAGCCGCAGCTGGTGCTGCTGCAGAAGACGCTGCTCAATATCGAGGGGCTGGGCCGGCAGCTCGACCCGGAACTCGACCTCTGGAAGACCGCCAAGCCGTTCCTCGAAAAGTGGATGTACGAGCAGGTGGGCTGGCAGGGCGCCTGGGAGCGGGTAAAGGTGGAGGCGCCGCAGTGGGCCAAGATGCTGCCTGACTTCCCGCGCCTGGCGCACCAGTTCCTGGAACGCCGCGCGCTGCAGAACAATGGCGAGCAGGAGCGGTTGCTGGCGCAGCTCGTGGTGGAGCAGCGGCGCACCAACCGTCGGCTGTCCACGGCGCTGATGCTGATCGGCGGCTTCCTGGCCGGCATCGTGCTGGTGCAGGCGCTGGCCTGGGCGGGCTACTGGTAAGCCTCGGACGCACGCCATGCCGAATCCCCCGAAACGCGAATTCGAGAGCCGCAACGCCGCCKACGCGGCGTTCTGGGACGAGCGCTTTGCGCGGCAATTCACGCCTTGGGACGCTCAGGGCGTGCCGGCCGAGTTCGAGGCGTTCGCTGCTGGATTGACGCCGTGCCCGACCCTGGTGCCGGGCTGTGGCAACGGCTGGGAGGCCGGCTGGCTCCACGCGCGCGGCTGGCCGGTGACGGCGATCGACTTCTCCGCCGAGGCGGTGGCGTCGGCGCGGCGGGCGCTCGGCGCCGCCGCCGTGGTGGTGCGGGAGGCCGATTTCTTCGCCTTCACGCCCGAGCCGCCCTGCCAACTGATCTACGAGCGCGCCTTCCTGTGCGCGCTGCCGCCGGCGCTGCGCCAGCCCTATGCCGACCGCGTGGCGGCACTGCTGCCACCGGGCGGATTGTTGGCCGGCTACTTCTATATAGGTGAGACGCGCGGCGGGCCCCCGTTCACCATGCCCCGCACCGAGCTGGACGGGCTGCTGGCGCCGGCCTTCGATCTGGTGGAGGACCGTCCGTCCGCCGCGCCGCTGCCGGTCTTCGCGGCCGGCCAGGAGCGCTGGCAGGTCTGGCGCCGGCGGGCCTGAAGCGAACCTGATCCGATCCAGATTCGACCCTGAGCCGTTTCCAAGTCGTCCATGCGCCGCTTCCCGCACCGGCGTGGGGAATTCGCCGCGCCCGGGGATTTTTTTTCGACCCGTCGGGTCTGCATCGCTATAATCCGCCGGCATTTCTCCGCAACTTCGGAAATCTGGGATAGGGCAGCGGCATGCTGATCTGGTTCGTCATCATCTATTGGGTTATCTCGGTCGGCATTGGGCTGTGGGCGGCGCTGCGCGTCAAGGGCACCGCCGACTTCGCCGTGGCCGGCCGCAGCCTGCCGTTCTACATCGTCACCGCCACGGTGTTCGCCACCTGGTTCGGCTCCGAAACCGTGCTCGGCATCCCGGCCGTGTTCCTCAAGGAGGGGCTCTCCGGCGTGGTGTCCGACCCGTTCGGCTCCTCGCTCTGCCTGATCCTGGTGGGCCTGTTCTTCGCCCGGCCGCTGTACCGGATGAACCTGCTGACCATCGGCGACTACTATCACAACCGCTACGGGCGCGTGGCCGAAGTGCTGACCACGCTATGTATCGTGGCGTCCTACCTCGGCTGGGTGGCGGCGCAGATCAAGGCGCTGGGGCTGGTGTTCTATACGGTGTCCGACGGCGCGCTGTCGCAGGACGCCGGCATGATGATCGGCGCGGCCAGCGTGCTGGTCTACACGCTGTTCGGCGGCATGTGGTCGGTGGCGGTGACCGATTTCATCCAGATGATCATCATCGTGATCGGCATGCTCTATATCGGCTACGAGGTCAGCGGGCAGGCCGGCGGCGTGGCGGCGGTGGTGTCGCACGCGGCGGCGGCCGGGAAGTTCGAGTTCTGGCCGTCGCTGGACCTGATCCAGATCATTGGCTTCGCGGCGGCGCTGTTCACGATGATGCTGGGCTCGATTCCGCAGCAGGACGTGTTCCAGCGCGTGACCTCGTCGCGTACCGAGAAGATTGCCGGGCGCGCCTCGGTGCTGGGCGGCGTGCTGTACTTCTTCTTCGCCTTCATCCCGATGTTCCTGGCCTATTCGGCCACGATGATCGATCCCGGCATGGTCGAGAAGTACATCAACTCGGATTCGCAGCTGATCCTGCCGCAGCTGATCCTGACCCATGCGCCGATGTTCGCGCAGGTGATGTTCTTCGGTGCGCTGCTGTCGGCCATCAAGAGCTGCGCGTCGGCCACGCTGCTGGCGCCGTCCGTGACGTTCGCTGAGAACATCATGCGGCCGTACTTCCGCCATCTGACCGACAAGCAGTTCCTGCGCGTGATGCAGGCCGTGGTGCTGGTCTTCACGACGCTGGTGACGCTGTTCGCGCTGAATTCGCACCTGTCGATCTTCCACATGGTGGAAAACGCATACAAGGTGACGCTGGTGTCGTCCTTCGTGCCGCTGGCGTTCGGGCTGTTCTGGAAGCCGGCCACGCGACAGGGCGGGCTGGCCGCCATCCTGATGGGGCTGGCATCCTGGCTGACCTGCGAGGTGGCCTTCGCCGACGCCGCCGTGCCGCCGCAGATGGTGGGGCTGATGTTCTCGATCAGCGGCATGGTGTTCGGCTCGCTGCTGCCGCAATGGATCAGCGAGCGACCGGGCGTCAAGGAAGTGCATATTGCGTAACTTCCAAGCCTGAAACCGGGTCCGGCACCCCGGCGGCGCCGGTAAAACGGGCCCCAGGCGCCTCATGGGCGACCTGAGGCGCCCGGAATGGCCTCTTTTCCCGGCGGTGGACGGGCCGCCGACAGTTTATAATCCGAGGCTTTGCATCGCCGTGCGGGTGTTTTTCCGCGAATTGCCATTGCAAATGGCCTCCGGCGCTGCCACCTGTTGTTCCCAATCCAGATTTCCGCGAAAAGAACCATCATGCCGATCTATGCCTACCGTTGCGACGCCTGCGGCCACGGGCGCGATGTGCTGCAGAAAATGAGCGATGCCCCGCTCACGGACTGCCCATCCTGCGGCGCTGCCGGGTCCTTCAAGAAACAACTGACCGCCGCCGGCTTCCAGCTCAAGGGCTCGGGCTGGTACGTCACGGACTTCCGTGGCGGCAACAGCGGCAACAAGGGCGCCAGCGCGCCAGCGGCTACGGGCGGTGCGGCGGCATCGGCCCCGGCGGCCTCGGGCGGTGACGCGTCTGGTTCGTCGGCTTCGTCGTCGTCCACGTCCACGTCCACGTCTTCGACGCCTTCCGCCCCGGCGGGCGGCAGCGCCAGCGCCTGACCCTCATGGCCAAAACCGTGGTTGCCAAGAAAACCTCCGCCCTCAAGACCTGGTTCCTGACCGGGCTGCTCGTGCTGGTGCCGCTCGGCATCACGCTGTGGGTGCTCAATTTGATCATCGGCACGATGGACCAGAGCATGGCCCTGCTGCCGGTGGMGTGGCAGCCCGAGAACCTGTTCGGGCGCCGCATTCCAGGTCTTGGCGCCATCCTGACGCTGCTGTTCATCCTGCTGGTGGGCGTGCTCGCGCACAACTTCATCGGCCAACGGCTGGTGCGCTGGTGGGAAATGCTGCTCGGCCGCATTCCCGTGGTGGGCCCCATCTACACCAGCGTGAAGCAGGTCTCGGACACGCTGCTGTCGTCGTCCGGCAACGCGTTCCGCAAGGCGCTGCTGGTGCAGTATCCGCGCGAGGGGTCCTGGACCATCGCGTTTCTGACCGGCCGGCCCGGCGGAGACGTGCAGAATCACCTCCAGGGCGAATACGTCAGCGTCTACGTGCCGACCACGCCGAATCCGACCTCGGGCTTCTTCCTGATGATGCCCAAGGCCGACACCATCGAACTCGACATGACCGTCGACGCCGCGCTCAAGTACATCGTCTCGATGGGCGTCGTGGCGCCGACGGAGCTGCCCCGCAAGTCCGGCACGTCGGGCCGTCCGGCGGATGCGGCCGAGGCCGCGGACACCGCTGAAGAGGCGGTTGCGGTCGCCGACTCGAACTCTACTCATTGAATTGCGCGCGGGCCGCCTCGCGGCCGCGCATTACCGGGAATTTCTCCTATGTCCTCCATGCGTACTCACTACTGCGGTCTGGTGACCGAACAACTGATCGGCCAGGAAGTGGCCCTGACCGGCTGGGTACAGCGCCGGCGTGACCACGGCGGCGTGATCTTCGTCGATCTGCGAGACCGCGAGGGCCTGGTGCAGGTGGTTTGCGATCCGGATCGCCCGGAGATGTTCAAGGCCGCCGAAGAGATCCGCAACGAGTTCTGCATCCGCATCACTGGCAAGGTGCGTCCGCGCCCGGCCGGCACGGAGAACGCCAACCTGACCTCGGGCAAGATCGAGGTGCTGTGCCATGAGCTGAGCGTGCTGAACCCGTCGGTCACGCCCCCGTTCCAGCTGGACGACGACAACCTGTCGGAAACCACCCGCCTGACGCACCGCGTGCTGGACCTGCGCCGCCCGCAGATGCAGTACAACCTGCGCCTGCGCTACAAGGTGGCCATGGAAGTGCGCAAGTACCTGGACGCCCAGGGCTTCATCGACATCGAAACGCCGATGCTGGGCAAGAGCACGCCGGAAGGCGCGCGCGACTACCTGGTGCCGTCGCGCACGAACCCGGGCCATTTCTTCGCGCTGCCGCAATCGCCACAGATCTTCAAGCAGATGCTGATGGTCTCGGGCTTCGACCGCTACTACCAGATCACCAAGTGCTTCCGCGACGAGGACCTGCGCGCTGATCGCCAGCCCGAATTCACGCAGATCGACTGCGAGACGTCGTTCCTGACCGAGCAGGAGATCCGCGACCTGTTCGAGGACATGATGCGCACCGTGTTCAAGAACGCCATCAACGTGGACCTGGACGCCGCGTTCCCGGTGATGGAGTACCGCGAGGCCATGGCCCGCTTCGGCTCGGACAAGCCGGACCTGCGCGTGAAGCTCGAATTCACCGAGCTGACCGACGTGATGAAGGACGTCGACTTCAAGGTGTTCTCGGGCCCGGCCAACAGCGACAACGGTCGCGTGGTGGGTCTGCGCGTGCCGGGCGGCGGTTCGATCTCGCGTGGCGAAATCGACGCCTACACCCAGTTCGTCGGCATCTACGGCGCCAAGGGTCTGGCCTGGATCAAGGTCAACGAAGTGGCCAAGGGCCGCGACGGCCTGCAATCGCCGATCGTCAAGAACCTGCATGACGCCGCGATTGCCGAGATCCTGAAGCGCACCGGCGCCCAGGACGGCGACATCATCTTCTTCGGCGCCGACAAGGCCAAGGTCGTGAACGACGCCATCGGCGGCCTGCGCCTGAAGATCGGCCATTCCGAATTCGGCAAGTCCAGCGGCCTGTTCGAGGACGTGTGGAAGCCGCTGTGGGTGATCGACTTCCCGATGTTCGAGTACGACGAGGAAGACGCGCGCTGGGTGGCCATGCACCACCCGTTCACGAGCCCGAAGGACGAGCACCTGCAGTACCTGGAAACCGATCCGGGCAAGTGCATCGCCAAGGCGTACGACATGGTGCTGAACGGCTGGGAAATGGGCGGCGGTTCGGTCCGTATCTACCGCGAGGACGTGCAGAGCAAGGTGTTCCGCGCGCTGAAGATCGGCGAGGAAGAGGCACGGGCCAAGTTCGGCTACCTGCTGGATGCGCTGCAATACGGCGCGCCGCCGCACGGCGGACTGGCATTCGGCCTCGACCGTATCGTGACGATGATGGCCGGCGCCGATTCGATCCGCGACGTGATCGCCTTCCCGAAGACCCAGCGTGCACAGGATCTGCTGACGCAGGCCCCGTCGGCGGTGGACGAGAAGCAGCTGCGGGAACTGCATATTCGGCTGCGGGCGCAGGAGGCCAAGACTACGGTTTGAGTTTTTTGACCGGGGTTTTGATGAGGGGTGCCAGCCTTGGGGTGGTGCCCCTTTTGTTTTTTGGGGTGGTGGTTGTGGGCAACAGCCACCATCGCAACAACAGAAACAACCGCGGCCGAACGAACCCATTAGCACCAAATCCGCCAACAATCTCGTTTCCATTTGTTACGAATAGGAACGAAGCCTCCCGCAACAATGTCTCCCTAGGTTGAAAAACCCATAATCAACCGCGCCGTCTGGGAGGACGAATCTGTGAACCTCGATATCGAACAAATCCGCCAGTTCCTGCAGGCGCATGCGGAGACCATCCTGACGTGGCTGGTGGCCGGCCTGGTGATGATGTTGCTGGCGAAATTCGAGCTGCGCCGCGCGGTGCGCAAGTCGGCGCAGGCGATGTCCGAGTCAGTGGCGACCACGGTGGCCGCGTGCGTGCCCGACATCGCCCATGCGGCGCAAACGGCGCATCCCGTGGCTGTGGATCCCGATGGCGCCGAGCCTGTCACTGCCCAGCGCGCAGATGCGCTGCGTCGCCTGTCGCTCGATACCGTGGCGACCGTCATGGCTCGTGGGCGATGGCTTGAGGATGTCGGCAACCTGCGTCTGGCCGAGGACGCGCTACTGACCGGCCGGCGTGCCGGTGGCGCGGACCCGCTGCTGGTCGTCGCCCCGCAACCGGTCGTGCAGGCCTACCTGACCGCTCAGCGTACGTTCGAGGATGAAGCCGCCCGGCTCCAGACCCATCGCCGCGAGGCGCTGACGCTTCAGGAGGCGCTCCAGGCGCTGGTGGCGGAAGCCGCCCATGTCGAACAGGAAACCGCCAGCATCGTGATGCGCTTCGAGCAGGTCAACGCCCAGGCCGCGCAAGGCGTGGAAGCGGGCGATTACCAGCGCTTCCTGATCCAGAAGTACAACCAGCTGGGTCAGCGCGAGAAGGACATTGGGCAGGAACGTGCCGAGCTGGCCGCGCAACTGCGCGAGAGCACCGATGCGTTGGCCGAGCATGCCCACGTGGCCTCGCAGCGCTACACGCAGGCGCTGGCGCCGCTGATGCAGCAACTGCGTTCTGCGTGGGGCCATGGCGATTCGCCGGACGTCTTCGAGACCTGGCTGCGCCACGCCAAGCCGGAAGACGGGATGCCGGCACCTGCCGCCGATCGCTCGGCGGCCTGAGCGGAGGGGTTTGCGCTATCCTTGGGTTTGTCCTTCCAACGCGCCCCATGCCCTACAAGATTCCCGAATCGGTGCTGGTTGTCATCTACACGCCAGACCTGCAAGTCCTGCTGATCGAGCGCGCCGACCGGCCCGGCTTCTGGCAGTCGGTCACCGGCAGCCTGGACGCCGAGGACGAACCGCTGCCAGTGACCGCCGCCCGCGAGGTGGCCGAGGAAACCGGCATCATCGCCAGCGCGCATAGCCTGACCGACTGGCAACACACCATCACGTACGACATCTACCCCCAGTGGCGCCACCGCTACGCGCCCGGGGTGGCACGCAACACCGAGCACTGGTTCGGGCTGTGCGTGCCCGCACCTCTTAATGTGACGCTAGCGCCGCGTGAACACCTGCGCTACGCGTGGCTGCCCTGGCAGGAAGCCGCCGAGCGCTGCTTTTCCAGCAGCAATGCGGAAGCGGTGCGCCAGCTGGCCTGGCGGGCGGCGGCGGGGCTCGACGTCACCTCGGGAGCGGCATGATGAAGCTGCGCGTGGTCACGTACAACATCCACAAGGGCGTGAAGGGGTTCAGCGGGAAGCCGCGCATCCAGAATGTACGCACCGGCCTGCAGACCATGAACGCGGACATCGTCTTCCTGCAGGAAGTCCAGGACCGCAACGACCGGCTGGTCGCCGCCGAGTTGTTCGACCCTGACCACACCCAGCTCAACTATCTGGCCACCGACGCCTATCCGCATTCGGTCTACGGCCGCAACGCGGTCTACGATCACGGCCATCACGGCAACGCGATCCTGTCCCGGCATCCGATCCTGATGTCGGAAAATCTCGATATCTCCGATCACCGCTTCGAGCAGCGCGGCCTGTTGCACGCGGTGGCGGACATCAACGGCGTGGAGGCGCACCTGATCTGCGTGCATTTCGGCTTGTTCGCGCGCAGCCGGGCGCGGCAGGCGAGCGCGCTGGTGGAGCGTGTGCGCGCCGTGGTGCCGGCCGATGCGCCGCTGGTCATCGCCGGCGATTTCAACGACTGGAACCATCGGCTGGACGCCCAGATCTGCAACACGCTCAACGCGGTGGAGTCGGCGCACGCCAAGAGCGGGCGTATCCACACGTTTCCGAGCCATATGCCGTGGTGGCAGCTGGATCGGATCTACGTACGGGGATTCGAGATCGAGCGCACCCAGGCGCTGACCGGCCGCGAATGGGCCGAGCGTTCGGACCATGTGCCGCTGGTGGCGGAGCTGGCCCGCCGGGTGGCGATTCCCGAGGCGTAGTGCCCCGGGGTTACAGGCTGATGAGGGCGGTGCGGATCCAGTGGTAGATGGCGTCTGGATCGGCGAGGTCGAGTACCGGCAGCGCCGTTTGCGTGGCAACTTCGGCCGGCGCGTCGGTCGCCACGGCGACCACGCCGGGTACGTCGCGCCAGAGCGGCGGCTTGCCGTGGGCGGGCCGATAGACCTCGAGTTTCGGGAAATCGCTCCATTTATAGCCTTCGACCAGCACCAGGTCGGTCTCGGGCGGCAGCACGGCCAGGGCCTCGCTGATTTCGGGCGATGGCTTCGACTCCGGGTAGTGGCGCATCAGCGTCAGGTGCCGCGCGCCGACCAGCACGACGTTCTCGCAGCCGCCGGCGCGCATGCGCCAGGAGTCCTTGCCGGGGGTGTCGGGGTCAAAGCCGTGGTGGGTGTGCTTGATGCCGGCGACCCGCAGGCCGTCGGCCACGAAGCGGGGAATCAGCTGGTCCAGCAGCGTGGTCTTGCCGCTGCCCGACGCACCGGCGATGCCGAATACCTTCACAATACTTTCCGTTTTCCGCCACACAATGGCCCGACAATAGCAGAGTTGGCCCGGGCGATGTGCAGGAGCCGCCCGTTATCCGATAATCAAGCCATGTCACGGATCTACGACCGGGTCGACCGCCCCGCACCCGCCTCGACGCCCCAGTCCCCGGCACCGCCCATCCCCCAGGCGGCGCCCGCGGACGTCCACCTCCGCGCGCCCCTGCTGCGCTGGGGCCGCCGGCGCGGCAGCCCGGTGCCCGGCAACGCGGTGGACCTGCTGCGCAATGGCGAAACCTTCTTCCCCGCCCTGATCGCCGCCATCGGCACGGCCACGCGCCACGTCGTGCTGGAGACCTATATCTATGCCGATGATGCGGTCGGCCAACGCGTGACCGAGGCGCTGGTCGCTGCGGCGCAGCGTGGCGTGGATGTGCGGCTCGTGGTCGATGGCTTCGGCGCCGGCGACATGCCCGAAGCCCTGCAACAGCGCCTCCAGGCCGGCGGGGTGAAGCTCGAGATCTACCGGCCGCTGCGCGGGTTCAAGCTGGCGCGCCGGCACCTGCGCCGGCTCCACCGCAAGATGGCCGTGATCGACGACAGCGTGGCGTTCGTCGGCGGCATCAATATCATCGACGACCACAACCACGGCCCGCTCGACCTGCCCGAACTCGGCCCGCGCTACGACTTCGCCGTGCGGGTGTCCGGGCCGCTGGTCGCGCAGATTGCGCTGGCGTCGGCCCGGCTCTGGTTCCGCATCGCCCAGCGCCGCGGCCTGCGCGAGACCGCCGAGGCCTTCGCCGAGGTGGAGACGCTGACCACGGCCGCCCGCCAGGCGCGGCGCAACGTGCAGCCGGGCGGCGTGCCGGCCGCGTTGCTGCTGCGCGACAACCTGCGCAACCGCCGCACGATCGAGCGCGAGTACCTCTACGCGCTGGGCGCGGCGCGGCACGACGTGATCCTCGCCAACGCCTACTTCCTGCCGGGCCACAAGATGCGCCGCGCGCTGCTGGCCTGCCGCGAGCGCGGCGTGCGGGTGCGGCTGCTGCTCCAGGGGGTGGTCGAGTACCGGCTCCAGCATTTCGCCACGCACGCGCTCTACGCCACGCTGCTCGAGGCGGGCGTGGAGATCTACGAATACGAGGCGAGCTTCCTGCACGCGAAGGTCGCCGTGGTCGACGATACCTGGGCGACGGTCGGCTCGAGCAATATGGACCCGTTCAGCCTGCTGCTGGCGCGCGAGGCCAACGTGGCCGTCTACGACACCCACTTCGCGAACGACCTGCGCGGGCACCTGGAACGGGCCATGGCGCAGCGCAGCGCGCGCGTGGTGCCGGAGGCGCACGCGGGCCTGCCGCGCCTGCGGCGGTTTGCCAACTGGGCGGCCTACTATGTGTTGCGCGTCGGCGTCGTCATCGCCGGGGTGACGGGGCGGTACTGAATGCCTCGACGCATGGCCGCGCGCGTGGCGTTACCATGCTGCCCTGCCGCACGCGCCATCCCGCGCGCGCTGGTGCCGTGCGGTTTTAAGCCGTTGCTGCAATGCGTGGTCAACGCAGGGCCCGCACCGTCTGTTTAGAAACCCCGGTCTAATTAATTGCTTGATGCCAAACGGCCTCGCCAGAATAATCTGAACGACCGTTCTTTTTTGGCTTAGACTGCGTGCATTCGCGACTTGCCACGGCTTTACGGCAGCCGCAATGCCAGGTTCAAAGCAAAGTCAGGTCATAGGCAGCGCCCGGGAAGTGCGCTGCGAGAACGGAGAGAACACCATGCGACACCAGTCAGTCCGTCTTGAATCCGCCGCCGCACCCGCGCCCTTGCGCAAGGGTGAGATGACGCGCGTGGCGATTCTCGATGCCGCACTGGAATTGTCGTCCCGCGACGGGCTGGAAGGGCTGACCATCGGCCTCCTCGCGGAACGCATGCAGATGAGCAAGAGCGGCGTATTCGCGCATTTCGGTTCGCGCGAGGACCTGCAGGTGGAAGTGGTGCGCGAGTATCACCGCCGGTTCGAGCAGGAGGTGTTCTACCCCTCGCTGCACGAGCCACGCGGTCTGCCGCGCCTGTGGTCGATGGTGCGGCGCTGGATGGAAAAGCGCATCCAGGAAGTGACCACGGGCTGCATCTACATCAGCGGGGCGGTCGAGTACGACGATCGCGCGGAAAGCCCGGTGCGTGACGAGCTGGTCAAGAGCGTCACGATCTGGCGGGCCGCGCTGATGCGCGCGATCGACCAGGCCAAGGAAGAGGGGCACCTGCGCGCGGACTGCGATCCGCGCACGATGCTGTTCGAGATGTACAGCCTTGAACTAGGCTTGCATCACGACGCCCGTTTCCTGCGCCTGCCGGACAGCGCCGAACTTGCCATGGTCGCGCTCAACAAACTGATTCAGTCTTACCGAACCTGACGCCGCCCCCGGCAACGGTCTCGCCCCCTCCCTGCAGGCGGCGCGGCGCGTGCGTGTGGCGGCATCGCAAACCTCCAAGGAGTTTTTGATGGGCCAGTACACCGCACCGTTGCGCGACATGCAGTTCGTGCTCCATGAACTGCTCGGCGCAGAAGCCGAACTCAAGGCGATGCCGACGCACGCCGACATCGACGCGGACACCATCAACCAGGTTATCGAGGAAGCCGGCAAGTTCTGCGCCGACGTGGTCTTCCCGCTGAACCAGCCCGGCGACCGCGAGGGCTGCACCTACGAGGGCGACGGCGTGGTCCGCGCGCCCAAGGGCTTCAAGGAGGCCTACCAGCAGTACGTCGAAGCCGGCTGGCCGGCGCTGGCCTGCGACCCCGAGTTCGGCGGCCAKGGCCTGCCCATCATCATCAACAACGCGCTGTACGAGATGCTGAACTCGGCCGGCCAGGCGTGGACGATGTACCCGGGCCTCTCGCACGGCGCCTATGAGGCGCTGCATGCCCACGGCACGCCGGAGCTGAAGCAGACCTACGTGCCCAAGCTGGTGTCCGGCGTGTGGACCGGCACGATGTGCCTGACCGAGCCGCATTGCGGCACCGACCTCGGCATGCTGCGCAGCAAGGCCGAGCCGCAGGCCGATGGCTCCTACCTGATCTCGGGCACGAAGATCTTCATCTCGGCCGGCGAGCACGACCTGGCCGAGAACATCATTCACCTGGTGCTGGCCCGCCTGCCGGACGCCCCGCAAGGCACCAAGGGCATCTCGCTGTTCGTGGTACCGAAGTTCATCCCCGATGCCAGCGGCAACCCGGGCGAGCGCAACGGCATCAAGTGCGGCTCCATCGAACACAAGATGGGCATCCACGGCAACGCCACCTGCGTGATGAACCTGGACGGCGCGCGGGGCTGGCTCGTGGGCGAGGCGAACAAGGGCCTGAACGCGATGTTCGTGATGATGAACGCCGCGCGCCTGGGCGTGGGCGCCCAGGGCCTGGGCCTGACCGAGGTGGCGTACCAGAACTCGCTGGCCTACGCCAAGGACCGTCTGCAGATGCGCGCGCTGACCGGCCCGAAGGCGCCGGAGAAGCCGGCCGATCCGATCATCGTGCACCCGGACGTGCGCCGCATGCTGCTGACGCAGAAGGCCTACGTCGAAGGCGGCCGCGCGTTCAGCTACTGGACCGCGCTGCAGATCGACCGCGAGCTGTCGCACCCCGACGCCGCCGTGCGCAAGGAAGCCGGCGACCTCGTGGCGCTGCTGACGCCGGTGATCAAGGCCTTCCTGACCGACAACGCGTTCACCTCGACCAACGAGGGCATGCAGGTGTTCGGCGGCCACGGCTACATCGCCGAATGGGGCATGGAGCAGTACGTGCGCGACGCCCGCATCAACATGATCTACGAAGGCACCAACACGATCCAGGCGCTGGACCTGCTGGGCCGCAAGATCCTGGGCGACATGGGCGCCAAGCTGAAGGCGTTCGGCAAGATCGTGCAGGACTTCGTCGAGGAAGAGGGCACCAACGAGGCGATGCAGGAGTTCGTCAACCCGCTGGCCGACATCGGCGACAAGGTGCAGAAGCTGACCATGGAAATCGGCATGAAGGCCATGGGCAACCCGGACGAAGTGGGCGCGGCCGCCGTGCCGTACCTGCGCGTGGTGGGGCACCTGGTGTTCTCGTACTTCTGGGCCMGCATGGCCAAGCTCGCGCTCGAGAAGGAGRGCAGCGGCGACAAGTTCTACACCAGCAAGCTCGCCACGGCGCGGTTTTACTTCGCCAAGCTGCTGCCGGAAACCGCCGCGGAGATCCGCAAGGCGCGCGCCGGCTCGGCCACGCTGATGGCGCTGGACGCCGACCTGTTCTGATTTGCCGGCAGGCGCGCGCGGCCATCCGCCGCCGCGCCTGCCCGTACCTCACATCCTCTCAACGCTCACAGACTGAGGAGCGCGCATGTCCAATTTCATCGTCAAGAAAGTCGCCGTGCTGGGTGCCGGCGTCATGGGGGCGCAGATTGCCGCCCACCTGGTCAACGCCCGCGTGCCCGTGGTGCTGTTCGACCTGCCCGCCAAGGAAGGCCCCAAGAACGGCATCGCCCTGCGCGCCATCGAGAACCTGAAGAAGCTCTCGCCCGCGCCGCTCGGCATCAAGGACGAGGCCGGCCTGATCCGCGCCGCCAACTACGAGGACGACATCGCCCTGCTGGGCGAGTGCGACGTGGTGATCGAGGCCATCGCCGAGCGCATGGACTGGAAGCACGACCTCTACAAGAAGGTGGCCCCGCACCTCGCCCCGCATGCGATCTTCGCGACCAATACCTCGGGGCTGTCGATCACCGCGCTGTCGGATGGCTTCGACGCTGGCCTGAAGGCCCGCTTCTGTGGCGTGCACTTCTTCAACCCGCCGCGCTACATGCACCTGGTGGAGCTGATTCCGACGGCCACCACGCAGCCCGAGATCCTCGACCGCCTGGAAGCCTTCCTGACCACCACGCTCGGCAAGGGCGTGGTGCGCGCCAAGGACACGCCGAACTTCATCGCCAACCGCGTCGGCATTTTCTCGATCCTGGCCGTGTTCGCCGAGGCCGAGAAGTTCGGCATTCCGTTCGATGTCGTCGATGACCTGACCGGTTCCAAGCTGGGCCGCGCCAAGTCCGCCACGTTCCGCACCGCCGATGTGGTGGGCCTGGACACCATGGCGCACGTGATCAAGACGATGCAGGACAACCTGACCAACGACCCGTTCGCACCGGTCTACCAGACGCCGACCGTGCTGAAGGGGCTGGTCGATGCGGGCGCGCTGGGCCAGAAGACCGGCGCCGGCTTCTACAAGAAGGAAGGCAAGGCGATCAAGGTGCTGGACGCCAAGACCGGCCAGTACGTGGAGTCGGGCAAGAAGGCCGACGAGATCGTGGTCCGCATGCTCAAGAAGGAGCCGGCGGAGCGCATCAAGCTKCTGCGCGAATCGACCAACCCGCAGGCGCAGTTCCTGTGGAGCGTCTTCCGCGACGTGTTCCACTACATCGCCGTCTACCTCGAACAGATCGCCGGTTCGGCGGCGGACGTGGACCTCGCCATCCGCTGGGGCTTCGGCTGGAACTCGGGCCCGTTCGAAGACTGGCAGGCCGCCGGCTGGAAGCAGGTGGCCGAGTGGGTCAAGGAAGATGTCGATGCAGGCAAGGCGCTGTCGAACGCCGCGTTGCCCGCCTGGGTGTTCAGCGGTGCCGTGGCCGAGAACCAGGGCGTGCATAGCGCCAAGGGTTCGTGGTCGCCGGCGACCAGTTCGTTCGTCCAGCGCGCCGAACTGCCGGTGTACCAGCGCCAGGTGTTCCGCGCAGCGCTGCGCGGCACCGACGCGGCCGATCCGCGCACGGCTGGCAAGACTGTCGAAGAGAACGATGCCGTGCGCATCTGGACCAGCGCCGGCGCCGACGACGTGCTGGTGGTGTCCTTCAAGAGCAAGATGAACACGATCGGGCCGGATGTCATCGACGGCCTGACGCGCGCCATCGACCTGGCCGAAGCCGGCTACAAGGGTCTGGTGGTGTGGCAGCCGACCTCGCTGCAACTGGGCGCGCCCGGCGGTCCGTTCTCGGCCGGCGCCAACCTCGAAGCTGCCATGCCCGCGTTCATGATGGGCGGCGCCAAGGGCATCGAGCCGTTCGTCAAGAAGTTCCAGGACGGCATGATGCGCGTGAAGTATTCGGCCGTGCCGGTGGTGGCGGCGGCGTCGGGCATCGCGCTCGGCGGTGGCTGCGAGCTGATGCTCCATTCGGCCAAGCGTGTGGCCGCGCTCGAAACCTACATCGGCCTCGTCGAAGTGGGCGTGGGCCTGGTCCCGGCCGGTGGCGGCCTCAAGGAGGCGGCACTGGCTGCCGCGCGCGCGGCGCAGGCGGCGGGCAGCACCAACTACCTGCAATTCCTGACCAACCGCTTCCAGGCGGCGGCGATGGCGAAGGTGTCCACCTCGGCGCTCGATGCGCAGCAGATTGGCTATCTGCAACCGACTGACACCATCGTCTTCAACGTCCACGAACTGCTGTACGTGGCGCAGAGCGAAGTGCGCGCGCTGGCCAACGCCGGCTACCGCGCCCCGGTGCCCGGCGCGCTGGTGCCGGTGGCGGGCCGCTCGGGCATCGCCACCATCCAGGCGTCGCTGGTCAACATGCGCGACGGCAACTTTATCTCGGCCCACGATTTCCTGATCGCCACGCGTATCGCCGAGGCCGTGTGCGGCGGCGACGTGGAAGCCGGCTCGCTGGTCAGCGAGGACTGGCTGCTGGCGCTGGAGCGCCGCGCGTTCATCGAGCTGCTCGGCACGGGCAAGACGCAGGAGCGCATCATGGGCATGCTGCAGACCGGCAAGCCGGTGCGCAACTAACAGGCCAGAATAGGAACCGACATCATGAAACAACTGCAAGACGCCTACATCGTCGCGGCCACCCGTTCGCCCATCGGCAAGGCCCCCAAGGGCGCGTTCCGGAACACCCGGCCTGACGACCTGCTCGCCATGATCCTGCGCGCTGCCGTGGCGCAGGTGCCCAATCTCGATCCGGCGCTGATCGAAGACGCCATCGTGGGCTGCGCCATCCCCGAAGCCCAGCAGGGCCTGAACGTGGCGCGCATCGGCGCGCTGCTCTCGGGCCTGCCAAACACCGTGGGCGGCATCACCGTGAACCGCTTCTGCGCCTCGGGCGTGTCGGCCGTGGCGATGGCCGCGGACCGCATCCGCGTGGGCGAGTCGGACGTGATGATCGCCGCCGGCGTGGAATCGATGAGCATGGTGCCGATGATGGGCAACACGCCGTCGATGTCGCCGTCGATCTTCACGCGCGATGAGAACGTCGGCATCGCCTACGGCATGGGCCTGACCGCCGAGAAGGTGGCGACCCAGTGGCAGGTCAGCCGCGAGGATCAGGACGCGTTCTCGCTGGCGTCGCACCAGAAGGCGATGGCCGCGCAGCAGGCCGGGGAGTTCGCCGACGAAATTACCCCAATCGAGGTAACCGAGAAGTTCCCGGACCTCGCCACTGGTCAGGTCGGCGTCAAGACGCGTACTATCTCGCTGGACGAGGGTCCGCGCCCCGACACGTCGCTGGAAGGCCTGGCCAAGCTGCGCCCGGTGTTCGCCAACAAGGGCAGCGTGACGGCCGGCAATAGTTCGCAGACGTCGGACGGCGCCGGCGCGCTGATCCTTGTCTCGGAAAAGATCCTCAAGCAGTTCAATCTCGTGCCGCTGGCCCGCTTCGTGTCGTTCGCGGTGCGCGGCGTGCCGCCCGAGATCATGGGGATTGGTCCGAAGGAAGCGATTCCGGCCGCGCTGAAGGCTGCGGGGCTGACGCAGGACCAGATCGACTGGATCGAACTGAACGAGGCCTTCGCCGCGCAGTCGCTGGCGGTGATGCGTGACCTGGCGCTGGACCCGGCCAAGGTCAACCGGATGGGCGGCGCGATTGCGCTGGGCCACCCGCTCGGTGCCACGGGCGCGATCCGCTCGGCCACCGTGGTGCACGCGCTGCGTCGCCACAACCTCAAATACGGCATGGTGACCATGTGCGTCGGCACGGGCATGGGCGCCGCCGGTATCTTCGAGCGCGTTTAAACGCGCCAGGGGCAGCGCGCCACCGGGACAGCCCGGCGGGTGGGCTGTCCCGAACCCTCTGATCAGGTGAAGAACGTAGTGCGATGGAACGGAGAACCCACACACTGAAACGCTTGATACGGAGGAACACAATAATATGCAGGAGACAGCTATTCTGGCCGACGCGGCATGCGACATGCCGCGCGCAATGATGGACGCGCTGGGCGTCCATACCATCCCTTTCCGGATTCGCGCTGGCGACCGCTTCGTGGTCGACACCCGCGACGAAGCCGCGCTGCCCGACCTGTACCAGCAGTACCTGGTCGGCAAGCAGGACCACTACGCCGAATCGATCCCCCTGCTCGAACGCGAGCTGGAAGACCATCTGCTCAAGCATGTGGTGGCCGGCTGCGACCGTGCCATCCTGCTGACGATTGCCAGCACGCGCAGCAAGTTCTACGCGAACGCCACCGGCGCCGTGGTCGGCACCGTGGCGCGCAGCTTCAAGCTGCGCAAGGACGCCGGGCGCAGCGGCCTGTTCGACCTGACCGTGATCGACACCGGCGCCATCGGCCCGGGCCAGGCGCTGATCGTGCGCGAGGTGGCCCGCATGCTGGGCCACGGCGGTGACGCCGCGGCGATCTCCCATGCGGTGGAGACCCGCCTGCGCGACGCCGCCCACATGATCATGGTGCCGAACGAGCTGCTCTATATGTATACGCGCGCCAAGCAGAAGGGCGAGAACAGCATCACCTGGGGCCGCTACATGCTGGGCAATGCGTTCAACATCCGCCCGATCATCCGCATGCACCAGGGCGAGACCGAGGCGATTGCCAAGGCGCGCGGACAGGAGGACGGCATCCGCCGGCTGCTGGCTCATGCCGAGAGCTGCGTGCGGGCCGGCTGCCTGCTGACGCCGGACATCTCGGTGGCCTATGCCGGCAATATCGACGAAGTGCGCGCGTGGCCCGCGTGGCAGTCGCTGGCCGCCACGGCCGAGCGCGCCGGCGTGGAGCTGATGCTGGCCCCGATGAGCCTGACCGTGGCGCTGAACATCGGCGCCGGCGCGTTCAGCATCGGTTACCTTTCCGAAGTGCCGCCACCGTTCGTATGAGCGGCATCCCAATGAGCTAGACGAGACAGACGAGGTTTGACATGAGCATTGCCACACGAATCGACCAGGGCATCCTGACCATCGGCTTCKACCGCATCGACAAGAAGAATGCGATCACGGCCGCGATGTACCAGACCATGGCCGATGCGCTGCGCGCGGCGGAGACTGACGCCGCCGTGCGTGTGATCGTGATCGAGGGCAAGCCGGAGATCTTCACCGCCGGCAACGACCTCGAGGACTTCATGAAGCGCCCGCCGTCGCACGGCGCGGATGGCACGCCGGCGCCGGTGTTCCAGTTCCTGCATGCGATCAGCCACGCGAGCAAGCCCGTGGTGGCGGCGGTCAGTGGCGCGGCGGTGGGCATTGGCACGACGCTGCTACTGCATTGCGATCTCGTCTACGCCTCGGACACGGCGAAGCTGTCCCTGCCGTTCGCGCAGCTCGGCCTGTGCCCGGAGGCGGCGTCGAGCCTGCTGCTCCCGCGTCTGGTCGGCTATCAGCGCGCTGCCGAGAAGCTGATGCTGGGCGAGGCGTTCAGCGCGCAGGAGGCGCTGGCGATGGGTCTGGTGACCAAGGTGCTGCCGGTGGCCGAATTGCAGGACTACGTGCGCCAGCAKGCGGCCAAGCTGGCCGCGCTGCCGGCGTCGTCGCTGCGCGAGACCAAGCGGCTCATGAAGGGCGACGACGTGGCAGCCGTCGAGCAGAAGATGGGCGAGGAGGGCGAGGTGTTCCGGCGCATGCTGGTGGCGCCGGAAGCGAAAGAGGCGTTCTCGGCGTTCTTCGAGAAGCGCAAGCCCGATTTCTCGAAGTTCAGCTAAGACGCGAGCGTTGGCGCTTCAGGCGGTCGGGAGGGTTCTCGGCTGCCGCGTATCGTCGGTGGCCACGTAGGTCAGCGTGGCCTCCGTCACCTTCACGCATTCGTGGCTGTGGCGCATGCGTTGCGCGTAGACCTCCACCGACACGGTGATCGAGGTCCGGCCGGTMTTGACGATATCGGCATAGAAGCTCACCAGATCGCCCACCATCACCGGGTGCTTGAACAGGAACGAGTTCACGGCCACCGTGGCGACGCGGCCCTGGGCGCGCTCCACCGCCGGGATCGAACCGGCGATGTCCACCTGGGACATGATCCAGCCGCCGAACACATCGCCATGCACATTGGCGTCGGCGGGCATCGGCACCACGCGGAGGGCGGGGTTCTTGCCGGCGGGCAGTTCGGAGAGCGGGGCAGGATGGTTCATATCGGCAGGAAGGTAAGGCGGGGTGCGGGGGAATGTCATGGCCTGCCGGGATGTGCGATCTCTGCGACAATCGCGGCATTGGCAAGAATTCTAACGTATGCGCCGCTACTCCACGTCCGCCGATTCCCCCCCCGAATCGGCCAAATCGCTGTTCCCCGCCGGCGGCAAGCCCCGCAGCGACTGGCAGACCGTCCGTAACCTGCTGCCCTACGTCTGGCACTACAAGTGGCGCGTGATGCTGGCGCTGACCTGCCTGGTGGCGGCCAAGGTGGCCAACCTCGGCGTGCCGGTGCTGATGAAGAAGCTGATCGACAGCATGAACATCGCCCCCGGCGATACCGCCGCGCTGCTCGTGGTGCCGGTCGGCCTGATCGTCGCCTACGGGGTGCTGCGGCTCTCGGGCACGCTGTTCACCGAGTTGCGGGAGATCCTCTTTTCGAAGGTGACGCAGAGCGCGGTGCGCGAGATCGCGCTGCAGGTCTTCCGCCATCTGCACGCGCTGTCGCTGCGCTTCCACCTGGACCGGCAGACCGGCGGCATGAGCCGCGACATCGAGCGCGGCACGCGCGGCATCCAGTCCCTGATCTCGTACTCGCTGTACAGCATCCTGCCCACGCTGGTGGAGATGTCGCTGGTGATCGGCTTCTTCGTGGTCCGCTACGACATCTGGTTCGCGGCGATCACCACCTGCGCGCTGGTCGGCTACATCGTGTTCACCATCGTCGTGACCGAGTGGCGCACGCACTTCCGGCGCAAGATGAACGAGCTGGACTCGCGCGCCAACCAGAAGGCGATCGACTCGCTGCTGAACTTCGAGACCGTGAAGTACTTCGGCAACGAGGAATACGAGGCCCACCGCTACGACGAGAACCTGCGCACCTACCGCACCGCCGCGATCCGCTCGCAGAACTCGCTGTCGTTCCTGAACTTCGGCCAGCAGACCATCATCGCCCTGGGGCTGATCCTGATCCTGTGGCGCGCCACGGTGGGCGTGGCGGCCGGCACGCTGACGCTGGGCGACCTCGTGCTGGTGAACACGCTGATGATCCAGCTCTATATCCCGCTGAACTTCCTCGGCGTGATCTACCGCGAGATCAAGCAGTCGACGACCGACATGGACCGCATGTTCGTCCTGCTCGGCACGAACCAGGAGGTGGCCGACACGCCCGGGGCGCTCCCGCTCCAGGTGCGCGGCGCCGAGGTGCGCTTCCGCCATGTGGGATTCGGCTACGAGAGCAACCGGGTGATCCTGGACGACGTCGATTTCACCATCGCCGCCGGGACGACCACCGCCGTGGTCGGCCACAGCGGCTCGGGCAAGTCCACGCTGGCGCGGCTGCTGTTCCGCTTCTACGACGTGTCCCGCGGCGGGATCGAGGTCKATGGCCAGGACATCCGCAACGTGCGCCAGTCGAGCCTGCGGGCGTCGATCGGCATCGTGCCGCAGGACACCGTGCTGTTCAACGACAGCATCTACTACAACATCGCCTACGGCCGGCCGGAGGCCACGCGCGACGAGGTCATCGAAGCCGCGCGCGCGGCCCAGATCGACACCTTCATCCGCGAACTGCCGCAGGGCTACGACACCCCGGTGGGCGAGCGCGGCCTGAAGCTGTCCGGCGGCGAGAAGCAGCGCGTGGCCATCGCCCGCACGCTGCTCAAGAATCCGCCGATCCTGGTGTTCGACGAAGCCACCTCGGCGCTTGATTCGCGCACCGAGCAGGCCATCCAGGCCGAACTGATGCGGCTGGCGCAAAACCGCACCACGCTGCTGATCGCCCACCGGCTCTCCACCGTGGTCCACGCCGACCAGATCCTGGTGATGGATCACGGCCGCATCGTCGAGCGCGGCACGCATGCCGAGCTGATGCGCGCCAACGGCCGCTACGCGGAGATGTGGCTGATCCAGGCGCGCAGCGCGGCGGAKGGGGCGGTGGAGGCGGCGTCGCCGTCCGACGTGCTCGCCATCGACGTCGGCGACGCCACGCAGGACGCCTGAGATTGGCTTGGGATTGTCGACAATCGCTGTCGGCAACCCCGTCCCACAGAGCGCCGCGCACAATCATGGTTCGTCAATGCACGGCGCGCGTGCCCCGGATCGGGGCATGACACCCATGTGAAAAGCTGGCACGCGCCTTGCGAAAAGCCTTCCCAGGAGAGATCAACAACTGGAGAAGGTTCATGCCGCAATTCGCCGCGCGCCGTCATCTGCTGAAGCTGTGTACCGCATTGGGCACCACCATGGTGCTGTCGACACTCTGTGCAGGCACCGCTCAGGCGCAAGCCGCCACCAAGGTCCGCTTCCAGCTCGACTGGCGTTTCGAGGGCCCGTCCGCGCTGTTCCTGCTGGGCGAGCAGAAGGGCTACTACAAGGCGGAGAAGCTCGACGTGTCCATCGACGCTGGCAACGGCTCGGGCAACGTGGTCAACCGCGTGGCCTCCGGCACCTACGACATGGGCTTCGCCGACCTGGCCTCGGTGATGGAGTTCTACGGCAATAACCCGGACGCCAAGAACAAGCCGGTGGCCGTGATGATGGTCTACAACAACACGCCGGCCGCCGTGCTGGCGCTGAAGAAGTCCGGCATCCGCGCGCCCAAGGACCTGGCCGGCAAGAAGCTCGGCGCCCCGGTGTTCGATGCCGGCCGCCGCGCCTTCCCGATCTTCGCCAAGGCCAATGGCCTCCAGGCACAGTCGTTCAACTGGCAGGCGATGGACCCCACGCTGCGCGAGACCATGCTCACGCGCGGCGACCTGGACGCCATCACCGGCTTCTCGTTCACGTCGATCCTGAACCTGAACGCGCGTGGTGTGAAGGATGAGGACATCGTCGTCCTGCCGTACCCGCAGTTCGGCGTGAAGCTGTACGGCAACGCCATCATCGCCTCCGAGCAGTTCCTGAAGAGCAACCCGGAGACGGTCAAGGCGTTCCTGCGCGCGTTCTCCAAGTCCGCGCGCGACGTGATCGCGCATCCCGAGGAAGGCATCAAGGCCGTGAAGGCCCGTKACGGCATCATCGACGAGAAGCTGGAGGTGCGCCGCCTGAAGCTGGCGCTGGACAGCGTGGTGAAGTCGCCCGATGCCAAGGCCGAGGGCTTCGGCCGCGTGAGCAAGCCGCGCCTCTCGCTGATGGCGTCGCAGGTGGCCGATGCCTTCGGCACCAAGGGCCGGATCAACCCGGACACGCTCTGGACCGACGCCTACCTGCCTTCTGCCGCCGAACTGGACGTCCTGCGATGATGATGGCGCGAGAAAGCCTGTCCCCCGCCTCGGGCGGGGCGGCCAGCGGGGTCACGGAGGCCACCCTGGCTCCCCCGAAGCCGTTCGTCGATTTCAACCGTGTCTGGCTCGCCTATGACGACGAGCTGGCGCGGCGTGGCGAGTTCGCCGTGGAGGACATCTCGCTGCAGGCGGCGCAGGGCGAGTTCATCGCCATCGTCGGGCCGTCCGGCTGCGGCAAGTCCACCTTCATGAAGCTGGCCACCGGGCTGCGGCCGGCCACGCGCGGCGTGGTCAGCATCGCGGGCGAGAAGGTGAACGGCCCGCTCAAGCAGGTCGGCATGGCCTTCCAGGCGCCGACGCTGCTGCCGTGGCGCACCACGCTCGACAACGTGATGCTGCCGCTGGAGATCGTCGAGCCGTACCGCTCCACCATGCGCGCCAAGCGCAAGGAGTACGAGGCCCGGGCGCGCGACCTGCTCAAGACCGTCGGCCTGGCGGGCTACGAGGACAAGTTCCCGTGGCAGCTGTCCGGCGGGATGCAGCAGCGCGCGTCGATCTGCCGCGCGCTGATCCACCAGCCGCGCATGCTGCTGCTGGACGAGCCGTTCGGCGCGCTCGACGCCTTCACGCGCGAGGAACTCTGGTGCGTGCTGCGCGACCTCTGGCAGGCCCAGCGCTTCAACGTCATCCTCGTCACGCACGACCTGCGCGAGGCCGTGTTCCTGGCCGACACGGTCTACGTGATGAGCGCCCGCCCGGGCCGCATCCTGTTGCGCAAGGAGATCGACCTGCCGCGTCCGCGCGCGCTCGACGTCACCTATTCCGAACCGTTCGCCGAACGCGTGCACGAGTTGCGCGAGAAGATCGGCCACGTCCGCCAGCAATAAGAAGCKATCCACACCATGGCAACCATGACTTCCACCCAGGCAAAGCGCGTGCAGCGCGTGGCGCCGTGGCTCCTGCTGGGGGCTTTCCTGATGGTCTGGCAGGGCGCGTGCCTCGCTTTCCAGATCTCCGATTTCATCCTGCCGAGCCCGTCGGCCATCGTCGCCTCGCTGACCGAGTACAGCGGCGTGATCGCCGGCCATGCCTGGCGCACGTTCTGGACCACGATGGTTGGTTTTGGGCTGGCAATTGGCGTCGGTGTGGTGCTGGGCCTGCTGATGGGCTCGTCGAAGCTGGCCTACGCGGCCACCTACCCGCTGATGACCGCCTTCAACGCGCTGCCCAAGGCCGCCTTCGTGCCGATCCTCGTGGTCTGGTTCGGGCTGGGCGCCGGGCCGGCCATCCTGACGGCGTTCCTGATCTCGTTCTTCCCGATCATGGTCAACATCGCCACCGGGCTGGCCACGCTGGAGCCGGAGCTTGAGGATGTGCTGCGCGTGCTTGGCGCCAAGCGGCGCGACGTGCTGCTCAAGGTGGGCCTGCCGCGCGCGATGCCGTTCTTCTTCGCCTCGCTGAAGGTGGCCATCACGCTGGCCTTCGTCGGCACGACGGTGTCCGAGATGAGCGCCGCGAACGAGGGCATCGGCTACCTGCTGGTGTCGGCCGGCTCGGCGATGAAGATGCMGCTGGCGTTTGCGGGGCTGGTCGTCATCGCCGTGATGGCGATGGGGATGTACGAGCTGTTCGCGGTACTGGAAAAGCGCATGACGGGCTGGGCGCACCGGGGCTGATGCGCCCCGCAGGCGCCGCTCAGGCGTAGTCCAGCGGTAGCGCCGTCGTGTACTTGATTTGTTCCATCGCGAAGCTGGAGCTGACATCGGCCAGTTCCGCGCCCTGGATCAGCTTCTTGTACACGGCGTCGTAGGCGGCGATATCGGGCACCACCACGCGCAGCAGGTAGTCCGTGTCGCCGGCCATGCGGTAGAACTCGGTCACTTCGGGGATCGACGCCACCAGCCCGTGGAAGGCCTTGAGCCATTTCACGTTGTGCTGGTTGGTCCGGATCGACACGAAGACGGTCACGCCCACATTGAGCTTGCCGGCATCCAGCAGCGCCACGCGCTTGCGGATCACGCCCGATTCCTCGAGCTTCTGCACCCGCCGCCAGCACGGCGTGGACGTGAGGCCGACCTGCTCGCCGATATCGGCGACGGGCACGGTGGCGTCTTCCTGGAGGATCTCCAGGATCTGGCGGTCATAGCGGTCCATGAATCCTCAACTGACGATGGTATCCACCAGCAGGTTCACGCCGGTGGCGATGCGGTCCTGGTCCACGCCGTAGATATGGAGCGACACCGCTACGGCGTCGCTGGCATTGCCCAGCGCGTGGATGTGCTGCAGGCCGGCCGGCACGCTGAAGGTGTCGCCGGCCTCGCGGGTGACCGCGTTGACCTGAGATGCGGTGCGGTCCTCCGGGTTCCAGCGGTAGTGGCGCTCGGCCAGCGTGCCGCGCAGCACGCGGTAGGCGCACCAGGTGCGATGGCCGTGGACGGGGCTGAACTGCCCCGGCCGCCAGACCAGCACCATGACCGAGAACCGTTCGAAGGGATCGGCATGGACCAGGTGCCGCGTATAGCGGTCCGGACTGCCTTCGAGCGCGCCCGGCGGCAGGCTGGCGAGCAGCGTGTCGGCGTCCGGCAGGCTGGCCGCCACGTGCGCCGCCACCATCCGCGCGCTCTGGGCGAGCGTGGCTTCCATGCCGGTGGCGAGGGTGGAGAAGGACGAAGGGAGGAGGGGTGGCTGCATGGCGGGGGCGGGGCAGGATGGGATCCCATTCATCTTAGTCGGCCCCCCTGAGCAAGGATATCCAATTTGTCGTCCAAATCTCGCTCCAATTGTAATCCTGTTCCAAAAATATTCAAGAAATTGGAATAGATTTGCTCATCGTGCAGCCCGATGGCCGGCAAGCGATAATCCGCGCCATGGAAATCAAATGGCTTGAAGACTTCGTCAGCCTGGCCGAGACGCACAGCTTTTCGCGCTCGGCGGAGCTGCGGCATGTCACGCAACCGGCGTTCTCGCGGCGTATCCAGTCGCTTGAGGCGTGGGTGGGCACCGAACTGATCGACCGATCGAGCTACCCGACCACTCTGACCGACGCCGGAAAGGTGTTCTACGAGCAGGCGCTGGCCATGCTGGCCCAGGTCAGCGAAACCCGGGCGCTGATGCGCGGCCAGCGCTCGGCCAACGCCCAGGTGCTGGAATTCGCGGTGCCGCACACGCTGTCGCTGACCTTCTTCCCGGAATGGCTCAAGGGCGTGGAGCGCAAGGTCGGCACGCTGCCCTGCCGGCTGCGCGCGCTGAACGTCCACGATGCCGTGCTGATGCTGGTGGAGGGCGGCTGCGACCTCGTCATGGTCTACCACCACCCGCGCCAGGCCATCCAGCTGGATCCGGCCCACTACGACATGCTCGTGCTCGGCACCGAGCGGCTGTCGCCCTACAGCGTGCCCGACAGCACTGGCCGGCCCGTGTTCCGGCTGCCCGGCAGCGACAAGAAGCCGGTGCCGTTCCTCAGCTACACGCCCAATGCGTTCCTGGGACGGATGGTGGACATGCTGCTGTCCGAGTCGCCGGACATCCTCAAGCTCGACAAATGCTACGAGACCGATATGGCCGAGGCGCTCAAGGTCATGGCGCTGGCCGGCCACGGCATGGCTTTCCTGCCCGAGAGCGCGGTGCGGGACGACGTGCACGCAGGCCGGCTGGTGCGGGCCGAGGCCGCGCGCGGGCTGCCGCAGTCCATCGACATGGAGATCCGGCTCTACCGCGAACGGCCCACCGATGTCGGCAACGACCGCCGCAGCGGGCAGAGCCGGCGCAAGCGCCAGCTGGTGGACAAGGTCTGGGCTGCGTTGACGACGCAAGCCTGAGGGGTCGGGCGCAAGGTTATGCGCATCTTGCATAATGCTGCAGGGCGGGATGAGCAAACGGCATTGGATTCCGATGTGGAGGCGCCGATATTCTGCGTGTCACCTTCACTCGGAACTCAACGATGTCTTCCGCAGCACCGTCCAAGCCGTCCATCGCCTCCCACATCCTGCCTTCGTACCTGAACGCCGACGCGCTCGGGCCCTGGGGCATCTACCTCCAGCAGGTTGACCGTGTCACGCCCTACCTGGGTTCGCTGGCCCGCTGGGTGGAAACGCTGAAGCGCCCCAAGCGCGCGCTGATCGTGGACGTGCCCATCGAGCTGGACAACGGCACCATCGCCCACTACGAGGGCTATCGCGTGCAGCACAACCTCTCGCGCGGCCCGGGCAAGGGTGGCGTGCGTTTCCACCAGGACGTGACGCTGTCCGAGGTGATGGCCCTGTCCGCGTGGATGTCGGTCAAGAACGCTGCCGTCAACGTGCCCTATGGTGGTGCAAAGGGCGGCATCCGCGTGGATCCGCGCACGCTCTCCACGGCCGAACTGGAACGCCTGACGCGCCGCTACACCAGTGAAATCAACCTGATCATCGGCCCGACCAAGGACATTCCGGCGCCGGACGTGAACACCAACGCCCAGGTCATGGCCTGGATGATGGATACCTACTCGATGAACTCGGGCAGCACGGCCACCGGCGTGGTGACCGGCAAGCCGATCTCGCTGGGCGGCTCGCTGGGCCGTCACGAGGCGACCGGCCGCGGCGTGTTCGTGGTCGGCAAGGAAGCCGCCCGCAACCTCGGCATGGACATCAAGGGCGCGCGCGTGGCCGTGCAGGGCTTCGGCAATGTAGGCGCCGTGGCGGCCAAGCTGTTCCACGAGGCTGGCGCCAAGGTGGTGGCCGTGCAGGACCACCGCACCACGCTGTACAACCCGGCCGGGCTCGATGTGCCGGCGATGATGGAATACGCGTCGCACAGCGGCACGATCGAAGGCTTCCAGGGMGAAGTGCTGACCACCGAGCGGTTCTGGGAAGTCGAGTGCGACATCCTGATCCCGGCCGCACTGGAAGGCCAGATCACGGCCGCCAACGCGCCCAAGATTACGGCCAAGCTGGTGATCGAGGGCGCCAACGGCCCGACCACGCCCCAGGCGGACGACATCCTGCGCGAGCGCAACATCCTGGTCTGCCCGGACGTCATCGCCAATGCCGGCGGCGTGACCGTGTCCTACTTCGAATGGGTGCAGGATTTCTCGAGCTTCTTCTGGACCGAGGAGGAGATCAACGAGCGCCTGGTACGAATCATGCAAGAGGCCTTCCGGGCGATCTGGCAGGTGGCCCAGGACAATAAGGTCACGCTGCGGACGGCTGCGTTTATCGTTGCTTGTACGCGAATCCTGCAGGCGCGCGAGATGCGCGGCCTGTATCCCTGATTGAAACGGGCAATGAAAGGGGCGGATGGATGTTGCGACGCAGCATCCATCCTTTCCCCGGACATGAAAGGACGCGGCGGCCGGAGTTTTCCGGCTGCCGCGTTTTTTGTTGTCTGAATCATTGCAGTTGTGTCGCATTTTGGCGCAATGCCGCGCAACCATGCCTGAACTGGCACCAGTTAGGGGAAAAACCCGTTGTCTTGGGTCACGAGCTAAGCAATACTGTTTCGCCGGTGGGGCGTTTTTTTGCTAGAGTCCCGCCTTTCTCTTCATGGTCAAGGAGATGTTATGAATGTAGCCAAGCTGGCTAGCCTGGCGGTTGCTGCGGGTATTCTGTGCGGTACCGCGCAGGCTGCAGAGCCGCTGACGGGCACGCTGCAGAAGATCAAGGACACGGGTGTCATTACGCTGGGTGTGCGGGATTCCTCGATTCCGTTCAACTACAACCTTGGCGGCGTGCGCCAGGTGGGCTATTCCTACGATATCAATATGAAGATCGTGGAAGCCGTGAAGGACCAGCTGAAGCTGCCGAACCTGCAGGTCAAGGAAATCCCGATCACCTCGCAGAACCGGATCACGCTGCTGCAGAACGGCACGATCGACATCGAGTGCGGTTCCACGACCAATAACCTGGAACGCCAGAAGCAGGCCTCGTTCTCGAACAGCATCTTCATCATCGGCACCCGCATCATGGTGAAGAAGGATGGCGGCATCAAGGACTGGTCTGACCTGAAGGGCAAGAACGTGGTCACCACCGCTGGCACGACGTCCGAGCGCCTGCTGCGCAAGATGAACGACGACCAGAAGCTGGGCGCCAACATCATCAGCACCAAGGACCATGGCCAGTCGTTCCTGACGCTGGAATCGGGCCGTGCCGTGGCGTTCATGATGGACGACGCGCTGCTCTTCGGCGAACGCGCCAAGGCGAAGAACCCGGCCGACTGGATCGTCGTGGGCAAGCCGCAGTCGCGCGAGTCGTACGGCTGCATGATCCGCAAGGATGATGCCCCGTTCAAAAAGGTGACGGACACCGTGATCGCCGGCCTGATGAAGGACGGATCGATCAACACGATGTACACCAAGTGGTTCATGCAACCGGTACCGCCGAAGGGCCTGAACCTGGACTTCCCGCTGTCCGACGACATGAAGGCGCTCTTCAAGAACCCGAACGACAAGGCACTCGACTGATCCCTGTGATCGGAGCAGTGCGAAACGGAAGGAGAAGTCCTTCCGTTTCTTTTTGAAGGACGCACTATGGATTACATTTTTCACTGGGGAGTGTTCCTCGAGCAGGCCGCGCAGAACGAGACGTACCTGGACTGGATGATTTCCGGTCTCAAGGTGACGATCGCGCTGGGCCTGACCTCGTGGGCCATCGCCCTCGTCATCGGCTCGGTGCTCGGCGTGCTGCGCACGGTGCCGAACAAGCTGCTGTCGGGTATTGCCGCGACGTATGTCGAGATTTTCCGGAACATTCCGCTGCTGGTGCAGCTGTTCATCTGGTATTTCGTGATTCCCGAGCTGCTGCCGTTCGGCGACGCGATCAAGCAGATGAACCCGTTCACCCAGCAGTTCCTGGCCGCCATGCTCTGCCTGGGCACGTTTACCGCCGCCCGGGTTTGCGAACAGGTGCGCTCGGGTATCAACTCGCTGCCGCCGGGTCAGCGCAACGCCGGCCTGGCGATGGGCTTCACGCTCGCGCAGACTTACCGCTTCGTGCTGTTGCCGATGTCCTTCCGTGTCATCGTGCCGCCGCTCACCTCCGAATTCCTGAACATCTTCAAGAACTCGGCGGTGGCGTCCACGATCGGCCTGCTGGAACTCGCCGCGCAGGGCCGCCAGCTGGTGGATTACACGGCGCGTCCGTATGAATCGTTCATTGCGGTCACGGTGATGTACATGCTGATCAATCTGACGGTCATGCTGATCATGCGCTGGGTGGAACGCCGGACCCGGGTGCCGGGCTTCATCGGCGGCAAGTAAAGGGGCGCACATGGCATACGAATTCGACTTTAGTTCCATCAACCACGAAACGCTGGACGTGCTGTGGGAAGGCATGACGGTGTCGCTCAAGATCACCGTGACCGCGGTGGTGGTGGGCATTGTCTGGGGCACCATCCTTGCGATGATGCGCCTGTCTTCCTTCAAGGCGCTGAACTGGTTTGCGCAGGGGTACGTGACCATCTTCCGCTCMATCCCGCTGGTGATGGTGCTGTTGTGGTTCTTCCTGATCATCCCGCAGCTGCTGCAGAAGGTGTTCAACCTGTCGCCCGCGGCCGATTTGCGGATGACCTCGGCGCTCATCGCGTTCGCGCTGTTCGAGGCCGCGTACTACTCCGAAATCATCCGGGCCGGTATCCAGAGCGTGTCGCGCGGACAGATGTTCGCCGCGCAGGCGCTGGGCATGACCTACGGCCAGACCATGCGGCTGGTGATCCTGCCGCAGGCGTTCCGCAACATGGTGCCGCTGCTGCTGACGCAGGGCATCATCCTGTTCCAGGATACGTCGCTGGTCTACGTGAGCGCGCTGGCTGACTTCTTCGGCCAGGCCTACGGCATTGGCGAGCGCGACGGGCGCATCGTCGAAATGCTGCTGTTCGCGGGCTTCGTGTACTTCGTTATCTGCTTCTCCGCTTCGCTGCTGGTCAAGCGTTATCAGAAAAAGGTGGCTGTATGATCGAAATTAATAACGTTTCCAAGTGGTACGGCACGTTCCAGGTGCTGACGGACTGCACCACCAAGGTTGCCAAGGGCGAAGTGGTGGTGGTGTGCGGCCCGTCCGGTTCGGGCAAGTCCACGCTGATCAAGACCGTGAACGCGCTGGAGCCGTTCCAGAAGGGCGACATCCTGGTCGACGGTACTTCGGTGGGTAACGCCAAGACCAACCTGCCGAAGCTGCGCTCGCGCGTGGGCATGGTGTTCCAGAACTTCGAACTGTTCCCGCACCTGTCGATCACCGAGAACCTGACCATCGCCCAGATGAAGGTGCTCGGCCGCTCGAAGGACGAGGCGATGGCCAAGGGCCTGAAGTACCTGGAGCGCGTGGGCCTGAAGAACCAGGCGGCCAAGTTCCCCGGTCAGCTGTCTGGCGGCCAGCAGCAGCGCGTGGCGATTGCCCGCGCACTGTCGATGGACCCGATCTGCATGCTGTTCGACGAGCCGACCTCGGCGCTTGACCCGGAAATGGTCAACGAGGTGCTGGACGTGATGGTGCAGCTGGCTCAGGAAGGCATGACCATGATGTGCGTGACCCACGAAATGGGCTTCGCACGCAAGGTGGCCAACCGCGTGATCTTCATGGACGCCGGCAAGATCGTCGAGGACTGCCCGAAGGAAGAGTTCTTCGGCGACATCGCTGCCCGCTCGGAGCGCGCCCGCCAGTTCCTGTCGAAGATCCTGCAGCACTAATTGGTGTAGCAGGTCGTCGGACCCCCTCTCCCGTCGGGAGAGGGGCGCAGCATCCCTCCCGCTTCACCCTCCCCAAAGCCTAAAGCCTCAAGTACACGCCGTATTGGCCGCGTTCTTCGCCTGCACCTCGGGCGGGATCGGCACGGTCAGCGTCATCGTCGGCAGGCCATGTTCGAACATGATCAGCTCGCCCGGCATGAAGCGCGTCCACGTCTCGTTGTCGGTCAGCGGCGCGGTGGCGATCACGGCCACGCGGTCGTCGGGTGTGGTCACCTGGGCGAAATCGATCGACAGGTCGGCATCGATCAGATGCGCCTTCGAGAACGGCCACTGCCGCACGATGTAGTACAGATGCGTCGAGCAGTGCGCGAACAGCGCCTGGCCATTGCATAGTAGAAAGTTGAAAACGCCATGCAGCGTGATGTCGCGCGTGATGTCCGCCAGCGCGTGGCCCAGCTCGTTCAGCGGCGGCTGGGAGCCCGGGAACCGCTTGCGCAGCCCCTGCATCAGCGTGCAGAACGCGAGTTCGCTGTCGGTATCGCCCACCGGCTGGTACACGCCGGACAGGAACGGCGAGAAGCCCTTCAGGTCGCCGTTATGGGCGAAGATCCAGTGCCGGCCCCAGAGTTCGCGCATGAACGGATGGCAGTTCTCGAGCAGCACCGTGCCCTGCGTCGCCTTGCGGATATGGGAAATGACGTTTTTCGACTTGATCGGATAACGCTTGATCAGCTCCGCCACCGGCGAGGTGCCGGCGGACTGGTTGTCGATGAACAGCCGGCAGGCCTTGTCCTCGAAGAATGCCACGCCGAAACCATCGGCATGGTGGTCGGTTACGCCGCCACGGGCGGCAAAGCCCGTGAAGGAGAACGTCACGTCGGTTGGCGTGGCGCAGTTCATGCCTAGCAGCTGGCACATGGGGGCACCGGTGCGGCAAGGGGCTGCCGCTTTGCAATAGAATGCAGACATTATCCCGCGCGTGCGGGACGCTGCCAAGCGCGGCGCCCGGGCGCCCCCCCTGCTGTTCAGCCCCAGCCCCTTCCCAGCCATGAGTCAATACAAGATCGCTGTCATTCCCGGAGACGGAATCGGAACGGAAGTGATGCCCGAAGGCATCCGTGCCATGGACGCCGCCGCGCGCCGCTTCGGCATCGACTTCCAGTGGGACCACTTCGACTTCTCCAGCTACGACTACTACGCCCGCCACGGCAAGATGCTGCCGGACGACTGGTTCGACACGCTGGTCAAGTACGACGCCATCTACTTCGGCGCCGTGGGCTGGCCCGAGAAAATCCCGGACCACGTGTCCCTGTGGGGCTCGCTGCTCCAGTTCCGCCGCTCGTTCGACCAGTACGTGAACCTGCGCCCGGTGCGCCTGATGCCCGGCATCAAGAGCCCGCTGGCCGGCCGCCAGCCTGGCGATATCGACTTCTACGTGGTGCGCGAGAACACCGAGGGCGAGTATTCGAGCATCGGCGGGCGCATGTTCCCGGGCACCGAGCGCGAAATCGTGGTCCAGGAGACCGTGATGAGCCGCGTCGGCGTGGACCGCATCCTGAAATTCGCGTTCGAGCTGGCCCAGAAAAGGCCCAAGCAGCACCTGACCTCGGCCACCAAGTCGAACGGCATCTCCATCACCATGCCGTACTGGGACGAGCGCGTGGAGGCCATGGCGGCCAATTACCCGGGCCTGAAGGTGGACAAGTACCACATCGACATCCTGACTGCGCACTTCGTGCAGCATCCGGACTGGTTCGACGTGGTCGTGGCCAGCAACCTGTTCGGCGATATCCTGTCCGACCTCGGCCCGGCCTGCACGGGCACGATCGGCGTGGCGCCGTCGGGCAATATCAACCCGGACAAGACCTATCCGAGCCTGTTCGAGCCCGTGCACGGCTCGGCGCCGGACATCGCCGGGCGCGGCGTGGCCAACCCGATCGGCCAGATCTGGTGCGGCGCGATGATGCTGGAGCACCTCGGCCATGCCGATGCGGGCGCCGCCGTGCTGGCCGCCATCGAGAAGGTGCTGGCCGCCGGGCCGGGCCACGCGCCCCTGACGCGGGATATTGGCGGCACCGCCGGAACGGCCGACCTGGGTCGTGCGATTGCGGAGGCGCTGTGAATACCGCTAACACCACCAACACCGTGACCTCCCATATCGACCCCCGCACGCTGCTGCTGGAGAGCTTCCGGGCCGCCGTGGCCGCAGCTGACCCGCTCGAGATCGTCGCCGCCCACCTGCCGCCGCCCCATGCCGGCGGCCGCACGCTCGTGGTCGGGGCGGGGAAGGCCGCCGCATCGATGGCGCTGGCCGTGGAGCGCGCCTACGCGGGCCGCGCCACGCTCGACGGCATCGTTGTCACCCGCTACGCGCACGGCCTGCMGACCGACCATATCCGCGTGATCGAGGCCGGCCATCCCGTGCCCGACGAGGCCGGCGAACAGGCCGCGGCGGACATCCTCGCCCGCGTGCAGGCGCTCGGGCCGGAAGACCGGCTGATCGTCCTGGTGTCTGGCGGCGGGTCGAGCCTGCTGTCGCTGCCGGCCGAAGGCATCGCCATGGCAGACCTCAAGGCCACCACGCGCGAACTGCTCCGATGTGGCGCACCGATCACAGAAATGAATATCGTGCGCAAGCACCTGTCGCGCATCCAGGGCGGCCGGCTGGCGCAGGCGAGCAAGGCGCCCGTGACCACGCTGATCGTCTCGGATGTGGCCGGCGATGATCCCAGCGCGATTGCATCCGGCCCCACCGTGGCCGATCCGAGTACCTATGCCGATGCGCTGGCCATCCTGCAACGCTACGGCGCGAAGGTGCCGGCCCCGGTGCAATCCCACCTGGAACGCGGCGCGCGGGGGGAGATCGACGAGACGCCCAAGCCGGGTGATCCGTTGTTCACCCGGGTCGAGAATCACATGATCGCCACCGCGCACGGCAGCCTGGAAGCCGCCGCCGCGCTGTTCCGCAAACAGGGCATCCAGCCCGTGGTGCTGGGTGACACCGTGACCGGCGAAGCCCAGGAAGTCGCGCGGGTCTATGCCGCGCTGGTGCGCGAGATTCGCGCGTACAATGCGCCGTTCGCCGCGCCGGTGGCGCTGATTTCCGGTGGCGAATGCACGGTGACGCTGCCCGCGAGCGGTGCCGAGCGGGCCCGGGGCGGCCGTTGCTCGGAGTTCCTGCTGTCGCTGGTGATCGAGCTGGGCGGGGCGGACAATATCCATGCGATCGCCGCCGATACGGACGGCATCGACGGCTCCGAGGACAACGCCGGCGCCGTGTGCTGCCCCGATTCGCTCAAGCGCGCCGAGGCCGCCGGCGTCTCCGCCCGCCAGCAACTCGATGCGCACGATGCCTGGGGTTTCTTCGATGCCATCGGCGACCTGGTCCAGACCGGCCCCACGCGCACCAACGTGAACGATTACCGCGCCATCCTGATTCTTTGAATTTCCAGCTATGACCCAGACGCTCACCATCACCCGCCCGGACGACTGGCACCTGCACCTGCGCGACGGCGCGGCGCTGGCTGCCGTGCTGCCGGACACCGCGCGCCAGTTCGGCCGCGCGATCATCATGCCGAACCTGAAGCCGCCCGTGACCACGGTGGAGCAGGCTGCCGCCTACCGCGCGCGCATCCTGGCCGCGCTGCCGTCCGGCATGGCGTTCGAGCCGCTGATGACGCTGTACCTGACCGACAACTTGCCCGCCGAGGAAATCGTCGCCGCCAAGGCGAGCGGCTTCATCCACGCGGTGAAGCTGTACCCGGCCGGCGCCACCACCAACAGCGACGCCGGCGTGACTGATATCCGCCGCTGCGCCGCCACGCTGGAAGCCATGCAGCGCGCCGGCCTGCCGCTGCTGGTGCACGGCGAAGTGACCGATGGCGACATCGACATCTTCGACCGCGAAGCCGTGTTCATCGACCGCGTGATGCGGCCGCTGCGCAAGGATTTCCCRGAGCTGAAGGTGGTCTTCGAGCACATCACCACCAAGGACGCGGCCCAGTACGTGGCCGAGGCCGAAGGCCCGGTCGGGGCGACGATCACCGCGCACCACCTGCTGTACAACCGCAATGCGATCTTCACCGGCGGCATCCGCCCGCATTACTACTGCCTGCCGGTACTCAAGCGCGAGACCCATCGCGAGGCGCTGGTCAAGGCGGCCACGTCCGGCAGCGCGCGGTTCTTCCTCGGCACGGACAGCGCGCCGCATGCACGCGGCCTGAAGGAACACGCCTGCGGCTGCGCGGGCTGCTACACGGCACTGCATGCGATGGAGCTGTACGCCGAAGCGTTCGATACTGCCGGGGCGCTCGACAAGCTGGAAGGCTTCGCCAGCTTCCACGGCCCGGCGTTCTACGGCCTGCCGCGTAACACCGGCACGCTCACGCTGTCGCGCGAAGACTGGGAGTTGCCGGCTGAACTGCCGTATGGCGACACCACGCTGGTGCCGCTGCGCGCCGGCGAGACMCTGCGCTGGAAGGCGCAATAAGCGACTTGCCTGGCATCGACTGGACGCGGCCGTGGTTCCGGCCATTCGCCGCGTCCGGGGTCGCGCTCTCCGCCGCCGCGCTTTCCGCCGCCGATCTGCGCGCGGCGCTCGACGAACAAGCCGTAGCCGCCGGGCTGGCGAACGCCAACGACCAGCCACTGCGCTTCGTCCCCCAGTCTGACCTCCCCGATGGGGTGGCCTATGAGGCGCATATCCACGCCACCGGCCACGTTCCCACGCGCGACAACCTCCACGACGCGTTCAACGCGCTGATCTGGCTCCATTTCCCCGCGACCAAGGCCGTGCTGAACCGGCTCCAGGCCGAGGCCATCGCCCGTGATGGCGTGCTGCCCGTGCGCGGCGGCCTGCGCGATGCCGCGACGCTATTCGACGAAAACGCGGTGATCTTCCTGACCGAGGACACCCGGCTGGCCCAGGCGCTGCAAGGGTTTGCGTGGCACACGCTGTTCGTGGCGGCGCGCGCCGCATGGGGCAGCGCCTGCACGGTCATCCCGTTCGGCCACGCCTTGCTGGAGAAGCTGGTGCAGCCCTACAAGTCGATCACGGCCCACGCATGGTGGCTGCCGATGCCGCCCGGCACGCCGCGCGCGGTCATCGACCGGAAGCTGGCCGAATCGCTGGCCGAGGCAGCCGGGCAGGGCACGCTGCGCGGCGGCCGCTGCTTCGCGCCGCTGCCGGTGCTGGGCATTCCAGGCTGGTGCGATGAGAACGATGCGCCGTCGTTCTACGACGACACGGCCGTGTTCCGCCCCGGGCGCCAGATCCGCTGAGTTCGGTGGTAGACTGCGGGCCGCAAAGCAGGCCAGACAATCGCTGCTTGTCTCGCAAGGGGCAAGGGGAGGAAAGTCCGGACTCCACAGGGCAGGGTGTTGGCTAACAGCCATCCACGGTAACGTGCGGAATAGGGCCACAGAGACGAGTCTTGCCGCCGGGTTCGCCTGGCGGGAAGGGTGAAACGCGGTAACCTCCACCCGGAGCAATCCCAAATAGGCAGACGATGAGGCGGCCCGCTGAGTCTGCGGGTAGGGAGCTGGAGCCGGCCGGTAACGGTCGGCCTAGAGGAATGGTTGTCACGCGCAGCGCGCCGCAAGGCGGGCCGCGCGCACAGAATCCGGCTTATCGGCCTGCTTTGCTCTCTCTTCCTGACGTCAGGGCGTTCAGCCCTCGACGATTTCCATCGTGTGCGTGATCTCGGCGGTCTTGGCCAGCATGATCGAGGCCGAGCAGTACTTGTCGTGCGACAGCGTGATCGCGCGCTCCACCGTGGTCGGGTTCAGGTTGCGGCCCGTCACCGTGAAGTGGAAGTTGATGCGCATGAAGACCTTCGGGTCCTCGTTGGCGCGCTCGGCTTCGAGCTTTACCGTGCAGCCGCGCACGTCCTGGCGGCCACGCTTGAGGATCAGCACCACGTCATAGGCCGTGCAGCCGCCGGTGCCGAGCAGCACCATCTCCATGGGACGCGGCGCCAGGTTGTTGCCACCGCCATCGGGCGCGCCGTCCATCGCCACGATATGGCCGCTGCCGGTCTGGGCCACGAAGCTCATGCCTTCCGGGCCCATCCATGTCACTTTGCATTCCATTTTGTTCGTTCCTGGGTTTACGAATGTGTTTTCGCGCTCACGTCCGCGCAATCACGAATCTTGCATTTCGTCAGTATATGGCATCGGCGGATCGTGCCCGAGGCGAGGGATTTCCCTTGGGATTCTGAGGGAATCCTCTATTGTGGCGCCGATGACTCAGCATCACATCGAGGGTAAGTCTTTGATTTTTAAGAAAGACAAACATTTGCAAGAGGCTACTAAAGCATTGCGCAATGTGCAATGCGATTTCGCACTGCAAATTTTCTTGCGTTGCGACGGCCGCTATGTATAATTCAGTTCATTGAACGACGGCGCATCTGGCGCGCCAGAGTGCGAAAGCGAAAGCCCTCCGCACCGCCCGCCGCCCCGTCGATCTACCAGTGTCTCCTCCACCCTCCTCCTTTGGTGGATTCAAACCCAAGTCCAAACCGACTTGGGTTTTTTTTCGTCCACTTTCGTCCACATTTCGCCCCCGGCTTCCATGTGATGCAGGGGGCTTGACGAAAAGCCACGACTTTGCTTGTGCGCCATCGCATTCCCCGAGTATAATCGCAGGCTTTTCCGGTCATTGCCCCCGGAAAAGGAATCAGGGAGAGCCTGCAAACACAAGCAGGAAGGTCAGGTCCCAAGGGCCGGCCGAACGACAGGACGCTAAAACGGCGACCGTCACATCGGGCAGTATTCAATAGTCAGGAAAAATCATGAAGACCTTTTCCGCCAAGCCTCATGAGGTAAAGCGCGACTGGTACGTGATTGACGCGACGGACAAGGTCCTCGGCCGTGTTGCCAGCGAAGTGGCACGCCGACTGCGCGGCAAGCACAAGCCGGAATTCACTCCGCACGTCGACACGGGCGATTACATCGTCATCGTCAACGCAGCCAAGCTGCGTGTCACGGGTACCAAGGAAACGGACAAGAAGTACTATCGCCATTCGGGTTACCCGGGCGGTATCTACGAAACGACGTTCGGCAAGATGCAGCAGCGTTTCCCGGGCCGCGCCCTGGAAAAAGCTGTCAAGGGCATGCTGCCGAAGGGTCCGCTGGGCTATGCAATGATCAAGAAGCTGAAGGTTTACGCCGAAGCCGATCATCCGCATGAGGCACAGCAACCCAAGACGCTCGACATCTAAGGAGGCCAATCCATGATCGGTAACTGGAATTACGGTACTGGCCGCCGMAAGAGCGCTGTGGCTCGTGTCTTCATCAAGTCGGGCAAGGGTGAAATCGTCGTCAACGGCAAGCCCATCAACGAGTACTTCGCTCGCGAAACCTCGCTGATGATCGTGCGTCAGCCGCTGGAACTGACCACCCACGCCGAAACGTTCGACATCAAGGTCAACGTGACCGGCGGTGGCGAAACGGGCCAGGCTGGCGCAGTGCGCCACGGCATCACCCGCGCCCTGATCGACTACGACGCCACGCTGAAGCCGACGCTGTCGAAGGCTGGTTTCGTCACGCGCGATGCACGTGAAGTGGAACGTAAGAAGGTCGGTCTGCACAAGGCACGTCGCCGGAAGCAGTTCTCGAAGCGCTGATGCGCTTTCGCAGGTCCGCTCTGGCGGATCTGTCGAATCCGGAAAAACCGCACGCTCTGTCGTGCGGTTTTTTTTCGTCTGCGTGGTGCAGAAATCACCACTTTTCTGGCGAAGGTGCCTCAGATGTCATACATTGATCGGCACAATGGCGGCTCGGAGATACAATCACGGGCCTGCGAATGAGAGGACGAACGATGGTGTCATGGGCCTGAAGTACCGGCCACTGCGACCGCGCCGGGGATTGCGCGCTTCGCGGGCCGTGATTCGTGTGCATCGGCCGTGGCGTGTGTGGATCTGGGCGCTGGTGCTGGCGATCGGGCTTGGACTCGCCGTGCTCTGGGCCATCGATGCCGGCCATGCCATGCGTCAACCTGCCGCGCCAACGGATACGGCACTCGTGGCGGCCAATGCCGCGTTGCGTGTGCAACTGGCCGAGGTGACCGCCGAGCGCGACCAACTGCTTACCAGCGCGAACACCCCGGAGGCCCGTCTCGAGATGGCCCGCGCCGAGCGCGAGCGTCTGGTGCAGCAACTGAAGTCGGCAGAGGCCGAGGTAAGCCAGCTCAAGGAAGACCTTGGGTTCTTCGAGGCGCTGCTGCCGGCCACCGGCGATACGTCTGGCATCCACGTGCGCAGTTTCCGCGTGGTCATCGACGAAGCACAGCCCCAGGCCGTGCACTATCGCCTGCTCGTGATGCAGGGCGGTTCGAAGGCATTTGTCGAGCAGCCCGAATTCAAAGGTKATCTACAATTCACAATTTCAGCAGTCCGGGCTGGGCAGCCGTTAACMATGACACTGCCGAATCCGAAAGAGGCGCCGTTACCGGCGGTGCGCCTCACGCATTACCAGCGTATCGAGGGCGACCTGGCGATTCCCAAGGGCGCCGAGGTACGTGCCGTATCGGTCCGTATCGTGCAGAACGGACAGGTCCGCGCGGCGCAGTCGGCAACGCCGTAGGACCCGAACAAGGAGAGGGATCATGTTGTTTTCGAAGAAGAAAGGCCTGTCGATCGACACCCTGATCGGCCAGGACGCCACCATCGAGGGCGATGTCACGTTCGCGGGCGGCCTGCGCCTGGATGGCCGCGTGCGCGGCAACGTGCTGGCATCGGACGCGCAGCGCAGCATGCTCGTCATCAGCGAGAAGGGCGCAGTCGAGGGCGAAGTGCGCGTCGGGCACCTGATCCTCAACGGCACTGTGACCGGCCCGGTGAGCGCCAGCGAACTGCTCGAACTGCAGCCCCATGCGCGCGTCTACGGTGAAGTGCACTATGCGGCGCTGGAAATGCACCAGGGCGCCATCGTCGAAGGCCGTCTCGTGCCAATCGGGCAGGGCGAGGTGCGCGCCTTGCCGAACCATGTGCCGGCCGCCGAGGTCAATCAAGAGACGCCAGTGGAATCGAACACGTCCGAAACCGAGGCCGAAGAGGTGTCGGCCAAGGCCACACCCGAGAACGCAGGCGCCGCGGCCTGATTGTTTGTCGATGGATGTGACGTGAACGCCTAGAAGCCCTTGAAATTTAATGGGTTCGGCACGATTTCGAAGTAGCGCTTAGAATACGGCGTATCTAAATAGGAGAATCCCCATGAACGCAGTCGCTGAGGCACCCGTAACCGAGGACGTGCCGGCACCGTTCGTCTTTACCGACAGCGCCGCCGACAAGGTCAAGCAGTTGATCGAGGAAGAGGGCAATGCCGAGCTGAAGCTGCGCGTGTTCGTGCAGGGCGGCGGCTGCTCTGGCTTCCAGTACGGCTTCACGTTTGACGAAGACGTCAACGAAGACGACACCACGATGGTCAAGAACGGCGTCATGCTGCTGATCGACTCGATGAGCTACCAGTACCTGGTGGGCGCCGAGATCGACTACAAGGAAGACATCAACGGCGCGCAGTTCGTGATCAAAAACCCGAATGCCTCGACCACTTGCGGTTGCGGCTCGTCGTTCTCGGCCTGATCCCGGTTTCGGTCGATAAAAAAAGCGCACTTCGGTGCGCTTTTTTGTTGCCTGTCGATTCCTGGCAATCAACGCGCGACCTCAACGCGGATAGATCGCCCCAAGCACGCGCGGGCCGGCCGCGCCGGTAACCGTGGGCACGTTGCCGGGCGCGCGCCGCACGCATTGCCGCGCCAGCCAGGCGAAGGCGAGTGCCTCCACCTCCAGGACCGGTACGCCGAAATCATCGGTCGTCTGCACGGCCACGCCCGGAAGCAGCCGCGCGAGTTCAGCCATCACATAGCCATTGCGGGCGCCGCCGCCGCAGACGATGAGCCGGCGCGCATCGGCGGCATGCGTCTGCACGTCGCGCGCGATGGCGGTGGCCGTCAGCGTCGCCAGCGTGGCCTGCACGTCGGCGGCGGGCGGCTGCCGGTMGCCGCGCGTGGCCAGCAGCGCCTGCAGCCAGCCCGGGTGGAACAGATCGCGCCCGGTGCTCTTGGGCGGCGGCGCGCTGAAATAGGGCTCGGTCAGGCACTGCGCCAGCAGCGCCGCATCCACCGTGCCGCTCGCGGCCCAGGCGCCATTGTCGTCGTAGGGCAGGCCGCGATGGCGGTGGATCCAGTCGTCGAGCAGCGCGTTGCCGGGGCCGCAGTCGAACCCGGTGACCGGGCGACCGCTGGCCGTTTCCGGCAGGATGCTGATATTGGAGATGCCGCCGATGTTGCAGACCACGCGGGTCTCGTCCGGCGCGCCGAACAGCGCCGCGTGCACAGCGGGCACGAGGGGCGCGCCCTGGCCGCCGGCCGCCACGTCGCGGCTGCGGAAGTCGGCGATCACGTCGATGCCGGTMAACTCGGCCAGCAGCGCCGGATGCTGACTCTGCCGCGTGTAGCCGGTGCCGTCATAAAGACCGGGGCGATGGCGGATGGTCTGGCCGTGCGCGCCGATGGCCGCGACCGATGCCGGGCGGGCATCGGCGAGCCGCAGCAGCGTCGCCACGCACTCGGCATAGACGCTGGCGAGCGCGTTGGCGGCCAGCGCCTCGCGATGGATCTCATCGTCGCCCGGCTGCTGCAAGGCGCCGAACGCCTCGCGCAACGGCTGGGGAAAGGGGGTGTGCGCCGCCGCCAGCACGACGGGGTGCGCGCCGGAAAAATCGACGAGCACGCCATCCGCGCCATCCATGCTGGTGCCCGACATCAGGCCGATAAATCGCTMGCTGCTTGCCGGGGGCACGGACATGGTCAGTTGCTGGCGGTCAGGACGTTGTAGGTGCGCAGCATGTTGATGCGGCTCAACATCGCGCTGGTATAGGTCAGGAACTGCGTGCGCGACTTGCCGGTCAGCGCCGGCGCTTCCATCAGGGTGATGGTGAGCGGGTTCTGCGGCACGTCGTTGAAGCGGAATTCGTAGTGCAGGTGCGGCCCGGTGGCCCAGCCGGTGGCGCCGACATAGCCGATCACCTGGCCCTGGCTCACGTGCTGGCCCTGGCGCAGCCCGGCAAAGCCGGACAGGTGGGCGTAGTACGTCGAGTACCCGCCCGCGTGCTGGAGCACCACGATGTTGCCGTAGCCGTTCTGCTGGCCGACGAAGTCCACCGTGGCATCGCCGGTGGCGATGACCTTGGTGCCCTGCGGCGCGGCGAAGTCCACACCCTTGTGCTGCGCCCACTGGTGGTGGAGCGGATGGTCACGCCCGCCGAAGCCCGACGATACGCGCGAGAACTCCACCGGCGAACGCAGGAACGGCCGCTTCATGGTGCGACCGTCGAACGTGTAGTAGGCGCCGGCTTCACCTTCTTCCGGGGCGTACCAGAGCGCCTGATGCAATGTGTTGCGATTGATCAGCTCCACGGCCACCACGCGGCCGTTGCGCACGAAGGCGCCGTCGCGGAAACCGGCCTCGTAGACGATGCGGAAGCGGTCGCCCTTGGCGATGTCGTGGTGGAAGTCGATCACGCCCGAGAAGATCGAGATCATCTTCTGGACGATGTCGTCCGGCACGTTGGCGCTGTCCATCGACTTGAAGAAGCCGCCGGCCTCGATCCCGCCGGAAGCCATCTCGTAGTGCACGTCGTTGTCCACGGACTGGACGCGCGCCTTGTAGGTGTAGTCGCCGCCCTCGGCCTTCGGCGCCACGCGCTCGATCACGAGTTCGCGCGAGGCGGCGGCGTCGCCGCCCAGGTTGGCCTGGAGCGACACCAGCAGGTTGTGGTCGTCGATCTCGGCCTGCACGGCCTGGCCGGCGTCGAGGTTGAGCAGCCCACGCGCGGTGGCGTTCTTGAGGATGAACGCCTGGGCGTCGGGATCCTCCACGCCCAGCCGGCGCAGCAGCGTGGCCAGGGTGTCGCTGCGCTGCATGCGGTCCTCGCGCACATAGCGGCTTTCGGGATCGCTCTCGGTGAGCTGTTCGAGCTGGGTGCGCAGGTCGGGCAGGCGAATGGCCTCCTGCACCTTCGGCGCCTGGGGGTCGTCATAGGCATTGCGCGGGGCGACGCCCATCGCGGCAGCCATGCCGAGCGTGAAAACGGTGCCGACAGCAACGGTGAGTTGCTTCCGGCGCCGGGCATGCTGGGGGTTGGTCGGGTCGACAAGCACCACCAGCTCGCGCGCGAAAACTTCGCGGAGACTGGACCACATCACGTAAAATTCAACCTTGATTCCGGGCTCCGCTGCCGCGACGATGTGTCTTCGTCTGCCTTCCTCCCCCGAGGTTGCGGCGCGGGCCAATGTTTGTCAGCCGCCTACAATGGCGGTTGCCGCCGGGCTGCCCCGGCAGACGCAAAGCGCGAATTATACCAGAACGACACCGGCTGTCCGTCGGCGATTCCTTAATTATTTCAACGACTTATCTCATGTCTGAAGTGACCCCGGCCGCCGCGGCCAAATATCCACTTACGCCGTCGGTGATGCAGGCCCTGGAGATCACCAAGCGTGGCTGCGACGAGCTGTTGATCGAAGCCGAGTGGCTCCAGAAGCTCGCCCGCAGCGAGGCCACCGGGGTGCCACTCCGCATCAAGCTGGGCCTGGACCCCACCGCGCCGGACATCCACCTGGGTCACACCGTGGTGCTGAACAAGCTGCGCCAGCTCCAGGACCTTGGCCACCAGGTGATCTTCCTGATCGGCGATTTCACCTCCACGATCGGCGATCCGTCCGGCCGCAATGCCACCCGGCCGCCGCTTACCCGGGAGCAGATCGAGGCCAACGCCCAGACCTACTACCGCCAGGCCAGCCTGGTGCTCGACCCCGCCCGGACCGAAATCCGCTACAACAGCGAGTGGAGCGACCCGCTCGGCGCGCGCGGCATGATCCAGCTGGCAGCCAAGTACACCGTCGCCCGGATGATGGAGCGCGACGACTTCACCAAACGGTTCCGGTCTGGGATTCCGATTTCGGTMCATGAGTTCCTTTATCCGCTMATGCAGGGCTACGATTCCGTGGCGCTCAAGGCCGATATCGAGCTGGGCGGCACCGACCAGAAGTTCAACCTGCTGGTGGGCCGTGAGCTGCAGAAGGAATACGGCCAGGAGCCGCAGTGCATCCTGACCATGCCGCTGCTGGTGGGGCTGGACGGCGTCGAGAAGATGTCGAAGTCGAAAAACAACTACATCGGCGTGGCCGAGGCCCCGAACGACATGTTCGGCAAGCTGATGAGCATCTCGGACGACCTGATGTGGCAGTACTTCACGCTGCTGTCGTTCCGGCCGATGAGCGAGATCGACCTGATGAAGCAAGAGATCGCGCTGGGCCGCAACCCGCGCGAATGCAAGGTGGCGCTGGCGCAGGAGATCGTCACGCGCTTCCACAGCGCGGCCGATGCCGAGAAGGCGCTCGAGGACTTCAACCACCGCGCGCGCGGCGGCGTGCCGGACGACATCCCGGCGGTGACGCTGGAAGGCGCGCCGCTGGGCATCGCCCAACTGCTGAAGCAGGCCAACCTGGTGCCGTCCACCTCGGAAGCCAACCGCAATATCGAGCAGGGCGGCGTCAAGATCGACGGTTCCGTGGTCGGCGACAAGTCCACAAAGGTGGCCGCCGGCACCTATGTGGTCCAGGTGGGCAAGCGCCGCTTCGCGCGCGTGACCCTGGTGTAAGGCGCGATGATCGCCCTGATCCAGCGCGTGGCGCAGGCCCGCGTGACCGTGGCGGGCCGCACCACCGGCGAGATCGGCGCCGGGCTGCTGGCGCTGGTCTGCGCCGAGCGCGGCGACACCGAGGCCCAGGCCGAGCGCCTGCTGGCCAAGCTGCTCGCCTACCGCGTGTTTTCAGACGCCGAGGGGAAGATGAACCTGCCGGTGCAGAACATGGACGGGCAGGGCAAGGCGGGCGGGCTGCTGGTGGTGTCGCAGTTCACGCTTGCCGCCGATACCAACAGCGGCACGCGGCCGAGCTTCACGCCGGCGGCGTCGCCCGAGGATGGTAGGCGATTGTATGAACATTTCGTGGCCCGCGCGCGCGCCGCGCATTCGTCGGTGGAAACCGGCGAGTTTGGCGCGATGATGCAGGTCAGCCTCGTCAATGACGGCCCCGTGACGTTCTGGCTGCGCGTGCCGCCGGCCGGCACGGCGTGACACATCCAAGGAGATCCTCATGAAACTCTGGAGCAAGGCATTTGCCGACAACGCGCCCATTCCGGGCGAGTTTGCGTTCTGCGTGCCCGATGCCGCCAATCATGTGGCGCTGTCGAGCAATCGCAATCCGGACCTGCATTGGGACGGTTTCCCCGCCGAGACGCGTTCGTTCGTGCTGGTCGCCCATGATCCCGATGTGCCGAGCGTGGGTGACGACGTGAACCAGGCCGACCGCGAAGTGCCGGCCACGCTGCCGCGCGCGGACTTCTTCCACTGGGTGCTGGTGGACATACCGCCGGGCCTGAACACGATCTCGGCCGGCACGCACAGCGACGGCGTGATCGCGCGCGGCAAGCCGGGCCCGGACACGCTGGTCGGCACGGCCGTGGCCGGCGGCCTGCGCCACGGCACCAACGACTACACGGCGTGGTTTTCCGGCGACGAGGACATGAAGGGCCACTACTTCGGCTACGACGGTCCCTGCCCGCCCTGGAACGACGCGCTGGTGCACCGCTACGTGTTCACGGTCTACGCGCTCGATATCGAACGCCTGCCCGTGGAAGGCCATTTCACTGGCGCCGATGTGCGCCAGGCCATCCAGGGCCACGTGCTGGCCGAAGCCTCGCTCACCGGCACCTACACGCTCAATCCGAAACTGATCCGGTAATCATCCGCACGCCGGGCGCAGACCCGGCGCGCAACCGTCGCMCCCAAGGAACCGGCATGTCGCAAAGCTCCGGGCCGCAGTCGCTGGCCTACACCCACCTGATCGTGATCCGTCATGGCGAGACGGCCTGGAACCGCGCGCGGCGCCTGCAGGGCCAGCTCGATATCCCGCTGAACGAGGTGGGCCGCGCCCAGGCGGCCGCGCTGGCCGAGGCGCTGGCCGGCGAGCCGATCGACGCCATCTATTCGAGCGACCTGGGCCGCGCCATGGAAACCGCCATGCCGCTGGCCGAGACGCTGGGTCTGCAAGTGCGGCCCGACGCCCGCCTGCGCGAGCGCTGCTACGGCGACCTGGAAGGCATGACCTATGCCGAAGTGGCCGAGCAGCGCCCCGAGGACTTCGCGCGCTGGCAGGCCCGCGTGCCGGACTACGCGCCGCCCGAGGGTGAGTCGCTGCTGGAATTCCACGAACGCGCGGTCGAGGCCGCGCTGGCGCTGTCGCGCCGGCATCCGGGCGAGCGCATCGCGCTGGTGGCGCACGGCGGCGTGCTCGACTGCCTGTATCGCGAGGCCACCKGCATGACGCTCGAGGCGCCGCGCCAGCACGAACTGCTGAACGCCAGCGTCAACCGCCTGCGCAGCGACAGCGCGCACCTGACCCTGCTGCAATGGGGCGATGTGAGCCACCTGGAGGCGCTGGCGCTCGACGAAGTCGACAAGCGCGTGCCCTAGCCGCGCGTCCGGGGGCCCGCCCCGGAAGGCTCAGACCTTGAGCCGGAACGGCGTGAAGTTGGTGTGCCGGTCGAACCAGTCCTCGTTCTCGGCCCGCTTCAGGAAGCCCACCACCTTGTAGGTGACCGGCGTCATGACCACTTCCCAGGCCGTCTTCAGCACGTACTGGGCCACGGCCACCTGGATGACCTTCTCCAGCGGCCAGATGCCATAGAAGGCAATCACGTAGAACAGCGAGGAATCGACCAGTTCCCCGGCCAGCGTGGAGCCGATGGTGCGCGTCCACAGCCAGCGCCCGCCGCTCCACAGCTTCATCTTCGCCAGCACGTAGCTGTTGGTGAAGCTGCCGCAGCAGAACGCGATCAGCGACCCCAGCGCGATCCGCCACGTGTTGCCGAACACATCCTCCAGGCTCTTCTGGTAGTCCGCCATGAACGGCGCCACCGGCATCTTCAGCACCACCAGGCTCATGAACGTGGCGAAGGCCAGCGCGGTGAAGCCGGCCCAGACCACGCGGCGGTCGCGGCCATAGCCGTAGACCTCGGTCAGCACGTCGCCAAAAATGTACGAAATCGGGAAGAACAGCACGCCGGCGCCGAAGGTGACCGGGCCGATCACGGGTAGCGTGACCTGCGCCGCCTTGGCCGCGCCGATCAGGTTGGAGCAGAGCAGTACCGTGACGAAGGCCACCATGACCAAGTCGTAGTAGCGGTAGACGCGACCAGTGTGCGCGGCATCGACGGCAGGGAGGGGCGTGGCGTGAGACTCGGGCGAGGACAGGGGCGGGGGCATGGGCGGGAGCGCTTCCGGTGCGGGGGTTCGCGCGATTATGCCAGCGCGGCGCCACACGTGTCGGCAAGCCGGGCCCGCCGGGCCCGCAAAAGAAAACTCCCGGCCGGAGCCGGGAGCCAACACACCCTGGAGGATGGGAAAACCAGGTCGATCAGAGCGACAGCTTGCTGATCTTGGAGCCGTCAATCGAGGCATCGAACATCAGCCCCGCGTTGGTCTGCACGAAGCCGATCACCGGCTGCTGGCCCGTGACGGTATCCAGCTTGCCGTTCGCGCCGATCTTGGCCAGCGCCACGCTGCCGTCCACGCCGGCCGTCCAGCCGCTGGACTGCACGAACTTGTTGTAGGCCTCGGGCGTCATGAACATCAAGATCACCGCTTTCGACTGGCCGCCGGCGGTGAAGCCGAACGAGGCCGAGATCGTGCGGTAGTAGCCCACCGTGGCGCCCTTCGAGCGCAGCGCGCCGTCGCCGTACTCGCCGGCCACGACCAGCCCGCCGCCGATCACGCGCGGGAACACCAGAATGCCCTGGGAACGGTTGGCCAGCTCGCGCGAGCCGTCCACCGAGGCGTAGAGCCGGTTCAGCGCGCCGTCCACGCCGGCGTCGATTTCCTGTTTCTTGGCGGCGGCGTCCTCGGGCGTCTTGGGACCCGTGGTGGTGCAGCCCGCGGCAAAGGCCGTGGCCACGAGCAGGCCCGATCCGGTCACCCGCGTCACGAAATGGCGTCGATTCATATGCAACCTCCTGATGGGGAAAAGTACTGCATTCGACTCTTTCCGGTGGTTCGGACCGGACTTCAGCCGGCGTTAGGCGACTTCACGGTGATGGCGACCACCTCACGCACGACGATCTTCGCCATCTGGCCCTGCTTGATCTTGGTGAGGTCGATGTTCGGGTCACGGACCTTGACCGTGCGCAGCGTCTCGCGCGGGCCACGGAAGGTCACGGTGCGATTGGCGGTATCGATCTTGGTGATCTGCGCCGTGATGGTGGTGGTGATCTCGCGCATCACGCCGGGCTTGCCGCCCTCGGCCGCGCGCGAGGTGCGCTCCACCTGCTCCACCAGCGGGGTGTCCTTGCTGTCGAGCGGCTCCAGCGCCGCCACCACGGCCGCCGCGCGCGTCAGCGTGACGATGTCACCCTTGCGCACGTTGCCGATATTCTTGGCCTCGTCGCCGCCCACGATCTCGACGATATTGCCCTTCGGCCCCTGCACGAGCACGGCCTTCGAGTTGACATCGACATCGACGACCTTGCCGCTGATAACGGCTTCCTCGGCGATGCCGACCGGCGCAGGCGTCTTCTGCGCATGCACGGCGCCAGCGGCCAGGAGCAGGCTGGCAAGCAAGGCAAGGGTCGGGATGGGTCGCTGGATCATGGCTCTGAGTCCTTTCTGGCGCAATGGGCGCTGTAAGTGGAAACTGATGGAGCCATTGTGGACAACCGGCCATAAGCGGGCAATCCACTTCGAAAAAATTTGGAGCGGTGCGCGAAAACGTTTAACTGGCGGGGGCGGGCTGCAATGCGCGGTCGTTGCGCACTGCAGCAGGCCGGATTCGGCTGATTTTGTCTGGGGAGAGGCTTAGGGGACGCTCAGCGGACGCTTAGGGGACGCTTAGGGGACGCTCAGGGCGTCTCAAGCAGATCGCTGCCGGAGTCGTCCTGCGGCGTGGCGAGCCCGAAATKCCGGTACGCCGCCGCCGTCGCCACCCGGCCGCGCGGTGTGCGCTGCAGGTAACCCTGCTGGATCAGGTAGGGCTCCAGCACGTCCTCGATGGTGTCGCGCTCCTCGCCGATGGCCGCCGCCAGGTTGTCCACGCCCACCGGGCCGCCGCCGAACTTGTGCAGCACGGCTTCCAGCAGCTTGCGGTCCATCAGGTCGAAGCCGACGCGGTCCACGTCGAGCATCGCCAGCGCGGCATCGGCCGTCTCGCGGCTGATCGTGCCGTCGCCCTTCACCTCGGCGTAATCGCGCACGCGTCGCAGCAGCCGGTTGGCGATACGGGGCGTGCCGCGCGCCCGGCGGGCTATCTCGAGCGCACCCAGGGGCTCGATCACCGCGTTGAGCAACTGGGCCGAGCGTGTGACGATGCGCGCCAGTTCCTCGGCCGTATAGAACTCCAGCCGCGCCACGATGCCGAAGCGGTCGCGCAGCGGGTTGGTCAGCATGCCGGCGCGCGTGGTGGCACCCACCAGCGTGAACGGCTGCAGGTCCAGCTTGACCGAGCGGGCCGCCGGGCCTTCGCCGATCATGATGTCGATCTGGTAGTCCTCGAGCGCCGGGTACAGGATTTCCTCGACGACCGGCGAGAGCCGGTGGATTTCGTCGATGAACAGCACGTCGTTGGCTTCGAGGTTGGTCAGCAGTGCGGCCAGGTCGCCCGGGCGCTCGAGCACCGGCCCGGAGGTCTGGCGCAGGCTCACGCCCATTTCGCGCGCGATGATGTGGGCCAGCGTGGTCTTGCCGAGGCCCGGCGGGCCGAACAGCAGCACGTGGTCCAGCGCCTCGCGGCGGTTGCGGGCCGCGTGCATGAAGATGTCGAGCTGGCCACGGATCTTTTCCTGGCCGACGTACTCGTCCAGCAGCTTGGGCCGCAGGGCGCGCTCGAAGGCCTCCTCGCGGGCGGAGGCGGGGGTGGCCGAGATAACCCGTTCGGGCTGGCGCTCGGCGCCGGTGAGCTTGTCGGTTTCGATCATGGCGGTGGAATGCGGGACAGCCGTCATTCTACGCCGGCTGCCTCTCACGCTAGCCCTTCGCTAGCCCTTCGAGAGCGACTTCAGCGCCAGCTTGATGCCGTCGGACACACCCGTGCCGGCCGGCACCTGCTTGATGGCCAGCGCGGCCTCTTTCTCGGAGTAGCCCAGCGCCAGCAGGGCGTTGAGCACGTCCACGGCGCTGTCGGCGACGGGCGTGGCGCCCGGCGCGTGGCCCAGTTCGGCCCCCAGCTTGCCCTTGAGTTCCAGCAGCAGCCGCTCGGCGGTTTTCTTGCCGATGCCTGGAATCCGCGTCAGCCGGCCTGCCTCCTGCAGTGTGACGACCTGCGCCAGTTCGCTCACGGACAGCCCCGACAGCACGGCCAGCGCCATGCGTGCGCCGATGCCGGTGATCTTGATCAACTCGCGGAACGTGTTGCGCTCGGACGCCGAGCCGAAGCCGTAGAGCAGGTTGGCATCCTCGCGCACGATCTGCTGCGTCAGCAGCGTCACCGGCTGGCCCACGGCGGGCAGGTTGTAGAACGTGCTCATCGGCACGTCGATCTCATAGCCCACGCCGTGGCAGTCGACCAACAGGTGCGGGGGATTCTTCTCAAGCAGGGTGCCGGCAATGCGACCGATCATGGTGGGCAGGGTGGGGTGACGAAATTGCCGGCAAGTGTAGCGCGTGCGGGTGGCGCGCTGGCGGTTATCGCTGCGGGTTATCGCTCCGGTGCGCTGTCCACGGCGCGGCGGCCCAGCGCCGGGTCGTCGGTGAAGACGCCATCCACGCCGGCGGCCAGGAAGGCCTGGATCTCGCGCACCAGGCCGTTGGGGCTGCGCGTGGCGTCATCGCCGGCCACCCGGAACGGCTTCGGCAGGAAGCTGTTCTCGGGCCGGAACGTGTACGGGTGGACCGTCAGCCCGGCCGCGTGGGCGTTGGTCACCAGCGCGGTAGGGGCGGCCAGGGCGCCCTGGGCGTCGCGCGGCACCACGTTGCTCTTCTCGGGGCCGATGCCGTTGGCGTAGGTCGCCACTTCGCGCAGGCCCAGTGGCGTGAGCATCTCGGCGTAGTTGCGCGTGTCGCCGGCCAGGCGCCAGTCGGCGGGGCGGCTGGACGGGCTGCCAATCAGCTGTACGATCTTCACGTTCGGCATCGAGGTGCCCAGCAGCCGCTTCATCGTGCGCAACGGGCCCACTTCGAACGACTGGACGAAGACCGGCGCGCTGCGGGCGTAGGCGTTGGCCTGCAGCGCGGCGGCGACTTTCTCCTCGAGCGGCAGGCCGATACCCCGGAAGTAGCTCGGGTGCTTCAGCTCGGGGTAGATCCCCACCGGGCGGCCGCGCTTGATGGCCGCCTGCGAGGCCAGCCGCAGGATTTCGTCGAAAGTGGGAATCTCKAACTGGTCGTTCAGCTTGGCGTTGAGCGGGCGCAGCTTGGGAATGCGCTCGCGGGCGCGCAGCGTCTTCAGCTCGGCCAGCGTGAAGTCCTCGGTGAACCAGCCGGTCAGGCGTTCCCCGTCGATGACCTTGATGCGCTTGCGGTCGGCAAACTCCGCCACTTCGGCCACATTGGTGGTGCCGGTGATGTCGTTCTCGTGGCGGGCGACCAGCACGCCGTCGCGGGTCATGACGAGGTCCGGCTCGATCACGTCGGCGCCGTCCTCGATGGCCTTGGCGTAGGACGCCAGCGTGTGCTCCGGGCGCAGCGCGCTGGCGCCGCGATGGGCGATGACCAGCGCTTTCGGGGCCGGCGGGGCGGCCGGGGCGGGCGCCGGGACCGCCGCGGTGGAGGCCGCCGCCTTGTCCTTATGTGCGTGGTGCGGCGTGGCGCAGCCCGCAATCAGGGTGGCAGTGGCAAAGGCAAGGGTCAGGCGGGGAAGGAAGGACATCGCGCGGCGTTCATGGGATGGGGCGGAACGCCGATTGTACGAGCAGAGGCCGGAGTTGGCCTGTCCGGCGCCGGACTACCCGACCAGGCGCCCGCGCCGTACGCGCAGCCCCTTGCGGGCCAGGTCGGGCGCCATGCCGGCCAGCGTGCCGAGGGTATCGCCGCCGTTGGCATGGCAGATGGCCACGCCGAGCGCATCGGCCGCATCGGAACTCGGCCTGCCGGACAGCGCCAGCAGCCGCATCACCATCTCCTGCACCTGTTCCTTGTTGGCCCGGCCATAGCCGACCACGGCCACCTTCAACTGGAGCGCGGTGTACTCGAACACGGGCAGGCCATGGCCGACAAGGCCGCAGATGGCGGCCCCGCGCGCCTGGCCGAGCATCAGCGTGGACTGCGGATTGACGTTGACGAAGACCTTCTCGATGGCCGCGCAGTCGGGCGCATAGGTGCGGKCGACTTCGGAGATGCCGTCGTAAAGGGTCTTGAGCCGCTCCGGGAGGCTGGAATTGCCGTCGCTCTTGATGGTGCCGGAGGCCACGTAGGCCAGCTTGTTGCCGTGTTTTTCCAACACGCCAAAGCCGGTGGTGCGGAGGCCGGGATCGATGCCGAGGATGCGCATGGTGTTGTTTGGGCTTCGTTCGTCRTGGTGCTTTGCTAGACCACCCCTCTCCCCGACCCTCTCCCACTGAGGGGAGAGGGCCGGCGCCTCAGTATGCGCCGCCGCGTCTCAATGCCGGAAGTGGCGCGTGCCGGTCAGCACCATGGCGATGTTGCGCTCGTCGGCGGCGGCGATCACCTCGTCGTCGCGCATCGAGCCGCCCGGCTGGATCACGCAGGTTGCGCCTGCATCCACCACCACGTCCAGGCCGTCACGGAACGGGAAGAAGGCGTCGCTGGCCACGGCGGAGCCCGCCAGGGTCAGGCCGGCGTTCTGCGCCTTGATGCTGGCGATGCGGGCGGAATCCACGCGGCTCATCTGGCCCGCGCCCACGCCCAGCGTCATGCCGCCGCCGCAGAACACGATGGCGTTCGACTTCACGAACTTGGCCACGCGCCAGGCGAACATCAGATCGTCCATTTCCTTCGGGGTGGGATGGCGGCGCGTCACCACGCGCAGCTCGGACGGCTGCACGTTGCGCGCATCGGGGCCCTGCACCAGCAGGCCGCCGCCCACGCGCTTGAGGTCGTATTGGTTCACGCCCTTGCCCAGCGGAATCTCCAGCAGACGCACGTTCTGCTTGGCCGCGAACACGTTGCGGGCCGCCGTGCTGAACGACGGGGCGATCAGCACTTCCACGAACTGCTTCGCCACGGCCTGTGCGGCGGCTTCGTCCAGTTCCACGTTGAAGGCGATGATGCCGCCGAAGGCCGAGGTCGAGTCGGTCTTGAAGGCCTTGTCGTAGGCTTCCAGCGCGTTCACGCCCACGGCCACGCCGCACGGGTTGGCGTGCTTGATGATCACGCAGGCGGCGCCGTTGGCGGCATCGAACGACTTCACGCACTCCCACGCGGCGTCCGCGTCGGCGATGTTGTTGTACGACAGCTCCTTGCCCTGCAGCTGCACGTAGTTGGCCAGCGCGCCGTCCACGGCCTTCAGGTCGCGGTAGAAGGCGGCCGACTGGTGCGGGTTCTCGCCGTAGCGCATCTCCTGCACCTTCTCGAAGGCCAGGTTCAGCGTCTTCGGATAGGCGCTGCGGGCCTGGTGCGACTTGTCGGCGCCGAGGCTGGTCAGGTAGTTTGTGATTGCACCGTCATATTGGGCGGTATGCGCGAAGACCTTGGTGGCCAGGCGGAAGTTGGTGTCGTAGCCGACGCTGTTGGCGTTGGCGCGCATTTCGTCCAGCACCACGGCGTAGTCGGCCGGGTCCACGATCACGGTCACGTCGCGGTGGTTCTTGGCCGCCGAGCGCAGCATGGTCGGGCCGCCGATGTCGATGTTCTCGATGGCGTCCGGCAGCGTGCAGTCATCCTTGGCCACGGTCTGCTGGAACGGGTACAGGTTCACCACCAGCAGGTCGATGGTGGGAATCTGGTGCTCGGCCAGCGCGGCCATGTGCTCGGGCAGGTCGCGGCGAGCCAGGATGCCGCCGTGCACCTTGGGGTGCAGCGTCTTCACGCGGCCGTCCAGCATTTCCGGAAAGCCGGTGTAGTCGGCCACCTCCGTCACGGGCAGGCCGGCGTCGGCCAGCAGCTTGGCGGTGCCGCCGGTGGAAAGCAGCACCACGCCGAGCGCGTTCAGGTCGCGCGCGAAATCGACGATGCCGGTCTTGTCGGAAACGGAGAGAAGGGCTTGCTTGATCATGGCTTGGGGGAACGCTTCAAAGTAAACCGTGTTGCTGCAGCTTCTTGCGCAGCGTGTTGCGATTGATGCCGAGATAGGCGGCCGCCAGCGACTGGTTGCGCTCTGCGCGCGCCATCACGGCTTCCAGCAGGGGCCGTTCCACGGCCTCCAGCACCATGTTGTACATATTGGACGGCTCTTCGCCGTCCAGGTCGCGAAAGTAGGTATCCAGGCTGTCCCGGATGCATTGATCGATGGCGTTGCGGCTCATGCGGCAAGCAATTCCTTGTTCTTGTTGTTGTTGTCGGCGTTCTTATCTTGGCCTTCGGCCGTGGCGTCGCCGTCTTCCACATAGACCAGGCGGTCGGAAATCGCCGCCTGCTCGTCGAAGAAGGCGTTCACGGCCTCCAGCTGCGCCGTGGTGGACTCCAGCGTGTTCATCCGATGCCGGAACAGGTTCGCGCCCTTGAGGCCGCGCGTGTACCAGGCAATGTGCTTGCGCGCGGTGCGCACGCCGGTGAACTCGCCGTAAAACGCGTAGTGGTCGGCCAGGTGATGGTTCATGATCGCGCGGATCTCGGCCACCTCGGGCGACGGCAGCATCTCGCCCGTCGCCAGGAAGTGTTCGATCTCGCGGAACAGCCACGGCCGGCCCTGCGCCGCGCGGCCGATCATGATCGCGTCCGCGCCGGTGGCGGCCAGCACCTCGCGCGCCTTCTGCGGCGACGTGATGTCGCCGTTGGCCACCACGGGAATCCGGATCGACTGCTTGACCGCCGCAATCGTCTCGTACTCGGCCTCGCCGTGGTACAGGTCCGCGCGGGTGCGCCCGTGGATCGTCAGCATGCTGATGCCGGCGTCTTCCACCAGGCGCGCCACGCGCAGCGCATTCTTGTGCTCGCGGTCCCAGCCGGTGCGGATCTTCAGCGTCACGGGCACGCGGTCGCCCACGGCACCCACCACGGCCTCGACGATGCGCACCACCAGCGGCTCGTTCTGCAGCAGCGCCGACCCGGCCGCCACGTTGCAGACCTTCTTGGCCGGGCAGCCCATATTGATGTCGATGATCTGCGCGCCCCGGTCCACGTTGTAGCGGGCCGCCTCGGCCATCATCCCCGGCTCGGCACCGGCAATCTGCACCGAGATCGGCTCCACCTCGCCCGCGTGGTTGGCGCGGCGCATGGTCTTCTCGCTCTTCCAGAGCTGGGCGTTGGACGCCACCATCTCGGACACCGCGTAGCCCGCGCCCAGCTGCTTGCACAGCTGGCGGAACGGCCGGTCCGTCACCCCGGCCATGGGGGCGACGAACAGGTTGTTGCGAAGACGATGCGGACCGATCTGCACGATAGGAATAGCGAATGGAACAGGCGCACGTGACGGTTTTGCGTCACATGGCGCGTTCGGTAAACGGGTACTGGGGGAAGGCGCGAGGGCKGGATTTTACCGCCAAACGGACCGGGTTGCCCAAGAAATGAGCAAATATCATGGATGAGGGGGCGGGCCGTGCCTGCGTGGCACGGTGCCCGCCCCCCACGAGGGATCAGCGGCGCGCGCCGTACATCATGTGGCGCGCCAGCGCGTCCTTGAGCGGCGCCACGCAGGCCAGCGCTGCCAGCGACGCCCCGCGCGCATGGGCCGCCAGCGGCCCGCCGATGCCGAAGACACGCGGCAGCAGGTCGGTCACGCCGATGGTCATCGCCCGGTCCACGCGGTGGCGGCCGGCGAAGGCCTGCAACGCCTGCGGCGTGCAGCCGGCGCGCAGCGAGTCAGCCAGTGCGAAGGCATCGCGCAGGCCAAGGTTCAACCCTTGTCCGGCCACCGGATGCAGCGTCTGGGCGGCGTTGCCGACCGCCGCGATGCGGCCATCGACGGTCACCGGCGCCGCATTCAGCCCCAGCGGGAACGCGTGGCGCTTGCCCACCAGCGTGAAGCGGCCCATGCGCGAGCCGAACGCCTCGCCCAGTTCCGCGGMGAATTCGGCATCGGACAGCGCGAGCCGCCGCATGGCCGTATCGGGCGGGCAGCACCAGACCATCGCATAGCCGGCAGTGCCGTGTTCGTCATGCGGCAGCAGCGCGAGGGGCCCTTCCTCGGTGAAGCGCTCCCAAGCCCAGCCTCGCCGCGGTTGCGTACACGTCACATGGCCGATGATGGCCGTCTGCTGGTAGTCGCGCCGCCGGGAGGTTTCGGCGCTGCGCGCCAGCCGCTGCGTGCGCTGGTGGAACAGTCCGCCTTCGGCCTGCACGGCGAGGCGCGCCGTGACCGCCATGGGCAGCCCGACCTGATCGGCATGCGAGGTGCCGGTMAGCCGCACCAGCGCGGCATCTTCCTGCCGCTCGGCCTTGGTGTCCTGCGCGATGTCGTCGATGCGCGTCTCGAACTGGCGCGCCAGGCGGCCCGGCGCGGCGTCCGCGGCACGAGCCAGCGCGCGTTCCAGCGTCTGGCACAGGTCGCCATAGCGCACGACATAGCCGAGCGCCGGCACGCCGTAGTCGTCGTGATGCAGTTTCACGTGGCCAAAGCGCCCGCGCTGCGACACGTGAATGTGCTCGATAGGTTGCACCGGCATCGGCCACGCGCCAATCTGCTCGAGCAGCTGGCGGCTGCCGTGCGACAGCGCAATCGCCCGGGGGTCCCGCGCGGCGCGGGCCGGCGTGGCCGCATCGATCAGCACGATCCGCCACGGCGTGGTGCGCAGCAACTGCGCCGCCAGCGCCAGGCCGACGGGCCCGCCGCCGACGATGGCGATGTCGAACGGATCAGGGCTGGGCGCCGGACTGTGGCTGGGACTGGGAGTGGTGCTGAGGGTCACGGGGCTTGTCATCAGGAGCTTCCTCGCCGGATTGGGCCGTATCGGCCGCATTCGCCGCATTCGCCGCGGCACGCTTCCACAGCACGGCATCCGTGCGCGACTTGCCGGCGGCGGCATCGCGCAGCGCGTTGTCGAGCTTCTGCTGGTGGAAGCCGGGCAGGGCCTGGAGGTGCGCCACCAGCGCATCGCCGTTGGCGGCGTCCAGCGGGGCCACGCAGCCCTGCTTGCTCTCGGCGTCGCCGGCCAGGATCAGCCAGGCGGCGCCGGTCCACGGCGCGCGGTCGGAAACGCGCACGATCACGCGTTCCAGCGCGTCCCAGGCGAGTTCCTCGCGCTGGCCGTCAGGACGATGCACGACCAGGCGGTCGTCATACAGATTGATCACGAACGGCTCGCCCGGCACCACTTGCCGCGCTGCTGCGGGCTTGCTGGAATGCGTGTGTTGCGTGCCGCCACCGCTGAACAGCTTGCGGAGCAGGGTCTTCATCGTGCGATGTCTCCCAGGTTGTCGCGCATCAGCGCTTCGATGTCATCGGCCTTGACCGGCACGCCGCGCGTGAGCAGGTCGCAGTCGCCGGCGGTGACGACCGCGTCGTCCTCGATCCGGATGCCGATATGCCAGTAGCGCTCCGGCACGTCTTCAGCCGGGCGCACGTAAATACCAGGTTCGATGGTCAGCACCATGCCGGGTTCCAGCGGCCGCCACGGCCGCTCGCCCTCATGGCCGGCGGGCAGCGGGCCCGGCGCGCGGTACTCGCCCACGTCGTGCACGTCCATGCCCAGCCAGTGGCCGGTGCGGTGCATATAGAAGCGGCGATAGCTGCCGCTGGCCAGCACGTCGTCGAGCGTGCCTTCCTTGTTGCGGTCGAGCAGGCCGGTGTCGAGCATGCCCTGCGCCAGCACCTTCACGGCGGCGTCGTGGGGCACGTTGTACGGCACGCCGGCGCGCGTCTCGGCGATGGCGGCGTCCTGCGCGGCCACCACCAGGTCGTACAGCTCGCGCTGGGCGGGCGAGAAGCGGCCCGAGACCGGGAAGGTGCGGGTGATGTCCGACGCATAGCCGTCGAGTTCGCAGCCGGCGTCGATCAGGCACAGGTCGCCATCGCGCAATTCGGCCGGGCCGGCGCGGTAGTGCAGCACGCAGGCGTTCGGGCCGGTGGCCACGATCGAGTTGTAGGCCACGCTCTGCGCGCCATGGCGACGGAATTCGTAGAGCAGTTCGGCTTCGAGGTGATATTCGCGCAACCCGGCCCGCGAGGCGCGCATGGCCCGCACGTGCGCCTGGGCCGAGATCTCGCCCGCGCGGCGCATGATCGCCACCTCGCCGGCGTCCTTGAACAGCCGCATTTCGTCGAGGATAGTGCGCACGTCGAGCGCGGCGGACGGTGCGGCCACGCCGGCGCGGCCCTGCATGCGCACGGCGTCGAGCCAGCCGCGCACCTTCAGGTCCGTCTCGGCCGAGGCGGCCAGCGGGTAGGCCACCTGGGCGCGATTGGCCAGCAGCGGCGGGAGCAGGGCGTCGATTTCCTCCACCGAGTGCGCCTCGTCCAGGCCGAACGCGGCGCGCGCGCCTTCCGGGCCATGGCGGAAGCCATCCCAGATCTCGCGCTCCTCGTGCTTGGGGCGGCAGAACAGGATGCTGCGGTCCGCGCCGGGGCCTTCCCCGGGCGCGCCGGCCACCAGCACCAGCACCGCCTCGGGCTCGGTGAAGCCGGTCAGGTAATAGAAATAGCTGTCGTGACGATAGGGATAGTCGCTGTCACGGTTGCGCATGGCCTCGGGCGCGGTGGGCACGATGGCCACGCCGCCGCCGCCGGCGCGCAGATGTTGCAGCACGCGGGCGCGGCGGTCGCGGCAGGCGCCAAGCAGGGCGGAGTCGGGTGCGGACATGGAGTGGGTGGCGAGGTGGCGAGGTGGCGAGGTGGGGAATGATGCCGATTCTAAACCCGTCGGCGTGCGGGTGGCCCCGCTGGGAGCCTGGCTGGTGGCGCGGGCGCCTCAGGCGCCGCCGGTGCCGGTGGMGGGCACGCCCAGTTCGGCGCGCAACTCGGTATCCAGCGCGGCCAGCTGCGCCGGCGTGCCGACGTTCTCCCAACGGCCGTCGAAACGTTCGCCGGTGGCATCGCTGCTGGCAATCGCTGCGCGGTAATAGGGCGTCATCGCCACTTTCTGACCCGGCGCGATCTCGCGGAACAGGCGCGTGTCGTACAGGCCGATATTGCCGAAGGTCAGCGGCACGGCATCCCCCGCATCATCGGGCAGCCGCAGCAGGCCGTCGGCGCCCAGCGCGAAGTCCCCGCGCGGGTGGAAGGGCGGATTGGGCACCATCACCAGGTGCATCATCGGTCGCTCCGCACCGGCCATGGCGCGGGCGCGCGGCAGCAGCGCGGCGTAGTCGAAGTCGCAGAAGATGTCGCCCGACACGGCCAGGAAGATCTCGCCGGCGTCAGGGTTCGGCGTCAGTAGCGGCAGGGCCTTGGCGATGCCGCCAGCCGTCTCCAGCGCGCTGCCTTCGGCCGACCAGTGCAGGCGCACACCGAAGCGCGAGCCGTCGCCGAGCGCCGCTTCCAGCTGCTCGCCGAGCCAGGCATGGTTGATGACGATGTCGGTCAAGCCGGCGCGCGCCAGCGCCTCGATCTTCCAGACGATCAGCGGCTTGCCGCCCACGCGCAGCAGCGGCTTGGGGCAGGTATCGGTCAGCGGACGCATGCGGTCGCCGCGTCCCGCCGCGAAGATCATCGCTTTCAGGGTGTTCACAACCAATACTCCAGGGCGATCAGCGTGGCCATGCCGCCGGCAATCGTCCAGCCCACGCTGCGCGTGTAGGCGGCGATGACGATGGCCACCAGCCCGGCCACGAGCCGGGTGTTATAGGGGCTCAGGTAGAGCGCGCCGTCGTGCATCAGCAGGTCCGGGGCGATCAGCGCCGAGAGCATCGCCGCCGGCACGAACTGGAGCGCGGTGCGGAACCAGGACGGCAGCCGCACGCGGCCTTCCACGGCGATGAACGACAGCCGGATCAGGTACGTGGCCAGCCCGGCGCCCAAAAACACCCACAGCAAGGTCATCGGATTCATGCCGCCGGCTCCTTGCGCGGGCTGCGGCCCGGCGTGGGGTGCCCGCGCCCGAGCAGCAGCATGCCCGCCGCGATACCGCCCAGCGCGGCCACCATCAGGCCCAGCTTGTGCGGCAGGCCGAAGCAGGCCACCGCCAGCGCCGTGGCCACCAGCGCGGCGGCCACGTGGGCGCGGTGCTTGAGGTTCGGCACGATGATGGCGATGAAGGTCAGCGGCAGGAAGAAATCGAGCGGCCAGTCCTGCGGCACCTGCGCGCCGACCAGCACGCCGGCCAGCGTGGAGAGCTGCCAGCTCGACCACAGCGAGAAGCCGGCGCCGAAGTAGAACCAGTGGCGGTAGCKCGCCCGCTCGCCGGTATCGCCCAGGCGGCGCGTCATGGCGGCGAAGGCCTCGTCGGTCAGCAKGTAGGCCACCAGCGCCTTCCAGCGGCGCGGCAGCGGTGCCAGCGACGGGGCGATCGTGGCCGAATAGAGCGCGTGGCGCAGGTTGACCATCGCCACGGTGAAGGCGATCACCAGCGCCGGCGTGCCGGCCGCCCAGAGTTGGGTCAGGATCATCTGGGAGGCGCCGCCGAACACGATGGCGCTCATCGCGCAGGCCAGCCAGGCGGGCATGCCGGCATTGACCGCCAGCACGCCATAGATCAGGCCGAACGGCACCACGCCTAGCAGCATCGGCGCCAGCGCGCGCACGCCGGCCCACCATTCCCCGCCACGGGTGACCGGCGCGGGGCTGGGCGATGCAGGATCAGCGGGGGCGGCGCTCAAAACGTGAACCCGGCGGGGCGCTCGGTGCCTTCCAGGGCATCGAGCAGCCGCACCAGCTTGCGCAGCTCGGTGTAGCGGCCGGCCACGTTGCGCGTGTACTTGAGTACCAGCGGCAGGTTGGCGAGGTAGCCGTCCTTGCCATCCCGGTGGTACAGGCGGGCGAAGATGCCGAGCACCTTCAGGTGGCGCTGCAGGCCCATCCACTCGAAATCGCGGTAGAAGGCGCCGAAATCGGCGTTCAGCGGCAGCCCGGCCTTGCGCGCGCGCTCCCAGTAGCGGATCAGCCAGTCGAGCTGCTGCTCTTCGTCCCACTCTATATAGGCGTCGCGCCAGAGCGAGACCGCGTCATAGGTGGCCGGGCCGATCACGGCGTCCTGGAAGTCCAGGATGCCGGGGTTGGCGCCATCGGGCAGGACCATCAGGTTGCGCGAGTGATAGTCGCGATGCACGTAGACCTGCGGCTGGGCCAGGTTGTTGGCCAGCACGGCGTCGAAGACTTCGCGCAGGTCGGCCTGCTGGGCGTCGTTCAGCGTGGCGCCCAGGTGGCGGCCCACGTACCACTCGGGGAACAGGTCCAGCTCGCGCTGGAGCAGGGCGCGGTCGTAGGCGGGCAGCGTGCCGGGGCGGGTGGCCAGCTGGATCCTGACCAGCGCGGCGGCGGCGTCGTCATAGAGGCCGCGCGCGGACGAGGCGTCCAGCTTCGACAGGTAGGTCTGGCTGCCGAGGTCGGCCAGCAGCAGGAAACCCTGCGCCAGGTCCTGGGCCAGCACGGTGGGCACGGTCACGCCGGCCTCGCCGAACAGCCCGGCCACGTGGATGAACGGCCGGCAGTCCTCGTGCGCGGGCGGGGCGTCCATGACGATGGCCGTCGGATGGGCGGCATGGCCGGTGCGCACGCGGAAGTAGCGGCGGAAGCTGGCGTCGGCGGATGCCGGGGCGCAGGAGTCGGGGTCGATCGACCATGTGGCGCCGAGCCCGGCGACCCAACTCTTGAGCTGGGCGATACGCGGGTCGGAGGTTGGGTCGTGAATAAGTGCTGCCATGCCGGATTGGGTGGATACGATGCCCCGTATAATACCCGACCAGACCCGGGCGCCGGGTGGCCCCCGGGAGGGGCCTTTGTTGCCCCGCAGCCTGCTCCGGCAAGGGTTGGCGGGAAGTACGGAACCGTTCGCGGGACCGTTCCGCAGCCCGGCGCCGAGCCGACCGATAACCGTCCGCATGACCGAACAACAACGATCACCGCATCATCCGGCCACCCGACCGCCCGCGCTGCGCGGCCTGCCGCGGCGCATGCGTGCCGCTTTGCCGGCCAGCACCCTGCGTCCGCTCGTGCTGGCCATGGCGGGCCTGTCGGTGAGCGTGCACGCGCAATATGGCGCGGGCTCGGCCATCCCGAACATCGACATCGCCGAGCCGGCGGTCACCCAGACCCCCGAAGCCCCGCCGCCCGCGCCGGAAGCCGGCGTGCTGGTGCCCCGCCTGGACGAGGCGCCGCCGAAGGCGGCCACGGCCAGCAGCATGAACATCGCGCCGAGCTCGACCCCGTCGAACCCCAACGCCCCGGCCTATGTCTCGGGCGACAGCCTGACCGGCTTCAGCGAAAAGGGCGTGGCGCTCGAGGGCAATGCCGAGCTGCGCCGAGACGGCGCCGTGGTCAAGGGCGACAAGGTGACCTATGACCAGGACACCGACGAGGCCCATGCCACGGGCAACGTGCGCCTGTCCAAGAGCGGCACGCTGGCCGTGGGCCCCGAGGCCAAGCTGCGCGTGGAGGCCAACGAGGGCTACATGCTCTCGCCCGACTACTATTTCCACCAGACCGGCGGCGCGGGCAGCGCGGAGCGCATCGACTTCATCGACCCCGACCGCAGCACGATGAAGAAGGCGTCGTACACGACCTGTTCGCCCGACAACGCCGACTGGTACTTCAGCGCGAACCGCATCGACATCGACAGCGACCGCCAGGTGGGTACCGCCTACGGCGGCGTGCTGCGCTTCTTCAACGTGCCGATCGCCGGCGCGCCGGCGTTCTCGTTCCCGCTGAACGACGAGCGCCGCAGCGGGGTGCTGGCGCCGCTGATGGGGTACAGCTCCAAGTCGGGGCTCGACCTGACAGTGCCGTACTACTTCAACCTGGCGCCGAACCGCGACCTGACGCTCTATCCGCGCCTGCTGACCTCGCGCGGCGTGCAGCTGGGCGGCGACTACCGCTACCTCGGCGATGGCTACTCGGGCCGCCTGCGGGCCGAATTCCTGCCGGACGACAGGAAGGCCGAGCGTGACCGCTGGGCGTATTCGTTCCAGCACACCCAGCGGATCATTCCGGGCATGACGGCGTATGCCAACGTCAGCAAGGTGTCCGACGACCAGTATCCGGACGACCTGACGCGCTCGGTCTCCCAGTCCACGCTGCGCCAGTACACGCAGGAAGGCGGCGTGATCTACAACTGGCAGGACTTCACGTTCATGGCACGGGTGCAGAAGTTCCAGACGCTGCGCCCGAGCGAGCCGTCGTACGAGCGCGAGCCGCAGTTGAACGCTCGCTACACGCGTTATGACTTCGGCGGCTTCGATATCTCGGTGGAAGCCGACTACACCCGCTTCCGGATCCCGCTGACGTCCACCGGCTTCCAGCAGCCCGAGGGCAACCGCGCGTTCATCCAGCCGGTGATCAGCTACCCGATCATCCGCCCGGGCTGGTTCGTGACGCCGAAGGTGATTTTCAACGCCGCGCAGTACAACATGGACACCGGCACCAACACCACCGGCGCGCAGAACTCTTTCGGCCGCGCCATTCCCACGGTGAGCCTGGACTCGGGCATGGTGTTCGACCGCGCGGCGCCCGGCGTGAGCAAGCTGTTCGGCGTGAACTACACCCAGACGCTGGAACCGCGCCTGTTCTACGTCTACACGCCGTTCCGCGACCAGAGCCAGTTCCCGCTGTTCGATACTGTCCAGACAGACTTTGGCTATGGGCAGATCTTCAGCGAGAACGCGTTCACCGGTAATGACCGGATCGCCGACAACAACAAGCTCACGGCGGGCGTGACCACGCGCCTGATCGAGTCCGATACCGGCATCGAGCGCTTCCGCGGCACGCTGGCGCAGCGCGTGGACTTCACCGGCCAGCGCGTGCAGCTGACCGGTACATCCACAGATACCAAGCCGAGCTATTCTGACTTGCTCGCAGCTACCACGATCCAGCTGTTCCGCGGCTACTATCTCGATGCKGGCATCCAGTACAKCCCCGAGGACAACCGCGTGAATTACTCGAACGTGGCGTTCGCGTGGCGGCCGGAGTCGCGCAAGCTGGTCAACGTGGGCTACCGCTACCGCCGGCCGACCTCGGTGACCGATAACTCGGCCATCGACCAGTTCGAGCTGTCGAGTCAGTGGCCGATCACGCGCCGCACCTACGGTATTGGCCGGGTGGCGTTCGACCAGACCGCCAACCAGCTGGTCGATGCGCTGGCCGGCATCGAATACGCCGCCGACTGCTGGGTGGGACGCGTGGTATACCAGCGTTTCCGCAACACCACGCAGGGCTATACCGGCCGGTTCTTCCTGCAGGTGGAATTCCGCGGGTTGTCCAAGATCGGTTCCAACCCGCTGGACATGCTGCGTCTGAACGTGCCCGGCTACGAGCCTGTTACCGCACGTCCGGTGCCCACGTCCCAGTACGATCACTATGAATGACGGACCAAGATGAAACGTCGAGCTTCCAACGCGCTGTCCCGATCCAACCCCCTGTGGCACGTGGCGATGGCTGCCGTGCTTGCCGCGCTGGCCGCGCCAGCCGTGGCGCAGCTCAAGGCCCCGTCGGCGCCCTCGGGCAAGCCGTCACTTTCCGGTAGCGGCAGCGGCAGCGGCCGCACCTCGGGCATCTTCCTGCAGCAGCCCGCCCAGCAGGCCGTGCCGCCGAGCGAGCCGCAGATGGGCGTGCCGCAGCCGGGCCAGAAGCGCTCGCAGCTTGTCGATGAAGTGGTGGCGGTGGTCAACAACAGCGTGATCACGCGGCGCGAGCTGCTGGACCGCGCCGACGAGATCGAGAGCCAGCTGCGCGCCGCGCAGCGTGAGGTGCCGCCGCGCGCCGACCTGCTCGGCGAAGTGCTCGAGCGACTGGTGATGGAGCGCGTGCAGACGCAGGCCGCGCAGGACGCCGGCATCCGCGTGACGGACCAGGAAGTCGACCGCGCCATCGAGTCCGTGGCGCAGCAGAACCGCCTGACCGCCACCGAACTGCGCAGCCGCGTGGAAGCCAGCGGCATGAGCTGGACCAAGTATCGTGACGAACTCCGCAAGCAGGTGCAGGTGATTCGCCTGCGCGAGCGCGAGGTCGACTCCAAGGTGCAGGTCTACGACGGCGAGATCGACAACTACCTCGCCGCGCGCAAGGGCGGCGCCGCGCCGGCCGGGCCGACCGAGTACAACGTCGCCCAGATCCTGATCCGCGTGCCCGAAAACGCGTCCGACGCCCAGAAGGCCGAGCTGAAGACCAAGGCCGAGGGCCTGCTGAAGCAGGCGCAGGGCGGGGCGGACTTCGCCGCGCTGGCCAAGGCCAACTCGGAAGCACCTGAGGCGGCGCAGGGCGGCGCGCTCGGTTTCCGCGAGATCGGCCGCCTGCCGGCGCTGTTCGCCAACGCCGTGGTGGACCTCCAGCCCGGCGCACTGGTGCCCGAGGTGGTGGAGTCGGCCAACGGCTTCCATGTGATCCGGCTGATGGCCAAGCGCGCCGCGCCGGCCGCCGACCAGCCGCAGGCCAGCGAGCGCATCACGCAGACCCAGGTGCGCCACATCCTCGTGCGCACCGGTCCGAACATGCCCGAGGCCGAGGCACGCCGCCAGATGACGACGCTGCGCGACCGCATCACGCACGGCGGCGACTTTGCCGACTTCGCGCGCCGCTTCTCGCAGGACGGCTCGGCCCAGCAGGGCGGCGACCTGGGCTGGGTCTCGTCGGGCGAACTGGTGCCCGAGTTCGAGCAGGCCATGAACCGGCTGCGTCCGGGCGAAATCTCCGACCCGGTGGTCACCCAGTTCGGCGTGCACCTGATCCAGGTGATGAATCGCCGCGAGACCGAGGTGTCGGCGGAGAAGCAGCGCGACTTCGCCCGTTCGGAAGTCCGGGAGCAGAAGCTGCGCGCCGCCTATGATGACTGGGTGCGCCAGCTCCGCAGCGCGGCGTACGTGGAATACCGCATCAACCGCCAGCGCTGATCCGCCGGCGCCCCCGACCCCACCCCATCCATGCCCGACCCGCTCGCGCTAGCCATTACCACCGGAGAACCTGCCGGCATCGGCCCCGACATCACKATCGGGGCGCTGCTGCAGCTTGCCGGCAGCAATGGCAACCGCAACGGGCACTACCGCTTCCATGTGCTGGGCGATGCCCGTCTGCTGGCCAGCCGGGCCGCGGCGCTGGGCGTCGGCCACGCCTGGACGCGCCAGATCGGCGAAGGCGGGGTGGTGGTGGAGGATGTGCCGCTCGGCGTGCAGAGTGAGCCGGGCAAGCTCGACGCCCGCAACGGCCGCTACGTGCTGGCGCTGCTGGACGCCGCCATCGACGGCCTGCAGGCCGGCAAATACGCGGCGATGATCACCGCGCCGGTGCAAAAGAGCACGATCAACGACGCGGGCGTGCCGTTCACCGGCCACACCGAATACCTGGCCGAGCGCGCCGCCGTGCCGCGTGTGGTGATGATGCTGGCCGGCCCGCAGCCGGCCCACGACAACGCCATGCTGCGCGTGGCGCTGGCCACCACGCACCTGCCGCTGCGCGCGGTGCCCGACGCACTCGACATCCCGATGCTGGTGGAGACGCTGACCATCATCGATACCGACCTGCGTCGCCATTTCGGCATCGCCCGGCCGCGCATCCTGGTGACCGGCCTGAACCCGCACGCCGGCGAGAGCGGCCACATGGGGCGCGAGGAGATCGACGTGATCGGCCCCGCCCTGTCCCTGGCCTGCGATGCCGGCATCGACGCCCGCGGCCCCTATCCAGCCGACACGCTGTTCCAGCCGCGCCACCTGCGCGACGCGGACTGCGTGCTGGCGATGTACCATGACCAGGGACTGGCGCCGCTCAAGTACGGCACCTTCGGGCACGGCGTGAACATCACGCTGGGCCTGCCCTTTATCCGCACCTCGGTGGACCACGGCACCGCGCTCGACCTGGCCGGCAGCGGCCGCGCCGAGCACGGCAGCATGATCGAGGCCATCCGCAGTGCCATTACCATGGCTGGCCACGCCAACGGGCGCCATCACGACGGCAATGCCGGCGTGTGGCCCGCTACCCGCTGACCGCCAGCCGCAGACACCATGCGTTCAAACGTGCACCAGGGCCATGTGGCCCGCAAACGATTCGGACAGAACTTCCTGGTCGATGACGGCATCATCCACGGCATCGTCGGCGCGATCGATCCGCAACCGAATGACATCGTGGTCGAGATCGGCCCGGGCCTCGGCGCGCTGACCGACCCGCTGCTCGAGCGCCTGCCGCAGATGCAAGTGGTGGAGCTGGACCGCGACCTCGTGGACCGCCTGCGCCGCCGCTACAACGACCGGCTGGTCGTGCACGCCGGCGACGCGCTGGCGTTCGACTTCGGCAAGCTGCACGAGACCGGCCGCCCGCTGCGCATCGTCGGCAACCTGCCGTACAACATTTCCAGCCCGCTGCTGTTCCACCTGATGGACTTCGCGGACCAGGTGCGCGACCAGCACTTCATGCTCCAGAAGGAAGTCGTGGAGCGCATGGTGGCGGACCCGGGCAGCAAGGCCTTCGGGCGGCTGTCGATCATGCTCCAGGTGCGCTATCACATGGAACATGTGCTCGATGTGCCACCTGGCTCGTTCAATCCGCCGCCCAAGGTCGATTCTGCCGTGGTGCGCATGATCCCGTGGCCGCGCGGCGAGGATGGCCGGCTGCGCTCACCGTACCCCGCCTGCGACGCAGGTGTGCTGGGCGACGTGGTGACCGCCGCGTTCTCCCAGCGCCGCAAGGTGCTGCGCAACACGCTGTCCTTCCTGCGCGATCAGGTCGACTTCGACAAGCTCGGCTTCGACCTTACCCGCCGCGCCGAGGAAGTGCCCGTGGCCGAGTATGTCGAGCTGGCGCGCACCGTCGGCGACAGCGCCGCGCCCCGCCCCGCGCGCGGCGTGGCCTGAATCACGCAGAGTTTTCCGTTTTCCGAATTTTTTCGAATATTCCGAAGTTCCAGCGACGCTTATGACCGCCAACACGCTAACCGCGAAAACCGACCCGCGTCCCGTCATCCTGACCGGTGACCGCCCCACCGGCCCGCTGCACCTGGGCCACTTCGTCGGCTCGCTCAAGAGCCGCGTCGCCCTGCAGGACTCGCACAAGCAGTACGTGCTGCTGGCGGACACGCAGGCCATGACCGACAACGCCCACGATCCGGAAAAGGTGCGGCGCAACGTGCTGGAAGTGGCGCTAGACTACCTGGCCGTCGGCATCGACCCGGCCAAGACCACGATCACCGTGCAGTCGCACCTGCCCGCGCTGGCCGAACTGACGCTGATGTACCTGAATTTCGTCACGGTGGCGCGCCTCGAACGCAATCCGACGATCAAGGAAGAGATCCAGGCGCGCGGGTTTGGCCGTGACATCCCGGCGGGCTTCCTGTGCTATCCMGCCTCGCAGGCGGCGGACATCACCGGCTTCAAGGCCGTGCTGGTGCCGGTGGGCGAGGACCAGGCGCCGCTGATCGAGCAGACCAACGAGATCGTGCGCCGGATTAACCATCAGGTGGGTCGCGACGTGCTGCCCGAAGCCGCCGCGCTGATCCMCAAGCATGGCCGCCTGCCGGGTGTCGATGGCAAGGCCAAGATGAGCAAGTCGTTGGGCAACGCGATTCCGCTGGGCGCCTCGCCCGAGCAGATCAAGGAAGCGGTGCACCGCATGTACACCGACCCGAACCACCTGAAGGTGTCCGATCCGGGCCAGGTGGAGGGCAATGTCGTGTTCACCTACCTCGATGCGTTCGATCCGAACGTGGAGGAAGTGACCGAGCTGAAGGACCACTACCGCCGTGGCGGCCTGGGCGACATGGTGCTCAAGCGCCGTGTGGAAGGCATCCTGCAGGAGATGCTGCGCCCGATCCGCGAGCGCCGTGAGGAACTGGCGAAGGACCCGGGCTATGTGTTCGAGATCCTGCGCAAGGGCACGGCCGAAGCGCGCGAACTGACCCAGCAGACGCTGGAAGAGGTACGCGACGCGCTCGGAATGTTCTCGTTCCCGCGCTAAGTCGTTCGATGACAGGCGCCGCGAGCTTGATCGCGGTGCCTGTGCCTCAGCCCTTCCGGTTCACCAGCACGATCCCCAGCAGCACCAGCACCGCCGCCGCGCCGAAGCGCAGGCCGACGGCGTCGTGCATCAGCAGCACCCCGAAGGCTACGCCGAACAGCGGTGTCAGGAACGAAAACACCGACAGCCGCGACGCCAGGTACTGCCTGAGCAGCCAGAACCAGATCAGGTAGCTCGCAAACGCGATCAGCACCGACTGGTAGAACAGGCTCGCCACCACCATCCCGTTGACTTCCACCCGCCCGGCCTGACCCGCCGCTAGCGCCATCGCCAGCAGCAGCACCGCCGAGACCGCCAGCTGGTACAGCAGCGTCTTGCTGGCCGGGGCGCTTGAGAGCGAGCTGGCGCGCACGACGATGGTCGTGGCCGCCCAGAGCGCGCCGGCGACCACGCCCAGCGCGTCGCCGAGCAGCGTGCTGGCATGCGCCGAGGTGGCCGCGATGCCATCGACAAAGGCCAGCGCCATGCCGCAGAACGCCAGCACCACGCCCAGCCACTGGCCGCGCCGCAGGTGCTCGCCGGGCACGAAGAGGTGCAGGCCCAGCGCCGTGAAGATCGGCGCGGTGTAGAGGAACACGGCCATGCGCGAGGCCGTGGTGTGGCCCAGCCCAACGAAGATGCAGAAGAACTCGGCGCCGAACAGCAGCCCGGCCACCAGCCCGGGGCGCAGCGTGCCGTCGCGCTGCCACAGCGGCGTGCCGCGCCAGGACGCGAAGGCGAACACCAGCAGCGCCGCAATCGCCGAGCGCACGCCGGCCTGGAGCACGGCGCCCATCAGCGGCGCCGTCACCTTGATCACCACCTGTTGCAGGCCCCAGGCGGCGCACAGCAACACCATCAGGCCGATGGCCGTGCCGTCCAGCGGGCGCCGCGTCAGGGCTTGCGTGTTCATCGGGCTGGCTTACGGGCGCGACGCGTCACGCGTCGAATGCCGCTCGATCAGCTCGATCTTGTAGCCGTCCGGATCCTCGACGAAGGCGATCACCGTGGTGCCGCCCTTGACCGGACCGGCCTCGCGCGTGACCTTGCCGCCCGCCGCGCGGATGCGCTCGCAGGCCGCCGCGGCGTCCGGGGTTTCCAGCGCGATGTGGCCGTAGGCGGTGCCCAGGTCGTACTGGTCCACGCCGTAGTTGTAGGTCAGCTCGAGCACGGCCGTCTCGCTCTCGGGGCCGTAGCCGACGAACGCCAGGCGGTACTTGTACTCGGGGTTGTCGCTCTCGCGCAGCAGCTGCATGCCGAGCACGCGCGTGTAGAAGTCGATGGAGCGCTGGTAGTCGCCAACGCGGAGCATGGTGTGGAGGAGTCGCATGGGGAGCCCTTTTCTGGAATTCGTAGGATGGCGAGGCCGTATTTTAGTCCGGATGGCGGGGCCTCGCCGGCGGCTCCCCGCCTCGCCGGGCGTCAGAACGTCGGCAGCAGCTCGGGCGGATGCGCGCGCAGCTGGGCGCGGGCATCGCGGAACTCGGGAAAGATCGATTCCACTGTTTCCCAGAAGCGCGGGCCGTGGTTCATTTCCTTGAGGTGCGCCAGTTCGTGCGCGGCCACGTAGTCGATCATCGACAGCGGGAAATGCATGAGCCGCCAGTTCAGGCGGATCTTGCCGTCGGCGGTGCAGCTACCCCAGCGCGTGGCGGCCGAGGTCAGCGCGAAGCCGGTGTGGCGCACGCCGAGCTTGTCGGCGTAGATATCGAGCCGCTCCACCAGCAGGCGGCGCGCCTGGTGCTGGAGCCAGCCCTGCACGCGGTCCTTGATCTGCTGCTCGTCGGCGTGCGTCGGCAGCGCCAGGTGCAGCACGCGCGTGTCGGCGTCGAACAGCAGCGCGCCGGCCGGCGAATCGAGCTGGAGCGTGATCGGCTTGCCCAGGAACGGCAGGCTCGCGCCCTCGCGCCATTGCACCGTCGGCAGTATGCGGCGAGCCTCGCGGTGGCGCCACTCGCCCAGCTTGTTGAAGATCCAGCGCTGCTTTTCCAGGATGGCCGACTCGATATCGGTCAGCGTAACCCAGCGTGGCGCCGTGATCGACAGCCCGCGGTCATCCACCGTAAAGCCGATGGTGCGCCGCGACGAGCGCTTGAGCGCGTAGTGGAGCATGCGCTCGCCCACGTGCAGCGTGCGGCCGTTGGGCAGGGCGGGTGGCCAGGTGTCGGCCGGGGGCGTGTCCAGCGAGGGCGCCAGCAGCGCGGCATCCGCGGCGGAGGCAGCGCTGGGCGCAGCCTCCGCGAGCGGCAGTTCGAGCTGCGCGCCGGGGTTGTCGGGAGTGGGACGCAGCAGCTTCATGCGGCGGCTTCGCTGGGGTTGCGGCGATAGCTTTCGGGATCGATCCGGCGCATCTCGGCCTCGATCCACGCTTCCACTTCCTGGTTCAGCACGTCGGCGGTCTTGTTGGCCGACGAAATCGGCATGCCGATCGAGATCGTGATCAGGCCGGGGTATTTCAGGAAGGAGTTGCGCGGCCAGACGCGTCCGGAGTTGACCGCCATCGGGATCACCCAGGCGCCGGTTTCCACGGCCAGCCGGGCGCCGCCGCTCTTGTAGCGGGGGTTCTCCTGGCCGGCGCGCGTGCGCGTGCCTTCGGGGAACATGATGATCCAGGCGCCCTCGGCGAGCCGGTCGCGGCCCTGGCGCGCGGCCGAGGCGAACGCGCGCGTGCCTTCCTTGCGGTTGATATGGACCATCTTGAGCATGCCCAGCGCCCAGCCGAAGAACGGCACGAACAGCAGCTCGCGCTTGAACACGAAGCACAGCGGCTTGGGCATCAGCGCCACGTAGGCCACGGTTTCCCAGGCGGACTGGTGCTTGGAGAGCAGCACCACGGGCTTGTCGAGCATCGCGTCCATGCGCTCGCCGTTTTCGATGCGGTAGCGCATGCCGCAGATCAGGCGGCCAGCCCAGATCACGAGCAGGGGCCAGCCACGCACGAAGCGGAAGCGCCGGTCGGCGTTCATGAACGGGAAGGCGATGAAGCAGGCGCACGCGTAGGGCGGCGTGAGCACGATCAGGTACAGCGCGAACAGCAGGGAACGGATAAAGGTCATCAGTGTGGCCGGAATTCAGGGGGCGCTGGGCGCGGGTGACGAAGACGCCTTGTGGGCGGCATCGCCGGCAATCAGCCAGCGGGCGAACGCGGCCAGGTCGTCGTGGATGCGCGTGCCGGCGGGCAGGGTGCCCTTGTCACGCGTCTTCACGCCCTTGCCGGTMAGGACCAGATGGGGGATGCAGCCAACCGCCACGCCGGCTTCGAGGTCGCGCAGGGAGTCGCCCACCACGGGCACGCCGCGCAGCTCCAGGCCGAAGCGCTCGCCGATCTGCTCGAACAGGCCCGACTTGGGCTTGCGGCAGTCGCAGTTGTCGGCGGCCGTGTGCGGGCAGAAGAACACCGCCTCCACGCGCCCGCCGAGGTTGGCCAGCCCCTTGTACATCTTCTCGTGCATCGCATTCAGCGCGCTCATCTCGAACAGGCCGCGCCCGATGCCGGACTGGTTGCTCGCGATCACCACGCGGTAGCCGGCCTGGTTCAGCGTGGCGATGGCCTCGAGGCTGCCGGCGATCGGCACCCATTCATCGGGCGTCTTGATGAAGTGGTCGCTGTCGAGGTTGACCACGCCGTCGCGGTCGAGGATCACAAAGCGGGGCTGGGACTGTGGCATCGCAGGGCTCCGGTCAGGCGGCCAGCTTGGAGATGTCCGCCACGCGGTTGGCCAGCGTGTGCAGCGTGGCCAGCAGCGCAAGCCGGTTCGCGCGCAGGCGCGCGTCCTCGGCCATCACCATCACGTCGTTGAAGAAGCGGTCCACGGCGTCGCGGAGCTGGGCCAGGTCGCGCAGGGCGCCGGTGAAGTCGCCGCCGGCGAAGGCCGCTTCCACACCCGGACGCACGCGTTCGATGGCGGCATGCAGCGCGCCCTCGGCGTCTTCCTGGAACAGCGCCGTGTCGACCGTGCCGATGGCTTCGTCGGTCTTGCGCAGGATGTTCGTGATGCGCTTGTTGGCGGCGGCCAGTGCCTCGGCCTCGGGCAGCGCGGCKAAGGTGCGCACGGCCTCCATGCGGCCCAGCACGTCATGCAGTTGCTGCGGGCGCAGGCTCACCACGGCTTCCACCTCGTTGGTGGTGTAGCCCTTGTCCTTGAGGTAGCCGCGCACGCGGTCGAACAGGAAATCGGTGATGGCCTCGCGCGACGGCTTGACGGCGACGATCCCCGCGAACGCCTGCTCGGTCAGCGCCAGCAGGGTGTCCAGCGGCACCGCCAGCGGGCGCTCGATCAGCATGCGCAGGATGCCTAGCGCGTGGCGGCGCAGCGCGAACGGATCCTTCTCGCCGGTGGGCTGGAGGCCGATACCCCAGATGCCGACCAGTGTCTMGAGCTTGTCGGCCAGCGCCACGGCGGTGCTGACGGCACCCTCGGGCAGCGCGTCGCCGGCAAAGCGCGGGCGATAGTGTTCCGAGCACGCCAGCGCCACCTCGTCGGCTTCGCCGTCATGGCGCGCGTAGTAGGTGCCCATCGTGCCCTGGAGTTCGGGAAACTCGCCGACCATGTCGGTCAGCAGGTCGGCCTTGGCCAGTTCGGCGCCGCGCATGGCGGCGGCCTTGTCGACGGTCACGCCGTGGGCATTCATCGCGTCGGCGATGTGGCCGGCAATCTGCTGCAGGCGCTGCACGCGGTCCAGCTGGCTGCCGATCTTGTTGTGATAGACCACGTTGCCGAGCTGCGGCACGCGCGAGGCCAGCGTCTTCTTGCGATCCTGGTCGAAGAAGAACTTGGCGTCGGCCAGGCGCGGGCGCACCACGCGCTCGTTGCCGGTGACGATGGACTCGGGCGTCTCGGTGGCCAGGTTCGACACGATCAGGAAGCGGTTGCGCAGGTGGCCGGCGGCGTCGGTCAGCGCGAAATACTTCTGGTTGGTCTGCATGGTCAGGATCAGGCATTCCTGCGGCACGGCCAGGAAGACTTCCTCGAAGTGGCAGGGATAGACCACCGGCCACTCGACCAGCGAGTTCACTTCGTCCAGCAGCGCGTCCGGCATGACCACCTGGTCGGCGCCGGCTTCCTTGAGCAGGGCGGTGCGGATGCGCTCACGGCGGTCGGCATAGCTCGCCACCACGCGGCCCTTGTTCTCCAGCAGCGTGGCGTATTCCGCCGCGTGCGGGATCTCGAGGGTGCCTTCGGACAGGAAGCGATGGCCCAGCGTGACATTGCTGGCCGGCAGGCCGAGCACGGACACCGGCACGATCTCGGCGCCGAACAGCGCAATCAGGCTGTGCGCGGGGCGTACGAAGTGCACCGTGGTGCCGTCCGGGCGCTGGTAGCTCATCAGCTTCGGAATCGGCAGCTTGCCGATTGCCTCGTCCAGCGCGGCCTGGAGGCCGTCGGCCAGCGTAGCCCCCTTGGCGGTGTAGCGATGGAACAGCGCCTCGGCCTTGCCGTCGGAGGCACGCTCCAGCGTCTGCCAGTCGATCTCGGCCACGCCGACGGACTTGGCCAGCGCGGCCAGTTTCTTGCCGAGCGGGGCGGTGGGGGCGCCGTTGGCGTCCAGCGCCACGGAGACGGGCAGGACCTTCTCGCGCTGCTCGCGGTCGGGGGCGCTGCGGCGCACGCCGGTCACCAGTGCGGCCAGGCGGCGCGGCGTGGCGAACGGGGTCACGCTGGCGCCGGCCTCGAGCAGGTCGCGCGCGCGCAGGCCGTCAGTCAGGCCTTGCGMGAAGGCATCGCCCAGGCGGGCGAGCGCCTTGGGCGGMAGCTCTTCGGTGAACAGTTCGATCAGCAGCGAATCGGTCATGGGTTGCGACATGAATCGTATCCAACGGGTATGAAAGGCGCGCGCTGTCAGCAGCGCGGCGCGAGATTGGGTTCTACGCCAGACAGCAGCCACAGGCCGTTCTGCTGGCGGAATTGCAGCGTGGTGTAGGCGCACTGCGCCACCACGCCGGAGGCGCCACGGGCGCCGGCGGCCGGGAAGCGGGCGTCGATGCGCTGCTGGCGGCGGTCATAGCGGATCTCGTCGATCCGTCCGCCCACCCAGAAATCGATCTTCTGCGGCAACTGCGCCGCTGAATAATAGTTGCGGACGGTGCGGCGCGAGCGGCCGTTGCGCTCTTCCCACGTGGCCCACTGCAGCGGGTAGCGGATGGCGCTCTCGTAGGTGCGCAGCGGCACGCGGTGCCAGCCGAGGTCGCGCGAGCCGGACAGGTCGCACGAGAACGAGCGCACCAGCTGCGTCCACTGGTCGATGCTGGCCAGCGACGGCTTCCAGTGCCGGGCGATGGCCTGCTGGAGCGCCTGCGGGTCGGCCTCGCAGATATTGGCGAGGTCGGCCGGCAGGTACAGCGCCTGCGGCACCGGGGTGGTGGCCGCGCGGGCAGCCGCCTGCGCCGCGCCGGACGCCGCCAGCAGCCCGCCCAGCGTTGCCAGCGACACCACGGTCGCCAGCGCTGTCAGGCGCCTCGGCATGCGTGCGCCGCGCACGCGCGAGGTCATGCGCGGGCCCCGTTGCCGCACATCGGGAAGCCGAGCGCTTCGCGCGAGTCGTAGTAGGCCTGCGCCACCTGGCGCGACAGATTGCGGATACGGCCGATGTAGGCCGCGCGCTCGGTCACGGAGATCGCGCCCCGGGCATCGAGCAGGTTGAACGTGTGTGCCGCCTTGAGCACTTGTTCGTAGGCCGGCAGCGCCAGACGCACGCCGGAATCCTTCTTCTGGCCGTCTTCGGTGGTCTCGCCGCGACTGTCACCCACCTCGCCCATCAGCCGGCGTGCCTCGCCCTCGTGCTCGGAGAAATGGCGGAACAGGATCTCGGTGTTGCTGTGTTCGAAGTTGTAGGTGGACTGCTCCACCTCGTTCTGGTGGTAGACGTCGCCATAGGTCAGGCGGCGCGTCTCGCCGTTCTCGACCCACTCGGTCCAGACCAGGTCATAGACGTTCTCCACCTGCTGGAGATACATCGCCAGACGTTCGATGCCGTAGGTGATCTCGCCCGTGATCGGCTTGCAGTCGATGCCGCCGACTTGCTGGAAGTAGGTGAACTGGGTCACTTCCATGCCGTTGAGCCAGACTTCCCAGCCCAGGCCCCAGGCGCCGAGCGTGGGATTCTCCCAGTCGTCCTCGACGAAGCGGATGTCGTTCTGCTTGAGGTCCAGCCCCAGCGCTTCCAGCGAGCCCAGGTACAGGTCGAGGATGTTCTCGGGCGCGGGCTTGAGTACCACCTGGTACTGGTAGTAGTGCTGCAGGCGGTTCGGGTTCTCGCCATAGCGGCCATCCTTGGGGCGCCGCGACGGCTGCACGTAGGCCGCGCGCCAGGGCTCGGGGCCGATCGCGCGCAGGAACGTGTGCACATGCGACGTCCCTGCGCCGACCTCCAGATCGATCGGTTGCAGCAACGCGCAACCCTGCCGGTCCCAGTAGGCCTGCAGGGTAAGAATCATTTGTTGGAAGGTCAGCATAGGAAGACGAAAAAGAAAGCCGCCGGCAAGTGCACGAGCGGTCTCGTGCCAGGATTGCCAAACCCTGAATTCTATCGGGTTTTGGCCACAAGCCGACCGGAACAGGGGGCAATCCCGTACGTTGTGTCACGAAACGGGCCCCGGCGGCGGTGTCGGGCTTTCGCAACGGGTCGGGTAAATCCTGACACGCCATTCAGAACCCGCCGATAGGTGCCGATACTATTTTTGTATACAGTGGAACTACGCAGCCGCTTCACAGCGCGCTGCTCCCGGGCAGCCTCCTCAGGGGGACAACCGCTCATAAAAGGTGTSCGGGCAACAATAACTTTTGGGGATTGGTCATKACGCTACTTTCTCGCAAACCATATCTTGTCGCCCTGGCCGTGATGGCCGCCGCAGCTGCGGTATCGGTGGCGACCTCGGTCCTGGGCTAACCGCTCCGGGCCGTAAAGAAAACGGGCCCTCAGGCCCGTTTTTTTCATTGGCGAAGCTCACGCCGCTACGGGCGTGCCCGCCGCCGCGCGCCGAACGCCAGCGCAAGCACGATCAGGCAGGCCGCCAGCGCCGGCACATTGCCCCATCGCACAAAGGGGGTGAGCCCCTGCGTACCCTGCACCGTGGCCGCGAGCGTGCCGAGCTGGAAGGTCGGCAGCCGCGCCTGCACCGTGCCATCTGGCTTCACCACCGCCGTCATGCCGGTATTGGTCGCGCGCAGCATCGGGCGGCGCGTCTCTAGGGCGCGCATCCGCGAGATCTGGAGATGCTGGTCCAGGGCGATGGTGTCGCCGAACCATGCCAGATTCGTCACATTTGCCAGCATATTGGCCGGTGACGGCTGCTGGCGCAGGGTGGCGGCGATTTCCTCGCCGAACAGATCCTCGTAGCAGATGTTGGGCGCGACATGGATGCCGCGCACCGGCACCGCCGGCTGGTCCAGCCCGCCGCGCCGGAAGTCGCCGAGCGGCATCTTCATCATGTCCACGAACCAGTGGAACCCGAACGGGATGAACTCGCCGAACGGCACCAGATGGTGCTTGTTATAGCGGTAGAGCGTGGGCTGCTCCGGGCCGATGGCGAACACGCTGTTGGTGAAGTCCACCGGCGAATCGGCCCCGGCCGCGCCGAACAGCACCGTGGTGCCGGTCGATTCCATATGCCGGCGCACTGCCTGGGCGATATCGACCGGCAGTTCCTGGAGGATCACCGGGAACGCGGTTTCGGGCGTGACCACGAGGTCCGCCGGCTCCGCCGTGATCAGGTCGCGGTACAGCTCCAGCGAACGCTGGATGCCCACCGGCTCGAACTTGATGTCCTGCGCGACGTTGCCCTGCAGCAGCCGCACCGAGATTGGCTCGCCCACCGGCGTGGTCCAGGCGATGGGCGTCAGCGCGAAGCCCAGCGCGGGCAGGCCGATGACGAGGGCCAGCGCGGTGACGAGGCCATGGCGCGATGCGGTGTCCGGCGTGGCGTCCTGCGTAGCCGAGCGGCGCAGGGCGGCGCGTACCGCCGTCACCAATAGCGCGGCTACAACCGCAGCCAGCGCGGTAATGCCGTACACGCCGATCAGCGGGGCGAAGCCGGCGAGTGGCCCGTCGGTATGGGGATAGCCGCTGCCCAGCCACGGGAAGCCCGTGAAGACCACGCCGCGCAGCCATTCGCCCAGCGCCCAGGTGGCGCCGAACGCCAGCGCCGGCAGCACGCCGTGGCGTCCGCGCTGGGTCAGCCAGTGCCAGACGCCGCCCGCCAGCGCGGGCCAGATCGACAGATAGCCGGCAAACAGCACCACGGCCAGCCCGGCCATCCAGGCCGGCATCTCGCCGTAGACATGCATGCTGATATAAAGCCACCAGATGCCGGACAGGAACCAGCCCAGCCCGAACGCGTAGCCCGTGGCGGCCGCCGCGCGCGGGCGCGGGGCATCGGCGAGCAGGGCGACCAGCCCGGCCATCGACAGGATCTGCAGCCACCACCAGTCATGGGGCGCGAACGCCTGCGTATGGGCGACGCCGAGCGTCGCCGCCATGAGCAGCCGGAACACAGCGGTAGCGGACCCGGCGCGCTGGCCGGTTTGCCGGGCGCTCGCCGTGCGGGCGGCGCCGGCCTGGACTTCGCGCGTCATGCGTCGGCCACGGCCAGGTGGTCGGTCGCCTCGCGGCGCACCTGGAGCAGGTGCACCTGCCGTGCGTCGGCGCGCAGCACTTCGAAGCGGAGCGGCGGCAAAGTGATGATTTCGCCACGATGGGGCACATGCCCCAGATGATTGGTCAGCAGGCCACCCACGGTGTCCACGTCGTCATCGGGGAAGGCGGTACCGAAGGCCTCGTTGAACTGCTCGATCTCGGTCAGCCCGTGCACGCGCCAGGCGCCATCGGCGGTCGGCAGGATGTTGTCGTGGTCCTCGTCGAGGTCGAATTCGTCCTCGATGTCACCCACGATCTGTTCGAGCACGTCCTCGATCGTCACCAGCCCCGCCACGCCGCCGTACTCGTCCACGACGATGGCGATGTGGTTGCGGTTGATCCGGAACTCGCGCAGCAGGATGTTGAGCCGCTTGGACTCGGGGATGAACACGGCCGGGCGCAGCGTTTCGCGCAGGTCGAACGTGTCGTCGGTGTAATAGCGCAGCAGGTCCTTGGCCAGGAGGATGCCGATGATGTTGTCGCGGCTGCCTTCGTAGACCGGAAAGCGCGAGTGCGCCGTCTGCTGCATATAGGGGATAAACGTCTCGGGCGCGTCGGCGATGTTGACGGCGTCCATCTGGGCGCGGGGCACCATGATGTCGCGGGCGGTCAACTCGGAGACCTGGAATACACCCTCGATCATCGAGAGCGAATCGGCGTCGATCAGGTTGCGTTCATGCGCTTCCTGCAGCACTTCCAGTAGTTCGGCGCGCGTGTCCGGCTCAGGGGAAATGAAATCGGTGAGGCGTTCGAGAAGGGACCTGGGGCGATCCGCCTGCTTGTGATTGGCAGGTTTCGAACTGGGATAGGGGTCGTTCATGTCGCGGCTTAGCGCGTGGTGGAGATCGTCTGAAGCATACACTAAAAGGATTCCAGCCCCGTGACAGGGGGTGCCGTGGCGCACGCAGGTGGCGCACACGGCACTTCACAATCCTTCGCTTCAGCGATCCTCGCGCACCGGCAGGTACGGGTCGGCGTAGCCGAGCGCCTGGAGCGTCTCGGTCTCGATCGCCTCCATTTCCTCGGCCTCGCCGTCATGCTCGTGCTCGTAGCCCTGGGCGTGCAGCGCGCCATGGACGATCAGGTGCGCGTAGTGGGCGTCGAGCGGCTTCTTCTGCGCCTTGGCCTCGGCCTCCACCACTGGGCAGCACAGCACGATGTCGCCGGTCACCGGGTCGTCGGCGTGCTCCGCGTAGGCGAAGGTCAGCACATTGGTCGCGTAGTCCTTGCCGCGATAGGTGCGGTTCAGCGTGCGGCCTTCTTCCTCGTCGACGAAACGGATGGTCAGCGCGGCATCGGCGAACAGCGCCGAGCGCACCCATTTGCCGATCTGCTTGGCGGAGGGCAGGCCGGTGCGCTTGCGCACGCCATCGCCATACTGGACGTCGAGTTCGACCTCAGGCGGCGAGGCCGGGGTGCCGGTGGTGGTCACAAGTGGCGTAGCCGTCACGGCGACCGACACGGCGTCGTGGTTGTCCGGCCGCACCAGCAGGCCGGCCTGCTGGCGGGTATCGGTGTGTTCGGCCAGCAKGGCCACCACGCCGTCGGCGGCCTGGGACAGGTCCACGGTCAGGCTGCGCCCATCGGGCAGTTGCACGCGCAGCGCGTTTGCGGCGCTCTTGCGCGCGCGGCCGTCGGCATCGAACAGGATGAGGCTGGCGGCGGGAGACTTCTTGGTCAAGATCAGGCGTCCTTGTGCTGGGCGTGGAATTCGTCATACGCATCGACGATGCGCGCCACCAGGGGATGGCGCACGACGTCGGTGCTGGTAAAGCGCGTGAACGCGACGCCGCGTACATCGCGCAGCACGTGCTGGGCTTCCACCAGGCCGCTTTTCTGCCCGCGCGGCAGGTCGATCTGGGTGGTGTCGCCGGTAATCACGGCCTTGGCGCCGAAGCCGATCCGCGTCAGGAACATCTTCATCTGTTMCGGCGTGGTGTTCTGGGCTTCGTCGAGGATGATGAACGCGTGGTTCAGCGTGCGGCCGCGCATGTAGGCCAGCGGCGCGACTTCGATCATCTGGCGCTCGAACATTTTCTGCGTGCGATCGAAACCGAGCAGGTCGTACAGGGCGTCGTAGAGCGGGCGCAGGTAGGGGTCCACCTTCTGGGCGAGGTCGCCCGGCAGGAAGCCGAGCCGCTCGCCGGCCTCCACGGCCGGGCGGGTCAGCACGATGCGCTTGACGGCATCGCGCTCGAGCGCGTCCACGGCGCAGGCCACGGCCAGGTAGGTCTTGCCCGTGCCGGCCGGGCCGATGCCCAGCGTCAGGTCGTGCGCGAGGATGTGGCGCAGGTACTCGCGCTGCGTGGCGGTGCGGCCCTGCAGCCCGATGCGGCGCGTGTGCAGCACCGGGGATTCATCCAGCCCGCGCGGGTCTTCCTCGCCATTGGCGTAGCCGCTGGCCGTGGTCTCGGGCAGGTAGGCGCCGTGCGCGGAGATCTGGCGCGATTCCACCAGCCCAAGCTGGATGTCGTCGATCGACAGCGACACGCGCGAATCGTTATAGAAGCGCTCCAGCGCCAGCGCGGCGTCCTGGGCGCGCGCGCCGCGCACCGTCATGCGGTGGCCGCGGCGCTGGATCGTCACGTCGAGCGCCTGCTCGATCTGGCGCAGGTTCTCGTCGAGCGGCCCGCACAGGTTCTGGAGCCGCGCGTTGTCGTCCTTGGGTGCGACGAATTCCGCCGTCTGGATTTTCATGGAGGTCCTTACTGGCGCACCACGATCTCGCCGCGCAGCGAGTGCGGGAATGCCTGCGTGATGCTGACATCGACCATCTGGCCGATCATCTGGTCGCGCCGCGCCTGCGGTACGCCGGGCAGCGCGAAGTTKACCACGCGGTTGTTCTCGGTGCGGCCGTGCAGCTCGGTGGGGTCCTTGCGGGCCGGGCCTTCCACGAGGATGCGCTGGACCGTGCCGACCATGCCCTGGCTGATGCGCTGCACGTTTTCCTCGATGGTGGCCTGCAGCCGCTGGAGGCGGCGCAGCTTCACGTCATGCGGGGTGTCGTCGTGCAGGTTGGCCGCCGGCGTGCCGGGGCGCGGGCTGAAGATGAACGAGAACGAGGTGTCATAGCCGACTTCCTCGATCATCGACATCAGCTTCTCGAAGTCGGCATCGGTCTCGCCGGGGAAGCCGATGATGAAGTCGGACGACATCGACATGGTCGGCCGGATCGCCCGCAAGCGGCGAATAATGCTCTTGTACTCGAGCGCGCTGTAGCCGCGCTTCATCGCCATCAGGATGCGGTCCGAGGCGTGCTGCACAGGCAGGTGGAGATGGTTCACCAGCTTGTCGCAGCGCTCGTACAGCTCCACCAGCCGCGAGGTGAACTCCTTCGGATGGCTGGTGGTGTAGCGGATGCGCTCGATGCCGGGGATCTCGGCCACGTATTCGATCAGCAGGGCGAAATCGGCGATTTCCGTCGTACCGCCCATCGCGCCGCGATAGGCGTTGACGTTCTGGCCCAGCAGCGTGACTTCGCGCACGCCCTGGTCGGCCAGGCCGGCCACTTCGGCCAGCACGTCCTCGAACGGGCGCGAGACTTCCTCGCCGCGCGTGTAGGGCACCACGCAGTAGCTGCAATACTTCGAGCAGCCTTCCATGATCGAGACGAACGCGCTCGGGCCGTCCACCTTGGCGGGCGGCAGGTGGTCGAACTTCTCGATCTCGGGGAAGGAAATGTCGACCTGGGACTGGCCGGTGCGGCGGCGGCGATCGATCAGGTCCGGCAGGCGGTGCAGCGTCTGCGGGCCAAACACGACGTCCACGTAGGGCGCGCGGGAGACGATGCTGGCGCCTTCCTGGCTGGCCACGCAGCCACCCACGCCGATCACGAGGTCCGGCTTGGCGGCCTTGAGCGCCTTCATGCGGCCCAGCTCGGAGAACACCTTCTCCTGGGCCTTCTCGCGCACGGAGCAGGTGTTGAAGAGGATGACGTCGGCGTCTTCGACGTTGTCGCAGGGCTCCATGCCCTGCGTGGCGTTGAGTACGTCCACCATCTTGTCCGAGTCATACTCGTTCATCTGGCAGCCGTACGTCTTCACGAATACTTTTTTCATGGTGCCGGTCTCAGTGGTTTACCTGGGGGCATCAGGGTTTGCTTCTGCTTCTGGGGACAACGCGGCCGGGGGCGGGCCGCCTGCTGCGTGTTTTTCAACTTAATGCGAGGCCTTCCATTCCTTCACCTCGGCATCGGTCAGCACCCAGGCGGTCTGGAGCTGGCCGTAGAGGTCCAGCTTGTAGCGCACCGGGAGCTTCTTGCCGGCGATGACCACCGGGTTCAGCAGCTGCGTTTCCGTGCTGAAGACCCGCAGGCCGGGCGCCGTGGCCACCGTCTTGCTGTCGAGCTTGKCGGTCAGCGGCGTGGAGGCCGTGGGCATCGCCATCACCATGCGCGCCATCGGCGCATCGGCCGGAATCACGCGGACCGGGGTGCCGGCCACGGGCACGTCCTGGGCCAGCGCGGCCGCGCCGGGCAAGGCCAGGGCGGCGGCAACCACCGCCAGGAACACGGACTGACGCGTCAGGGAGAACCGCAAGGACATGATGACTCCGGCTTCGGGTGACTGGTGAGGGGAATGGCGCCGTCCGCGCGACATGCGCACGGGCCGGGCAACCCGGCATTCTACCCGCATCGCCCGCCTTGCACCCCCTTTGGGAGGGTGCCGGGCGCCTGATGTGGCGAGATCCGGACACCCCCGGCGGCCCGGGGCGGGGGGGCGATGGGGTGGAGCCGGCGCCACCCCATCGCCGGCAGGGTATGGGGAGGGCGCCGGGCTGGTACACTACGGCCCTTCTCCCACCGGAGGCGGGGGCAATCGGCCCGTCCCACCGGGACCTGACCCCCTTCGGGGTGCTTCAGGTTCGGTTTCCTACCCATGCCGCCCTGCGATTGGCGCAATCCCTTGCGTGACGGGCGGCTGAAGCGTCATTTCATGTCTTTTTCCGATCTAGGCTTGTCCGACAAGCTGGTGCGTGCCGTGGCCGAACAGGGCTACACCACGCCGACCCCGATTCAGGCGCAGGCTATCCCTGCCATTCTCAAAGGTGGCGACCTGCTCGCCGGCGCCCAGACCGGCACCGGCAAGACCGCGGGCTTCACGCTGCCGATGCTGCAGCTGCTGGGCGAATCCGCCGCCCACAATCCGGCCCCGCGCGGGGCACGCCAGCCAGTGCGCGCACTGGTGCTGACCCCCACGCGTGAGCTTGCCGCCCAGGTGGAGGAGAGCGTCCGCAACTATGGCAAATACCTGAAGCTGCGCTCGATGGTGATGTTCGGCGGCGTGGGCATCAACCCGCAGATCGAGGCCCTCAAGCGCGGCGTCGATATCGTCGTGGCCACGCCGGGCCGGCTGCTCGACCACGTGTCGCAGCGGACCATCGACCTCTCCCAGGTAGAACTGCTGGTGCTGGACGAAGCCGACCGCATGCTCGACATGGGCTTCATCCACGATATTCGCAAGATCCTGAATATCCTGCCGGCCAAGCGCCAGAACCTGCTGTTCTCGGCCACGTTCTCGGACGATATCCGCGCGCTGGCCGACCGCCTGCTGAACAACCCCGCCTCGATCGAAGTGGCTCGCCGCAACACCACGGCTGAAACCGTGGCGCAGCGCGCCTACCCGGTGGACCGCGAACGCAAGCGCGAACTGCTGGCCCACCTGGTGCGCGAGGAGGACTGGCACCAGGTGCTGGTCTTCACGCGTACCAAGCACGGCGCCAACCGGCTGGCCGAGCAGCTGACCAAGGACGGCCTGTCCGCGCTGGCGATCCACGGCAACAAGAGCCAGTCGGCGCGTACGCGCGCGCTGTCCGAGTTCAAGGCCGGCACGCTGCGGCTGCTGGTGGCGACTGACATCGCGGCGCGTGGCATCGACATCGACCAGTTGCCCCACGTGGTCAACTTCGACCTGCCGAACGTGCCCGAGGACTATGTGCACCGTATCGGCCGTACGGGCCGCGCCGGCGCCGAGGGCGAGGCGATCTCCCTGGTCTGCGTGGATGAGCACGGCCTGCTGCGCGATATCGAACGATTGATCAAGCGCCAGATCGAACAGACCGTCCTGCCGGGTTTCGAAGTGGACCCGAGCATCGTGGCCGAGCCGATCCAGAAGGGCCGCCAGCAACGTGGCGGCGGTGGTGGTGGCCAGGGCGCAGGCCGTGGCCAGCGCCCGCCGGCACAGGCCAAGCCCCGGGGCGAGGGCGGCGACCGCCGTCAGGAACGCGCCCCGAAGCCCGCCGCACCGCGCCCGGAAGGCCAGCGCCAGGACGCACCGCGCAACCGCCCGGCCCAGCCGGCGCGCGGCGCCAACGGGAACGGCAATGGCAACGGCAACGGTGCCAACGGCGGCAACCGCGGTGGCCGACAGGCTGCCGGCAACGGTGGTGGCAACGGTGGTAACGGTGGTAACGGCGGCGGCAATGGCCGCGGCGGCAACGGCAACAACGCCCCGCGCCCGGCGCAGGACGCTGCCGGCGCGCCGCCCGCGCGCAACCGTMGTCCGGCGTCGCAGGCAGCGCTGCTCGGCGGCCGCAAGCCCTGAGCGGCACGCGCCCCATGACAGCGCCCGTCGACGAGGATGTGCCCTATGCCGGCCTGACGCCGGAGTGCATCCTCGACGCCCTGGAAGCCGCCGGCTTCCAGCCGGACGGGCGCCTGCTGGCGCTCAACAGCTACGAGAACCGCGTCTGGCAGATCGGCATCGAGGATGCCGCGCCGGTCATCGCCAAGTTCTACCGGCCGGGCCGCTGGACTGACGCCGCCATCCTCGAGGAACACGCGTTCGTCCAGCAACTAGCCGATGCCGAGATCCCGGCGGTGCCGGCGCTGTCTGCCTCGCTCGGCGGACAGCCGCCTGCCACGCTGCTCGTACACGACGATTTCCGATTTTCCGTTTTCCCGCGCTGCGGCGGCCGCGAGCCGGCGCTCGACCGCGCCGAGACGCTCACGTTGCTGGGCCGCTTTATCGGGCGCATCCACGCGGTGGGCGCGTCGGCGCCGTACCAGGCCCGTCCCACGCTCGACGTGGAGACCTTCGGCGTGGTCCCGCGCGACTACCTGCTCGCCCACGACTGCATTCCCGCCGACCTGCTCGCGCCGTGGCGCGCCGCCGTGGACCTGGCCCTGGACGCCGTGCGTCGCTGCTACKACCGCGCCGGTGATATCCGCCTGCTGCGGCTGCATGGCGACTGCCATCGTGGCAATGTGTTGTGGATCGATCCGGAAGACGCCCGCGGACGCGGCGCGCCGGGCCCGCATTTCGTCGATTTCGACGACAGCCGCATGGGGCCGGCGGTGCAGGACCTGTGGATGCTGCTCGAAGGCGACCGCGCGGCGATGCAGGGCCAACTGGCCGACATCGTGGCCGGCTACGAGGATTTTGCTGAATTCGAGACGCGCGAGCTATGGCTGGTGGAGGCGCTGCGCACGCTGCGCCTGCTGCACTACAGCGCCTGGCTGGCCGCGCGCTGGCGCGATCCCGCTTTCCCGGCCGCGTTCCCGTGGTTCGGCACGGCGCGCTACTGGCAGGACCGCATCCTCGAATTGCGCGAGCAGATCGCGCTGATGGACGAACCCCCGCTCTGGGGGTAGGCCAGCCGATCAGGCGGGGCGGCGATCGCCCTTGACCATCATCACCGGGCAGTCGGCCTGCGCCAGCACGCGGCCCGCCACGGAACCAATCACCGCATCGAAGAACGACCCCCGGCCATKGGTGCCCATGACGATGGCATCGGCATGGACCGCCCTGGCGTGCGCCAGGATCTTGTCCGGCGCGAAGCCGCGCAGCGGGTGGCGCTCGAACGGCACGCCGGCATCGCCAAGGATCTTGCAGACGGAGGCCATGGCCTTCTCGCTTTCATCGTGGTGCCAGGCGTCGATGGTGTCCTTGTTGACGAACGCGCGCACCTGACCCGTGACTTCGGGCGAGACGTGCACCACGTGCACGGTATAGCCCGGTTGCAGCAGCCGGCCGGTGGCCAGGAAGTGCGCGGCGGCATCGCTGAAGTTCGATCCATCGGTGGCAAGGATGATTTGGGGCATGGCGGCGATCTCCGGTTGTGGCATGACACAGGTGTCACGCATCCTCATCAGATTGGCAGATGTGCGGGGCTCGCCTTTCAACTTAGGTCAAATTCAGACGAAATTTTCAGGATTTCACGATTGTCATGTCCGTCGCGATGTGATTTGCCTATGTCATCCGCGCGCCCCGGGCGGACACAAATCCGCAGGAGCTGAAATTTCCGCATCGATACACGGAAGTTTCGCAGTGTCATTGCCGACGTTTCCGCATCCTGCACGGAAACGGACGGCCTATGCTCGGGCATCACTCAACTGTAGGAGCCCGAGCCCATGCCCACCGCCCTTGTCGTGGATGATCACCCCGCGATCCGGCTTGCCGTMAGAAGCCGCCTCACCGAGGACCTCGATTTCGACACCGTCACGGAAGTGACCAACGGCGCGGACGCCTTGCGCGTGCTGCGCGACGCCATCGCCGACCTGATCGTCGTGGACCTGAGCCTGCCCGGCGTGCCGGGCGAGGCGTTGCTGGCCGAACTCGTATCGCGCCATCCCGGCACCCGGGTGCTGGTGCTGTCCGCGATGACCGGCGCCGGCGAGCGCGCCATCCATGGCGGCGCCCATGGGTATGTCGACAAGGGCGACGGCCTGCACGCACTCACGCCGGCCCTGCGCGCCGTCATGCAGGGCTTCGCGGTGTTTCCCACGCACCTGCTGCCCACGCTGCGGCGCCTCTCGGCCGTGGCCGGCGACCCCGCGCGCATTTTGAGCCGGCGCGAACTGACGGTATTGCGCATGCTGGCCTMGGGCCATACCAATAAGGCGATATCCGAATTACTGGAAATCAGCAATAAAACCGTCAGCTCGCACAAGGCAAATATCATGAGCAAACTGAAATTCAAATCGCTGATTGAACTGGCAGAGTTTGCGCGACGACATCACTTGCTGTAAGTCCCGACGTGATGGGGGCGCTCCGTGATGAATCTTTCTTGAGTCTCGCGACGCACGATTGACTTCGATTTATCCGGCATCTATATCAGCAGTGCGCGGAAATATCTTTTTGCTGTTTCTCACCGCGAGCGTTGGAAACCGATTTATCAGTGAATGCCGATTCAGCGATTTCCAAGTAAATCCGGCGAGATTCCCGCGCAATTCAACGACCTGCAATGCGAACCCGATAGATCCGGACAAGGAGATGTCATGCCTGCTCGTCTTTCACGTGTCATGGCCATCGCGGCCGTGCTGTCACTGCCGGTGCCACAGCTGGCAGGGGCGGCCACCAAGACCGGCACGTTCCTCGTGAGCGCCGTGGTGGTCAGCGATTGCGACATCCGTAGCACGCCGAACCTCGCCTTTGGCGAAGTGGGCGCGATCAGCCAGCCGGTGGATGTGACCACCGTCATCATCGTGGCGTGCACGACCGGCACCGCCTACACGATCGCACTGAACGCCGGTGACGGCACCGGTTCCACGGTGCCGGACCGGCGCATGAGCAACGGCACGAATTCGCTGAAATACCAGTTGTACAGCGACACCGCCCGCACGGCGGTCTGGGGCCAGACGGTCGGCACGGACACCGTTGGCGCCACCGGCAACGGCAATGACCAGGAGCGGACGATCTACGGCCGCATGCCACCCCAGACCATGCCGGCGGCGGGCACCTACCAGTCGCTGGTGACCGTCACTGTCCAGTATTGAGCCGCGCGCCTAACGGCACCTGCCGCGCCATCTCCACCCGACCCCCTGTCGGAGACACAACATGACAAGAACACTCCTGGCGACTTTTGCGCTCCTGCTGGCGATGCCCTTTGCGAACGCGGCGACGATTCACGTCAAGCCGACCATGACGCTGATTCCACCCGGCCAGTCCGCCGCCGTCATCACGCTGACCAATCAGGGCGATACGCCGCTCAACGCGCAGGTGCGATTGTTCGGCTGGGACCAGGTGGGGGGCGAGGACGCGCTGTCGCCCACCAACCGGCTCGTCGCCAGCCCGCCGATGCTGACGCTGGCGCCGCGCCAGACGCAATCGATCCGGCTCGTGCGCACGGAGAAGTCGCCGKCCACGCAGGTCGAGGCGTACCGAGTGCTGGTGGACGAGGTCCTGGACAGCAGCCAGCCCCGGCCGACCGGCGTGACGCTGCAGATGCGCTACTCACTGCCGGTGTTCGTGCTGCCGCGCGAGAAGCTCAAGCCCGCGCAGGTCACGGTGACGGCCTCCGCCGACGGCAATCTGGTGAAGCTAGGCGCCGTGAACCGTGGCGAAAGCCACGCGCAGGCCACCGACGTCTCGTTGGTATACCGTGGCGGCGGCACCAGCCCCGTGGTGCCCGGCCTGCTCGGCTACGTGCTGCCAGGCAAGTCGATCGAATGGAGGCTGCCACTGCCCGCCGATGCCGCGGCCAAGGGCCGGCCCACGCGCGTCAAGATGATGATCAACGGCCGCGAGATGCTGGTCGACCTCTGATGCCGACCGTGCCCGCCCATGTCAAAACCGCCCCGTGGAGGTGCCGCCGCCCGCGCACCCCGCAAGCTGGCGCTCGCGCTGCTCTGCGGCGTTGCGATGGACCTGATGGCCGGCGCGCATGCGTGGTCGCAACCGGTGCCGGAGGCCGATGACGGTGCCTCCACCGCCTTCTACCTGCAGGCGGCTGTCAACGGTGTCGAAAAGGAGCTGATMGTTCGCGTCGACCGGCGGGCCGGTGTGCTGTACATGGCCGCCGGCGAGTTGGAGGAACTCGGCGTCCGCGTCGACGACCTGCCGTTCGGCCCAGACCAGCAGATCGCCCTGGACGCCGTGCCTGGCCTCGGCTACGACTACGACGCCGCCGCCCAGCGCATCGCGCTGCGCGTGCCCGAGGGGCTGCTCAGGGCCCAGCGGCTCGGCGCCGAGCCGCCCGTGCTGCCGCCGGTGCAGTCCGGCACCGGCCTGGTGGTGAACTACGCGTTCAATCTCCAGACCACGCGGCTCTCGCTGGACGAGCAGCGCGCGGCGCAGCGCAAGCCCAGCCCGCTGCAGGGCTCGGGCACGCACGGCCCGCAGCCGCTGCTCGGCGAGCAGGCCTTCGCAGACAGCTACGACCGCCTGAACCGGACCTTGTCCCTGTCGAGCGAGCTGCGCTTCTACGCGCCGTTCGGCGTGTTCCAGAACTCGGGCGTCACCACGCTGCACGAGGGCCAGACCGAGTACCTGCGCCAGGACACCTACTGGACCTACGAGGACCCCCGCCGGCTGATGAGCTACACGATTGGCGATTTCGTCTCCGCCGCCTTGCCGTGGTCGCGGTCGGTGCGCATGGGCGGGATCAGCGTGGCGCACAACTTCAACACCCGCCCGGACCTCGTGACCTACCCGGTGCCGTCGCTGGGCGGCAGCGCGGTGGTCCCGACCACGGTGGACCTCTATCTCAACGGCTTGCGCCAGTTCTCGGCGCAGTCGTCGGGCGGCCCCTTCGTGATCGCCACGCCGCCGGCCCTGACTGGCGCGGGCACCGCCACGCTGGTCTACCGCGACCAGCTGGGGCGCGAGGTGATCGTCAACCGGCCGCTGTATGTCGATTCGCGGCTGCTCGCGAAGGGGTTGTCGGAGTACGCGGTGCAGGCCGGCTACGCGCGGCGCAACTATGGCAGCTTGTCCTTCGACTACGCCGGCTCGCCCACCGCCACGGCCTCGGGACGCTATGGCGTKACCGACGCCGTGACCGTGGAAGCGCATGCGGAGGCCGCCAGCGGCCTGCGCAACGCCGGCATCGGCGGGCTGGTGCAGCTCGGGTACTTCGGCGTGGCGAACGCGGCCATCTCCGGCAGTACAGGCGATGCCAGCGGCATGCAGTTCAGCGGCGGCTACCAGTACATCTCGCGCGCGTTCAGCTTCACGGTGCAGGGCATCCACGCGGCGAACCAGTATCGCGATCTCGGCACGCTCGAGGGCGTGCCCGTGCCGGAGAATCAGCTGTACATCACGCTCAGCGTGCCGCTGACGGCGCGCCAGACGCTGTCGGTCAGCTACTCGCGCCAGGATGCGTCGTTCCTCGGTGGCTCGCGCATCGTGTCGGTCGGCTATACGGCGGCCATCGGCTCGCGTTTCAACATCTTCGCCAACGTGTTCAAGGACTACGACCAGCAGCAGACCGTCGGTGCCTTCATCGGCGTGACCATTTCACTCGGCAACAGCGTGAGTGTCGGCACGAATGCCAGTTCGTACGATGGCCGCAAGAGTGTCTCGGTGTCGGCCAACCGGCCCGTCGACTACGACAAGGGCGGTTTCGGCTGGAACGTGCAGGCCGACGCCGGCAGCGAAAGCTATCGCCGTGGCCTGGGCCGGGTGGACTATCGCGGCCGCTATGGCGACGTGACGGCGCAGGCCGAGCACATCAACTCGGGCAGCATCGAGTCGAACCATGTCTCGCTCTACGGGGCGGGGTCGCTGGTGGTGGCGGATGGCGCGCTGCTGGCCGGACGGTCGATCTACGACGCCTTCGCCGTGGTGTCGACCGACGGCCTGCCCGATGTGCCGGTCCTGCGCGAGAACCGGCTGGTCGGCAAGACCAATGCCGGCGGCCGCCTGCTCGTGCCCGACCTGCTGCCGTACGATGGCAACCGGATCGCCATCAGCACCCTTGGACTGCCGGCCGAGGCCAGCGTGACGACGGACCGCCAGGTCGTGGTGCCGCCCACGCGTGCCGGCGTGACAGTGCGCTTCCCGGTCACGCGCTACGAGGGCGCTACCGTGCTGCTGGTCGATGGTCAGGGCCAGCCGCTGCCGGTGGGGGCGCATGTCGTGCTGGAAGGGAGCGATGCCACGGCCGTGGTCGGCTACGACGGCGCCGTGTTCCTCCCCGCGCTGCAGCCGGACAACCGGGTGACAGTGACCTTTGGCGACAGGACCTGCACGGCGCAGGTGCCCTATGCCCCGCGCGATGTGATGACCACCATCGGCCCCTTCCCCTGCGTCCTCCGGGAGCGCCCATGAACACCGGCCTGGTTCGCCGTCTGGTCCACCACCTGCTGGCCTGCGGGCTGTTCATCTGGCTGGGGTGGGCGGGCAGCGCGTACGCCATCGACTGCACCGTCACGATGAGCGATATCGAGTTTGGCGATGTCAACGTGCTGACCACCACGCCGGTCAGTGTCAACGGCGAGGTGAAAGTCGAATGCACCGACATGACGACCAAGTTCGCCCGTGTCTGCCTGAGTTTCGGCGCGCCGGGCGGCGGTACGGTGGCGAATCGGACCATGGCCGGCGCGACCTCGACGCCGCTGGCGTACAACCTCTACCAGAACGCGTCGCACACCACCCCGTGGGGCTCCGTGTACTTCACGCCGCCGCAGTCCCGGTCGGTGACGCTGCAGGCCGATTCATTCGGCATGGCCACCGCCACGGTGATGTACTACGGCTACATGCTGCTGCCGCAGGCGACGGTGCCGGCCGGCAGCTATACCGCGATCTACACCACCGCGGACACGAACATGAACGTGCAAGGCTATGTGTCCACGCCACCGGCCTGCTCGACGAGCATGCCGCAAGGCACGTCCTGGACTTTCACCGTCCGCGCGACGGTGGTGTCGGACTGCAACATCACGGCKACCAATATCGATTTTGGGCAGATCGGCCTGATCAGCGGGCCCGTGTCGGCCAACGGCAACATCGGCGTGACGTGCACGGCGGGCACGGCCTATTCGCTCACGCTCAACAACGGCACGGGCGCAGGGGCCACCCCAACCGCGCGCAAGATGACACGCGATGGCGGCACGGAGACCCTGACGTATGGCTTGTATATCGATGCCACGCACAACATCGCATGGGGAGATGGTACCGGTGGTGCGACCGTCCTGATGGGTACGGGCAATGGCTTGACCAACCAAAACACKGTCTACGGCCAGGTGCCACCGCAGGCCGGGGCAGCGCCGGGCCTCTATCGCGACACGATCATCGTCACGATTACGTACTAGTTCACGTACTCGCTCACATACCAGAGGCGGGCAGCGACAGCGTCGCGACGGCGCCACCGCCGGGGCGGTTCTCCACGGCGATGTGGCCATGGTGCAGCGCCGCCACCTCGCGCACGAGGCACAGCCCGAGGCCGGTGCTCTTGTCCCGCCCATTGGGGCGCGGCAGCGAATAGAAGCGCTCGAACAGCCGCCCCTGCGCATAGGCGGGGATGCCCGGGCCATCGTCGGTAATGCGGATGTCGATCATCCCGGCCGCGCCGGGCAGGACGGCGATGTCCACCGTGCCGTGCGCCGGCGAGAAGTCGAGCGCATTGTCGAGCAGGTTGGCCAGCGCCTGATGCAGCAGGAACGGGTCGCCGCTGACCACGGGCGCCCCGAATCCCTCCGGCCGCGGCTGGCGGTGCAGCGTGATGCCGCGCTGGCGCGCACGCGGCTCGCACGCCTCCACGATCGCCTCCAGCAGCGGCAGCAGCGCCACCGGCTCGCTGGCATCGAGCTGCTGCTTCTGCTCCACCGCCGCCAGCATCAGCAGCTTGCCGATCATCAGTTCGAGCCGCCGGGTCTGGCCCTGGATATTGGCGGCGAAGCGGCGCCGGTCGTCGGCAGGCATCTCCTCCTGCAACAGTTCCGCCGCCCCGCCGATGGCCGCCAGCGGGCTTTTCATCTCGTGGGTCAGCGTGTGGATGTAGTGCTCGACGTACTGCTTGTCCTCCAGCCGCAGCCGCATCGTCTCCACGGCGCGGCCCAGCTCCGCCAGTTCGCCGGCGCCGCGCAGCGGCATCTCCGCGCGCTCGCCGGCGGCCACCGCGCGGGCGTAGCGTTGCAGCCGGCGCAGCCCGTGCACCAGCCACAGCGTGCACGCCAGCCCGATCACGAAGGCGCAGCCCATCAGCAGCAACCCGTGGAGCAGGATTTTCTGTCGGCTGCGGTCGATGAACGGCGCCATCACGCGATTCGGCTTGGAGACGGTCAGCACGCCGATGATCGGACCGCCATGGGGCGTACCGCCTGCGTCATCGGCCCGGATCGGCGCCGCGACGTGCATCACGGTACTGTCCTCGTCGTCCGGGTCGGTACGCGTGCTGCGGGCGCCGTACTTGCCCTGCAGGGTGCGCGCCACATCGTTCCAGCGGGAGTGGTCGGCGCCCGCGGCGGTGCCGGCGGAGTCGAAGCGCACGATGCCCCGGCTGTCGGTGATGGTCACCCGATAGTGGATGGTGTCCTTGTGCACGCCCCAGATCGTCGCGTCTACCGGCACGCTGGCCAGCGTGGCCACGCGCCGCGCGAACGCGCCATCGCCGATGTGGCCCTGCTGCATGTCGTCGGCGGCCAACAGGGCCAGCACCTGGGCGGTGTCGGCCAGCGTGTCCTCCATCGCCTGGCGCACGCCCGGCTTCACCTCCTGCACGAACACCCGCAGCGTGAGGAACGCGGCCAGCCCCACGATCAGGAAGAAGCCGAAGAAGATGCGGAGTCCGATATGCATGCCGGCCGGGCGCTCAGGGATCGAGCGAGTAACCCATGCCGCGATGGGTGCGGATGGCATCGAACGTGGCATCCACCGCGCGCAGCTTGGCGCGCACGGTCTTGATATGGGTGTCGACGGTGCGGTCGATGGTGTCGGCGGCGTCGTGCCAGACCATGTCCATCAGCTGGGCGCGCGAGTAGATGCGCCCCGGCTGCGCCACCAGCAGCGCCAGCAGCCGGTACTCGTAGCGCGTGAGGGCCAGCCACTGGCCGTGGAAGGCGATGCGCGCGCCGGCGGCATCGTGGGTGAACCGGGCGGGTTCGGGCGCCGTGGGGGGTGCTCCGGCGCGACCGCCGGCACGGCGCAGGATCACCCGCACCCGGGCCGCCAGTTCGCGCGGCGAGAAGGGCTTGACCACGTAGTCGTCCGCGCCGATCTCCAGCCCGACGATGCGGTCGATCTCCTCGTGCCGCGCCGTCAGAAAGATCACTGGCACGTCAGAGAACGTGCGCAGCGTCCGGCAGACCTCGAAGCCGCTCATGTCCGGCAAGCCCACGTCCAGGATCACAAGGTCGGCCGGTGCCGCGCGCAGCCGCTGGAGGGCATCGCCGCCCAGCACGAGGTGCTCGGCCTGCATGCCGTCGGTGCGCAGTGCATAGAGGATGGTGTCGGCGATGGCGGCTTCGTCTTCCACCACGACGACGGTCGGCGGGTTCATTGGTTCCGGGGGCTCTGGGATGCTGGAATGCAGGGATTGGCGCGATCTTATCAGGCGTGCACCCCACGCCGATGGAAGTAGACCCGCTCGGCGGCCAGCCGCAGCGGCGCGGAATGGAGCAGCACCTCGAACGGCCAGTCGAACTGCAGGCGGTCGAACACCCAGCGCAGCGCGCGCTTGGTCAGGAAGCGTGGCGCGCTGGCCGCCGCCACCCGCTCCGGCGCCGGCCCGCCGTGGAGCAGGTGGGCGGCCATGGCCTCGCCGATGGTCTCGCCGTGGCGCCATGCCGAATGGATTCCGCCTGCCGTCACCGGTGAGACCACCCCGGCTGCATCCCCAGTCAGCATTACCCCGGGTCCGGCGATGGGCGCGACCGGCCCGCCGCACGGAATCAGCCCAGCCCGCGTGGCGCCGGGCATGGCGTCGTCCGGAATTTGCAGCAGATGGCGCACGCGCTGCAGAAAGCCGTCGATGTCAGGCGCACGCGGGCGGCGCGGCGTCTGGCGCAGGGCCAGCCCGGCTTGCACGCCGGTCGGGTTCTGCGTCACCCAGCCGATATAGCCTGGCGCGAAGCGCTTGCTGACGAAGCAGTGGAGGGCGCCCGGCTCGGGCAGCGTCATGCCGGGAAACTCGTACTCGACGCCATAGAGGAAGTCGTGCACGCGCCCCAGCCCGGCCGTGATCGCCACGCGCGAGCGCACCCCGTCCGCGCCGACTAGGTAGCGCGTGCGGCCCACCCCGGGCACGCGCCAGCCGCCCTCGCAGGGCTGGGCGCCCGTGAACGCGGTGCCGAGGCGCAGGTCCACGCCATGGCTCACCAGTTCAGCGGCCAGCCAGCGCATCAGGCGCGGGGTATCGGTCGTCAGGAAGTAGTAGCCGGGGGCGCGCAGCGCCAGGTTGCGCAGGCTGGGCGCGTAGAGCCGCACCTGTTCCACGCGGTGCAGGCAGTCTGCCGGCGCGTGGCGCAGCCAGGTCTGCTCGGCGGCCTCCTTGACGATGATGCCGGTGGTGTGGAGTTTTTCGCCCGGATCGACCTTGCGCTCCAGCACCACCACGCGCAGGCCGGCCCGCGCCGCCGCCAGCGCACAGGCCGCGCCCGCGAAGCTGGCCCCCACGATCACCACGTCCGCATCGAAATTCGCACCGGCTGCCGTCATGTCACTGCTCCTGAAGTTGGACGGAGCGAGTGTCGCCAGCGACGGTGAAGCCGGTATGAGGCGAATGTGTGGCGTGGTGCAGCGCCACCGCGATGGCCGTCGCGCCGGCAGGCGCCACGGCCTTGCTACCGGCCGGCCCAGAAGCGACGCTGCGCCGCGGCGATCTCGGCCTCCATCTCCGGCACCGGGCCGATCAGCTCCACAGCCTTCTGGCAATGATCGAACACATAGCGCGACGGCACGCTCATGGTCGGGTTCTCCGCGTGGCTGCCCGTGTACTGCAGCAGCGCATGCTCGGTCATGCCGAACACCACCCGGCCGATATTGGCCCAGTAGGCCGTGCCGGCGCACATGCAGCACGGCTCCACGGTGGTGTAGAGCGTGCAGCCCCACAGGTAGTCGGCCGGGAAGTTGGTGGCGGCCACGCGTGCGAGCGTGGATTCGGCGTGGTTCACCGTGTCGATGTTGCACTGCTCCAGCAGCACGGTTTCCTGGTCCGGACCGACCAGGATGGCGCCGAACGGGTGGTGGCCCAGCGTCACGGCGCGCTCGGCCACCTGCTGGGCGCGGCGCAGGTGGCGGCGGATCTGTTCCGGCGTGGGCGGCAGGCCCTGGGCGGGCAGGGTAGTGGGTTCGGGCGTGGTCATAGACATGGTCATGGTCTCCGCAGGTCTTCGTGAGGGCATGGCTCGGAGGGGCAGCAAGGCGTCGGTCAGGGCCTGCGGGCAGGCCAGTTGCGGCACGTGGCCGCAGTCGAGCGAAATCCGGTGGGCGCCCGGCGTGAGCGCCTGCATGCGCCGCTGGAGCGGCAGCGTGACGGAGCGGTCCTGCAGGCATTCGACATAGACACGCGGCACGCGGCCGAAGCGCGCGGGGCTGAGCGCGTTGCGCATGTCGCGGCCTGTGTCTGGTTGGGGGCAGAGCCGCGCGGCGGCGGTCTGCGCGGCCTCGGGCGGGCAGTCGTGCAGGAAGATCTCGCGCGCGGCGGCGGGCGGCACGCGGCTGGTGGTGCCATCGGCATCCCATGCGAGGAGCGGCACGATGCCGGTGTAGTGGAAATCGGCATCGGCGGCGCGGCATTGGGCGATCACGTCGCCGAAGCTGACCCCGGTGGGCAGCATCATGCCGGCGAGGTAGACCAGCGCGCGTACGCGGTCTGGCAGGGTTTCGGCCACCTGCGAGGCGGTCAGGCCGCCGCCGCTGTGGCCGAGGACGACTGCGGGCGCGTCCAGCGCGGCCAGCAGTGCGCACACGTGGGCGGTGTAGCCGGCGAGGGTGGCGTCGGCTTTCCTTTCGGGGCTGCGGTCGTTGCCGGGCAGGTCCACGGCGTGTACCTGCCAGCCGGCGGCTTCGAGCATCGGCTGCCAGGCGGCGAAGGCCCAGCTGCCTTGCCAGGCGCCATGGATCAGCACGATGTGGGGGCGTTGCATCGACATGATCGGGTCAGCCGTAGGTGCGCCGGTAGCAGTCCATCAGGTGCTGCTCGACGGTCACGGGCGGGTACTTGGCGGCCTCGCCTTCGGCACGGCAGGTCGGCAGGCACGCCACCTCGTGCAGCGGGTTGCCGGTGAAGAAGAACGGCACCGAATAGCGCTCGCGGCCCGAACGGTTGATCACGCGGTGCAGCGTGGAGACGTAGCGGCCATTGGTCCAGCGCGCGAACAGGTCGCCGATATTGACGACGAAAGCGCCGGGCACGGGCGGGGCATCGATCCAGCTGGCCTGGAGGGCGTCCCAGACCTGGAGGCCGCCGGTCTCGTCMTGGAGCAGCAGGGTCACGCCGCCGAAGTCGGTATGTTCGCCGCAACCCTTCTCACCGGGCTGGGGCTGCGCGGGTTGGGGCGGGTAGTGCAGCAGCCGCAGGGTGGCGGAGGCGTCGTGCAGGTAGCCATCGAAATGGTCCTCGGGGAGGTCCAGCGCCAGCGCCAGCCCGCGCACGACCGTGGCGCCCAGCGCGTACGCCTGCTGGTAGTACGCCTCCATCACGTCGCGGAAGGCCGGCAGGGTGGCGGGCCACTGGTTCGGGCCGGTGTTGAAGCGGCCGGCCAGCACGCGCGGGTCATCGGCGGCAATCTCGGCACCAATATAGAGGCTCTCCTTCAGGTCCGGCGGCGCGCCGGCTTCCAGCGTCTGGGCGCGCAGCGGCTCATAGCCCCGGTTGCAGGGCGAGAGGCGCTTGTCCACGGCGAGCTTGTCGGCCATGCTCAGGTCGAAGAAGCGCTGGCTGGCCGCGAACACATCGCGGATCAGCGCCGGGTCGATGCCGTGGTTCGTCAGGTAGAAGAAGCCGCGATGCGCGCAGGCATCGTGCAGCTGCGTGGCCACGGCGCGGCGCGCGGCGGGCTCGGCGCTGTGCAGTCCGGCGATGTCGATCAGGGGCAGGCTGAGGGAGGCGGGGGCGGTGGCAGTCACGGTGAGCGGCGGGCCTCGAAGGCTGGGCGACGGATGCAACCCAGTCTAGGGAGGGGCCACTGCGCTGGATAGCGCCGATTTTTGCGCGGGGTGATGCCGAAATGCGAGCACCCCGGCGGGCCGCCCGGCGCACTGCCGGGGCGGCTATCGGCTCATGCACTCAAGGCGTGCGCGAGTGGCTCCGTCGATGCCTCGCTTTGGCGCGCCGGGGCACGGTCGCGGTGCGGCGCGGTGGGCTTGCGCAGCGCGAGGGCTTCGTCGCGCTCGCGCGCCTCGATGGCCTCCGCGGCAATCCGGATGAAGGCGTCCAGCGCCGGCGGCGGCGTGCGGCCGGCGCGCACATAGACGCCGAGTTCCGAGCAGATCGGCGCGGGGGTGTCCAGCGGCACGTGCACCAGCCGCCCGTCGCGCAGTTCGCGCTCGAGGCCCAGCCGGCTCTGGAAGAAGATGCCCACGCCGCGCTCGACGAGGCCCTTCGCCAGTTCGATCGACGAAGTTTCCAGCAGCACCTGCAAGGCGCGCTTGTGATGGGCGAGCACGGGCTGGAGCAGTTCATGCATCGACAGTTCCGGCCGGGGCAGGATCAGCGGGTAGGCCGCGCATTCGGCAAAGGCCACGTGCGGCAGGCTGGCCAGTGGATGGCCGGGCGGCACGATGGCGCCCAGCGCGAAACGCGACACCATGCACTGGCGCAGGCCGTCGTGGCGGCGGATGGAGAAGCCGATGCCAAGGTCCGCCTCGCCATCGATCACGGCCTGGGCGGCCTGTTCGGAGCCGCAGATGCGCACGTCGATCTGGATAGTGGGGTAGCGCCGGTGCATCTGCGTCAGCATGGCGGGCATCAGGTCGGCATTCAGCCCCTCCACGGCCGCCACGCTGAGCGATCCGCGCCGCACGCCGCGCAGCAGTTCCAGCTCGGTGGCCAGGCGCTGCTCGTCCTGCAGCACGGTGATCACGTGGCGCGAGAACACCTCGCCGGCCGGGGTCAGGCGCAGGCCGGTGGCCAGGCGCTCGAACAGCGGGCTGCCGATCTCTTCCTCGAGCTGCAACAGCTGGCGGTTGATGGCCGACGAGGCCACGTGCAGCCGCCGCGCGGCTTCGCGGATGGAGCCGCAGCGGCGGATCATGTCGAAATACTTGATGGCGCGGGCGTGGATGTGCATGGCCGGATCGAGCATGCACCGTGCCAGCGCGGGGGGCGGCACCCGGTTCGCCCCCTTGCCGATCAGCGGTCGGCGCGGACCGGACCGTACTCCACCGGCACCCAGCTGTAGCCGCGCGCATCCTTGCGGATGTGGCCCAGGCCCGGGAACGGCATGTGCGCGCCGGCAATCAGCCAGCCCTTGGCGGCGGCCTGCGCGAAGACGGCCTTGCGCGTCTTGATGGCCTGCTGCTGGTCCGAATCGAACTCGATCGACACCTMGGGGTGGGCCATCTGCACCGAATGGCTGTGGACGATATCGCCCCACAACAGCAGCGTCTGGCCCTTCGACGTCACCAGATAGGAACTGTGCCCCGGCGTGTGGCCCGGCGTGCCGAGCACGCTGAAGCCGGGCAGCGGCTGCGCCCCGTMGGCGTAGGTGTGGAGCGCGCCCTTGGCCTTGTAGGGCGCCACGGCGTCCTGGGCCATCTTGAAGAACGGCTTCTTGTCCTCGGGGGCCTGCTGCGCGGCGGCGTCGCTGAGCCAGTAATCGGCATCCTTCTGCGAGGCCCAGACCGTGGCATTGGGGAAGACCGCCGTGGTGCCCTGGGTCAGGCCGCAAGCGTGGTCGGGGTGCAGGTGGGTCAGGAGCACCGCGTCCACGTCCTCCGGCTTGTAGCCGGCGGCGCGGATGTTGTTCACCAGCCCACCCATGGTCGGGCCGAAACACTGCGCCGCGCCGGCATCGACCAGCACGAGCTTGTCCTGCGTATGCACCAGGAAGCCGTTGACGGCAGTCTGCACGCCGTTCTTGTCGACCACGAACATGCGCGCCATCAGCGACTGGAGATCCTTGGCCTGCATGCCCTTGAGGAGCTTGCTGCCGAGATCGACATAACCGTCATAGAGGGCGGTGACGACCACGTCGCCAACCTGCTGGCGATAGAAGCCGGGCACCTGCTCCTTGACCTGCGCGGGCGCGGCCGTGGCGGCAAGACTGGCAAACATCAAGCCGGCCAGCGCGGCGCGAACCAGCCGGCGGGCGGCCTTGGGGGCAAAGGCGAGGGATTTCATCGGGGACAGATCCTTCCTGGATGGGAGTGGAAGCGAATAGGACAGGCAAGTTGCCGGAGGCCCATTCTAATGATCTGTCGGAAAATGCGCGCTGAGGGTCACGCAGGGGGGGCGGAAGGCGGCCCAAAGCAAAAAGCCGCAATCCCGTGAAGGACTGCGGCTTTTCTAATAGATGGTGGCGAATCAGGGATTCGAACCCCGGACCTGCGGATTATGATTCCGTCGCTCTAACCGACTGAGCTAATTCGCCAACGAAGACCGCAATTATACCCACGGATTGGAGCCTGTCAACACCCTCGTGACAGTTTTATGCAAGCTTCCGCAGGCTGCCCAAAAAAATGGCAGATCCGAAGATCTGCCTGAGAAGGAGCGACCGGCCGTGTACTAGCTTTGCGGTGCCGGTCTATCCTGAGCGCGGTTGCGCAGCGCTGGCCTGAATCTGAATCTGGCTCAGTCGTTGGCGTAGATATCCACGTCCTTGGTTTCGCGGACGAACAGCGCGCCGATCACGAAGGTCATGGCGGCGATGATGATCGGGTACCAGAGGCCGTAGTAGATATTGCCGTTCTGGGCCACCAGCGCGAACGAGATGGTGGGCAGCAGGCCGCCGAACCAGCCGTTGCCGATGTGATACGGCAGCGACATCGACKAGTAGCGGATCCGCGTCGGGAACATCTCCACCAGCATCGCAGCGATCGGGCCGTACACCATCGTCACGTAGATCACCAGGATGACCAGGATCACCAGCACCATGATCGTGTTCATCTGGGCCGGGTCAGCCTTGGTCGGATAGCCGTGGGAGGCCATCGAGCCGGACACTTCCTTCTTGAACGCGGCGATCCTCCCCTTGCTCTCGTCGTCGAACGCGCCCTTCACGACGGTGGCGTCGAACGCCTTGATCTCCTTGTCGCCGATCTTCACCGAGGCAGGCGTGCCGGCCGGGGCGTCGATCACTTCATAGCTGGCCGATGCCTGGGCCAGCGTGCGCTTGACGATGTCGCACGAGCTGCGGAAGTCGATTTCGCGGGCGATCGGGCTGCCCTGGAACGAGCAGGTCTTCGGGTCGGCCGTGACCACGATCTGCGCGGTCTGCTGGGCACGCTCCAGCGCCGGGTTGGCGTAGTGCGTGAGCGCCTTGAACAGCGGGAAGTAGGTCAGCACGGCGATGGCGCAGCCGATCATGATGATCCACTTGCGGCCGATCTTGTCAGACAGCGAGCCGAAGAAGATGAAGAACGGCGTACCGATCACCAGTGCGCCGGCGATCAGCAGATTGGCCGTCTTGGCGTCAACCTTCAGCACCTGCGTCAGGAAGAACAGCGAGTAGAACTGGCCCGTGTACCAGACCACGGCCTGGCCGGCGGTCAGCCCCAGCAGCGCCAGGATCACGATCTTCATGTTGCGCCACTGGCCGAATGCCTCGGTCAGCGGAGCCTTGGAGGTCTTGCCCTCGGCCTTCATCTTCTGGAACGCCGGCGATTCGCTCATCGACAGGCGGATGTAGACCGACATGCCGAGCAGCAGGATCGAGAGCAGGAACGGGATACGCCAGCCCCAGACGTCGAAGTTCGGGCCGGTCAGCTCGCGCGTCAGCAGGATCACGATCAGCGACAGGAACAGGCCCATCGTCGCGGTGGTCTGGATCCAGGCCGTGTACGCGCCGCGCTTGCCGTGCGGGGCGTGCTCCGCCACGTACGTAGCCGCGCCGCCGTACTCGCCGCCGAGTGCCAGGCCCTGCAGCATGCGCAGCGCGATCAGGATGATCGGGGCCGCCCAGCCGATGGTGGCGTAGCCGGGCAGCAGGCCCACCAGGAAGGTGGACAGGCCCATGATCAGGATGGTGACCAGGAACGTGTACTTGCGGCCGATCATGTCGCCCAGGCGGCCGAACACCAGCGCGCCGAACGGGCGCACCAGGAAGCCCGCCGCGAAGGCCAGCAGCGCGAAGATGAACGCCGAGGTCGGGTCCAGGCCCGCGAAGAACTGCTTGGCGATGACCGCCGCCAGCGAACCGTACAGGTAGAAGTCGTACCACTCGAATACCGTGCCGAGCGAAGAGGCCAGGATGACCTTCCTCTCTTCGCGCGTCATCGGCGTGTTTTGTGCACCGCCCCCCGGCACTGCCACGTTTTGCGCGTTTGCCATTATTGTCTCCTCCGTCTCATCGAAAGGTTCCCCGTTGTCAGCGGCCACGCGTGTGCGGACCGCTGCATCGAAGTTGAAGAGGATTGTGGGAGGTGAAACTTACTGCGTTCTGACAGAAATGACGGGAATGGCGCCTAAATCGTCGGGGTATACGCTAGCGGGCGGAACTTCCCCCGAGGCGCCCGGGTTGCTGCGCTGCGGTTGGGCGCGGCACCGGGCGGGCCACGCGGTACGGCGGGGCGGGAATCTTGCTATGCAGCATCGGCCCCGGCAGGGGCTTGCGGGGGAGGTGGAGCGACGTGCGGGACGGCTTCGGCCCCGGCCGGCGGGGCAGGGTGGCCGTCAGGTTCGAACTCGTGGTCGGCGCGGTTCATGCGCCAGGCGTAGAGCGCGGCCATCGCCACGTAGACGATCAGCGCCCCCTGGGCGCCCACCCAGAACGAGAAGGGCCAGCCGAAGAAGTCGAAGCGCAGCTCTCGCGCGTACCAGCTCACCACGAACGACACCACGAACCACACTACCAGCAGCGCGCCGATCCAGCGCCGGTTGTGGCGCCACGCGCGGCGCTCCTGCGGCGACATGCGGTCGCGCGGGGGCTTTCTCATGCCGGCTCCCCGGTGCCGGTGCCGTTCTGGGCGCGGCGCAGTGTCACGCGCAGCCGCGTGCCGGCCAGCCGGGGCGACGGCTGGTAAACGTGATCGTCGATGGCCACCTCGCCGCCATGCTGCTGCACGATCTCGCGCACGATGGCGAGGCCCAGCCCGCTGCCCTCGGTATTGGTGCCGAGCACGCGGTAKAAGCGCTCCATCACCCGTTCGCGCTCGGACGGGGCGATACCCGGCCCGGTGTCCTCCACATCGAGATAGGCGAACGGCTCGAACGGGTCGGCGGCCACGCGCACGGTGGCATGGCCGCCGGACGGCGTGTAGCGGATCGCGTTGTCCAGCAGGTTGTTGAGCATCTCGGTCAGCATCAGGCGGTTGCCGGTGATGGTCACCGGGTGGTCGTCGGCTTCCAGCCCCAGGTCGATGCGGCGCGCCCACGCCTGCGGCAGCCAGTCCTTGACCACCTCACGCGCCAGCGCGGTGAGGTCCAGCGGCGCCATGCCGCCCGCGCCGGCCAGGTTCTCCATGCGCGCCAGCGAAAGCAGCTGCGTCACCAGGTGCGCGGTGCGTTCGGAACTGCCGGCGATCTGCGCCAGCGAGCGGCGCAATTCCTCGGGCGACTGCTCGCGCTGCGCCAGCTCGGCCTGCATGCGCAGCCCGGCCAGCGGCGTCTTCATCTGATGCGCGGCATCGGCGATAAAGCGCTTCTGCGTCTGCACGGACTGGTCCAGTCGCGCCAGCAGGTCATTGAACGATGCCACCAGCGGCGTGATCTCCTGCGGCGCGGCGGTCTCGTCGATGGGGCTCGTATCGCCGGGGTTGCGCGCCCGGATGCGCTGCTGGATCGCGGTCAGCGGCGCCAGCCCGCGCGTGAGGCCGAACCAGACCAGCACCACGGCCAGCGGCAGGATCACGAACTGCGGCAGGATCACGCCCTTGATGATTTCGTTGRCCAGCCGCGCGCGCTTGTCGAGCGTCTCGGCCACCTGCACCAGCACCGGCTGGGAGCCGGCGCTTTTCAGGTCGACATAGGTATAGGCCACGCGTACGTCGTTGCCGGCCACGCGGTCGTCGCGCAGGGACACCAGCCCGGCATGGCCCTGGTCCTCCTCGGACGGCAGCGGCAGATCGTGGTCGCCGGCCACGTACTCGCCGCGCTTGCCCACCACCTGGTAATAGATATTGTCGGTTTCGTCGGCCCGCAGGATCTCGCGCGCGGAGAGCGGCAGCTGCAGCGTCACGCGGCCGTTCACCTCGCGCACCTGCTGGGACAGCACGATGGCGCTGGCCTCCAGCGCGCGGTCGAACGGACCGTTGGCGATGGATTTGGCGACGAGGTAGGTGACCGCAATGCTCATCGGCCAGAGCAGCAGCAGCGGGGCGAGCATCCAGTCGAGGATCTCGCCGAACAGCGAGCGCGGGGAGGGATGGGCGGACGATTCTTCCAGGTGCGGCAGGGCGTCGGCCAGCGCGGCGTCCTCCGCCGCGGCGTCGGCCAGGGTCGGCAGGGGCGGCGGCGAGTTGGGCAGGGGGGGCAGGGCCGGCGGGCGGCCCCAGCGCAGTCTCAGCAGGCGCATGCCGCCCCCGGATCAGCCATGCGCCGCCATCACCGGCTGGAACTTCTCCAGGCAGTAACCCAGGCCGCGCACCGTGGCGATGCGGATGCCACCCACTTCGATCTTCTTGCGCAGCCGGTGCACATAGACCTCGATGGCGTTGTTGCTGACTTCCTCGCCCCACTCGCAGAGGTGGTCCACCAGCTGTTCCTTGGAAACCAGCCGCCCGCTGCGCGTGAGCAGGATCTCCAGCAGGCCGATCTCGCGTGCGGACAGGTCCAGCATCTGCTCGTTCAGATAGGCGATGCGGCCGACCTGGTCGAAGGCCAGCGGCCCGTGGCGCATCAGCGTGGCGCCGCCGCCCGCGCCGCGCCGGACCAGCGCGCGCACGCGCGCCTCCAGCTCGGACAGCGCGAAGGGCTTGGCCATGTAGTCGTCGGCGCCCAGGTCCAGGCCCTTGACCCGCTCGTCCACGCCATCGGCGGCGGTCAGGATCAGCACCGGCAGCATCGCGCCGCGCGTGCGCAGGCGCTTGAGCACCTCCAGGCCGGGCATGCGGGGCAGGCCGAGGTCCAGGATCAGCAGGTCGAAATGCTGGGTCGACAGGGCCGAATCGGCTTCCACGCCGTTGGCGACGTGGTCGACGGCGTAGCCGGAATGCCGCAGCGAGCGCGTGAGCCCGTCTGCCAGCACGTCGTCATCTTCCGCAATCAGAATGCGCATGGTTGTCTCCACCCTGTTGCCAGCATCGCACGCCACGCGGTTGCGGAACCGGTGGGGCTTGCCAAGCATACTGTTTTTTTATACAGTACCCGACATTCCGCAGGCTGCCTTGTGGGCAGCGGGGTCGGGTCGCACGCCAGATCACTTTTCAGGCCGATTTCCGTCGGAAATCGCTTAAAAATCAGGCGTCGCGCCGCATGCGGCCTATTTATACACCATTGACTGAAGGACGACCATGGACGACAAGAAGGCCGGCGCCGGCGTGAGCGCTGAGAAGCAGAAGGCGCTTGCCGCCGCGCTCTCCCAGATCGAGAAGCAGTTCGGCAAGGGCTCGATCATGCGTCTGGGCGATGGCGAGATCGAAAAGGACATCGAAGTGGTGTCGACCGGCTCGCTGGGGCTCGATATCGCGCTGGGCGTCGGCGGCTTGCCGCGCGGCCGCGTGGTGGAGATCTATGGTCCGGAATCGTCGGGCAAGACCACGCTGACGCTGCAGGTGGTGGCCGAGATGCAGAAGCTGGGCGGCACCTGCGCCTTTATCGACGCGGAACACGCGCTGGACGTGAACTACGCCGGCAAGCTGGGCGTGAACGTGGGTGAACTGCTGATCTCCCAGCCGGACACCGGCGAGCAGGCCCTGGAAATTACCGACGCCCTGGTGCGCTCGGGCTCGATCGACCTGATCGTGATCGACTCGGTGGCCGCATTGGTGCCGAAGGCCGAAATCGAGGGCGAAATGGGCGATTCGCTGCCCGGCCTGCAGGCCCGCCTGATGAGCCAGGCGCTGCGCAAGCTGACCGGCACCATCAAGCGCACCAACTGCCTGGTGATCTTCATCAACCAGATTCGTATGAAGATCGGTGTGATGTTTGGTTCACCTGAAACGACCACCGGCGGCAATGCGCTGAAGTTCTACGCCTCGGTGCGCCTGGACATCCGCCGCATCGGCTCGATCAAGAAGGGCGACGACGTCATCGGCAACGAGACCAAGGTCAAGGTGGTGAAGAACAAGGTGTCGCCGCCGTTCCGCGAGGCATTCTTCGACATCCTCTACGGCCAGGGCATTTCCCGTCAGGGCGAGATCATTGACCTCGGCGTGGATGCCAAGATCGTCGAGAAGTCGGGCGCGTGGTACAGCTACAACGGCGAAAAGATCGGCCAGGGCAAGGACAACGCGCGCGAATACCTGCGCGAGAACCCTGACATCGCCGCTGAGATCGAGAACAAGGTCCGTGCGGCGCTGGGCGTGGTGGCGATGAACGCCGCTGTCGTCAGCGCGCCGGCCGAAATCGAAGGCTGAGGCGGAGCTTTCTCCGCCCCTCGGAAGCCGTCGCAGATCGTGCGGCGGCTTTTTTTATGGGTACTGCACTGTCGATGACCCCCTGATGGCTGGCTCCCGCCCCCCGCTCTCGCTGAAGGCCCGCGCCGTTGGCTACCTGTCGCGCCGCGAGCACAGCCGCGCCGAACTGCGGCGCAAGCTGGCGCCGCACGCCGAGACGCCCGAGGAGGTGGATACCCTGCTCGACGCGCTCGAGCGCGAGAACTGGCTCTCCAACGACCGCTTCGTCGATAGCCTGGTCCATCGCCGCGCCAGCCGCTATGGCGCCGCCCGGGTGATGCAGGAGGCCAAGACCCATCAGCTCGGCAATGAACAACTGCATGACCTCCAGGACCGCCTGCGGGACACCGAGGTCGAGCGGGCCCGGGAGGTCTGGCGCAAGCGCTTCGGCACCGCCCCGGATTCTCCGGAGGCCAAGGCCAAGCAGATCCGCTTCATGGTCGCGCGCGGCTTCTCGCGCGCCGTGGTCGGCAAGATCATCCGCGGCGCGGAAGATGACGAGTGAGATGGCAACAACGTGTCGATTACGCCACGTAGACCACTGTATACCTGCGTGCGCAACAGGGATTTTGTGATCCGGCGCCTAACGTTGCGGCGCCGCACCACCGACCGTGCCGCCGGATACGATGGCCGCCCGCCAGCCCTTGTCGCGCCGTGGTTCGACGTTGTCACCGGCGCAACAATTCGCCCCCGACATTCCGTATCGCAGGATGTTCCCGGTCAAAGCGGCGCGGCATGTTAAACTCTCCCGGTTTTCCGGCCTTGGCGGCCGTGCGGCTGTCGGCCGTCCCGCCCCGGCCGTGACGTTTGCCCCCGGTCACACCTCAACATCCCGCGTCAGCCCCAGCTGTCATGCCACTTTCCCCGCCTGCCAACCGCACCTTGCGTCATCGCCGTGCCATCACGGCGGAAGCGTATGCGCGGGAAGACGGTCTGTGGGACATCGAGGCCCGCCTTACCGACACCAAGCCACGTGACATCGAACTCGCCGGCGGCGGCATTCGCCCCATCGGCCAGCCGCTGCACGACCTCTGGCTGCGCGTGACGATCGACCTCCGCATGAACGTGGTGGATGCTGAAGCCTGCTCAGACTGGGTGCCGTATCCGACGCATTGCGACACGATCGGCCCGGCCTACCGGAAGCTGATCGGCCTGAACCTGACAAAGGGCTTCCGCAAGGCGGTGCGCGAGCGGCTGTCCGGCGTGTCCGGCTGCACCCACCTGACGGAGCTCGCCGGCGTGCTGCCGACCGCCGCCATCCAGGCGTTTGCCGGCGATGTCTTCAATGTGCGCGACGGCGCCACCGTCAACGATCCGAATCCCGAACCGCCTTACCAGCTCCATGGATGCCACGCGCTCCATTTCGAGGGCGAGGTGGTTCGCCAGTTTTACCCGCGCTGGTATGGCTACCAGCCGGCACCGAAGGCCGGCGCTGCGGCGTCATCGTCCCAGACCGCGTCACGCGTCGATGCTCCGGCATCGGGCGACGACACCCTGGCCCACCGGCCCAACGGAACCTCGGGCTGACCGTCACGGTCCGCCCACAGGAACAGCGAGAGACGAGTCGTCTCCCCCATTTTTCCCATCCCTTTACGCCTACCCGAAAGGAAACACGCATGAATATCCATGAGTATCAAGGCAAGGAAATCCTGCGCAAATACAATGTGCCGGTTCCGCGCGGCATCCCGGCTTTCTCGGTTGAAGAAGCCCTGAAGGCGGCTGAGCAGCTCGGCGGTCCGGTGTGGGTCGTCAAGGCACAGATCCACGCAGGCGGCCGCGGCAAGGGCGGCGGCGTGAAGGTGGCCAAGAGCATCGAGGACGTCAAGACCTACGCCACCAACATCCTGGGCATGCAACTGGTGACGCACCAGACCGGTCCGGAAGGCAAGAAGGTCAACCGCCTGCTGGTCGAAGAAGGCGCTGACATCAAGAAGGAACTGTACGTGTCGCTGGTGGTGGACCGTGTCTCGCAAAAGGTGGCCCTGATGGCCTCCAGCGAAGGCGGCATGGACATCGAGGAAGTGGCTGCGCACAGCCCGGAAAAGATCCACACGCTGATCGTGGACCCGGCCGTGGGCCTGCAGGACGCCGAAGCCGACGACATCGCCCGCAAGATCGGCGTGCCGGACGCCAGCGTGCCGCAAGCGCGCCAGGCACTGCAAGGCCTGTACAAGGCGTTCTGGGAAACCGACGCTTCGCTGGCCGAAATCAACCCGCTGATCCTGACCGGCGACGGCAAGGTGATCGCTCTGGACGCGAAGTTCAACTTCGACTCCAACGCGATGTTCCGTCACCCGGAAATCGTGGCCTACCGTGACCTGGACGAAGAAGACGCCAACGAAATCGAGGCCTCGAAGTTCKACCTGGCCTACATCTCGCTGGACGGCAACATCGGCTGCCTGGTGAACGGCGCCGGCCTGGCCATGGCCACCATGGACACCATCAAGCTGTTCGGCGGCGAGCCGGCCAACTTCCTGGACGTGGGCGGCGGTGCCACCACCGAGAAGGTGACCGAAGCCTTCAAGCTGATGCTGAGCAACCCGAACGTGGAGGCCATCCTGGTCAACATCTTCGGCGGCATCATGCGCTGCGACGTGATCGCCGAAGGCGTGATCTCCGCTTCGAAGGCTGTGCAGCTGGGCGTGCCGCTGGTCGTCCGCATGAAGGGCACCAACGAAGACCTGGGCAAGAAGATGCTGGCCGAGTCGGGCCTGCCGATCATCTCGGCGGACACGATGGAAGAAGCCGCCCAGAAGGTTGTGGCCGCTGCCGCTGGCAAGTAAGCCGAAGCCGATACGCCAACAAATGCAAGCGCGCGGTGCGCAGGCCCTGCCCGCGCCGCGCGACGCCAAGCAAAGGATTACAGCATGTCGATTCTGATTAACAAAGATACCAAGGTCATCACCCAGGGGATTACCGGCAAGACCGGCCAGTTCCACACCCGTGGCTGCCGCGACTACGCGAACGGCAAGAACGCCTATGTGGCGGGCGTGAACCCGAAGAAGGCCGGCGAGGATTTCGAGGGCATTCCCATCTACGCGAGCGTGAAGGACGCCAAGCAGGCGACCGGCGCGACCGTGTCGGTGATCTACGTGCCGCCCGCCGGCGCTGCCGCCGCCATCTGGGAAGCCGTTGACGCCGATCTGGACCTCGTGGTCTGCATCACCGAAGGCATTCCCGTCCGCGACATGATGGAAGTCAAGGACAAGATGCGTAAGCAGAACAAGAAGACCCTGCTGCTGGGTCCGAACTGCCCGGGCCTGATCACGCCGGACGAGATCAAGATCGGCATCATGCCGGGTCACATCCACCGCAAGGGCCGCATCGGCGTGGTGTCGCGCTCGGGCACGCTGACGTACGAAGCCGTGGGCCAGCTGACCGCGCTGGGCCTGGGCCAGTCGTCGGCCGTGGGCATTGGTGGCGACCCCATCAACGGCCTGAAGCACATCGACGTGATGAAGATGTTCAACGACGATCCCGACACGGACGCCGTGGTCATGATCGGTGAGATCGGCGGCCCGGACGAGGCCAACGCCGCGCACTGGATCAAGGACAACATGAAGAAGCCGGTGGTTGGCTTCATCGCCGGTGTGACGGCGCCCCCGGGCAAGCGCATGGGCCACGCCGGCGCGCTGATCTCGGGTGGTGCGGACACCGCCCAGGCCAAGCTGGAAATCATGGAAGCCTGCGGTATCACGGTGACCAAGAACCCGTCGGAGATGGCCCGCCTGCTGAAGGCGATGCTGTAAATMATGCGTCACTTCCCGCGCCATGGCGTGCCGATTCGGGCGCCTGGCGTGTGGTGATTGCATCGCATTGCCCCCGCTCGCCCGGGGGCAATGTCATTCTGGCGAGACGCTGACCTAGGGTATTTCCCGAGCCGCCTGCCGGAAGGTTGAAACCGAATMGTAAGGTTCGTGCGATACATCTCCATGTCTGTAAGTTCAGACATCCAAAAGTTCGCAGTGGCGCCGCCTGCCGGGCGGTTGGCGAACGTGGAATAAACCTAGAAATTCGAGGAGTCTTGCCGTGGAATTGCTGTCGAGCAGCGCATTTTGGATTGCGCTGGGATCCATCATCCTGACCAATATCGTGCTGTCCGGCGACAACGCCGTGGTGATCGCGCTCGCCTCGCGCAATCTGCCGCCGGCCCAGCAAAAGAAAGCCATTTTCTGGGGCAGCGCCGCCGCCATCATCATGCGCGTGGTGCTGACCGTGGCCGCCGTGAAGCTGCTGACGCTGCCGTACCTGAAGATCGTCGGCGCCATCCTGCTGGTCTACATCGGCGTGCAACTGCTGACCGGTGATGACGGCGAGGAAGGCCACGACGCCAAGGACAACATCTGGCAAGCCATCCGCACCATCCTGATTGCCGACCTGGTGATGTCGCTGGACAACGTGGTGGCCGTGGCCGCCGCCGCCCAGAAGGGCCCCGAAGGCAGCCAGCTGATGCTGCTGGTGCTGGGCCTGGGCCTGTCGATTCCGCTGATTGTGTTCGGCAGCACCATCCTGCTGAAGGTGATGGAGCGCTTCCCGCTCATCATCGTGCTGGGCGCCGCGCTGCTGGGCTACCTGGCCGGCGAGATGCTGGTGAGCGACCCCGTGGATGCAGAGTGGTTCCAGGTGCATGTGCCGCACGCCCATCTGGTGTTTGGCTTGGTCGGGGCCGTGCTGGTGGTGCTGGTGGGCAAGCTGCTCAAGCGCCGGAGCGCGCAGGTGGCCTGACGCCTCTGCATTGCAGTCTCGTCATGCCTGAAACGGGCGGCCGATCTGGCCGCCCGTTTTTCTTTGGTGGCGCCGCTACAACAGGGCGCTGTGGGCGCCCGCGCCACGAATTCCTGTGGATTTCCAAGCAATTCCCACAAGCCTGTGGGAATTGTCGGAGATCAATCGGAGTAGGGGGCTGACCTCCCGATCATGGGTGCCGTGCCGGTGCGCAACGTCGCGCGGCACGGACATCAACCATCACCATGAAAAGGGTCAATATGCAACGCAAGCCTTCCGCACGCCGCCATCGCGGCTTCACGCTGATCGAACTGATGATCGTGGTGGCGATCATCGGCATCCTCGCCGGGGTCGCCATTCCACAGTATCAGGACTACGTGGCGCGCTCGCAGTTCGCCGAGGGACTGAGCCTGGCGTCGGGGCAGAAGCCGGCGGTGATCGAAACGTTCTCGTACGGCGGCACCTGCCCCAGCAACGCCAGCGGGGCGGCGGACGGGATCCCACTGGCGACCAGCATTGCCGGGACGTACATCAAGAGCGTGGTCACGGGCGGCACGCCCACGGCCGCGGGCGGCTGCACCATCGTCGCCAACTTCAAGGACGCTGGCATCGCCAAGGGGCTGGTCGGCAAGTCCCTGACGCTGCGCATGACCGGCGCGGACCAGGGTGCCGTGGCGTGGCAGTGCGAATCGGGCGCTGAACGGAAGTACCTGCCCAAGGCGTGCAGCCACGTGGCGGCGGCTGCGGCGGCGCCGGCCTGATCTGATGACGGCGGCTGACCGGGGGTGGGACCGCTCCCAGCCTCGGTCAGCATCGAAAAAATCGGGCCGAAATGCGCCATTTATGGTGCATTTCCATCAGAGTGAATCAACGTCCGGCGGCTTGCGCGCGATCAAATTTGTAGCGCGCAGCCCGCCACAGCATACGACCCCAGTCATCGCGTCGATGACGACAACCAGAAAGGGGGTCCTATGCAACACACCAACACTTATCCACGGCGGTCTGGCCGTCTTGTGCGCCGGACCATGCGCGCCGGCTTCACGCTGATCGAACTGATGATCGTTGTGGCGATCATCGGCATTCTGGCCAGCCTTGCCATTCCGCAGTACCGCGACTACGTGGCGCGGGCCCAGTTCGCCGAGGCGCTGACGCTGGCATCGGGCCTGAAGACGTCGCTGGTGGAGGCCTACGTCAGCTCCGGGTCGTGCCCGGACAACAAGACGGCCAATAACTCCGGCCTGCCGCTGAGTTCGACCATCAATGGCCGGTATGTGGCATCGGTGGAAACCAAGGCCAATGGCGTGGTGGGCGACTCCGGCGGTTGCGTGATCACGGCCCGGTTCCGGAGTGACGTCTCGCAGGCGCTGGCCGGCAAGCATGTGGAGTTGGAACTGAAGGGCTCCGAGGGCTCGTTCACCTGGGATTGCTTCTCCAACGTGGACCACAAGCTGATGCCGAAGTCCTGCAGCGTGCGGGGATCGAGTTCCACCTCGGCCTGAGGCGGTGCGCCATGGATCGCCGCAAGCGCCTTCCACGGCGGGCGGGCTTTTCGCTGATCGAGCTGATGATCGTGGTGGCGATCATCGGCATCCTGGCCAGCCTCGCCCTGCCGCAGTACCGCGCGTACGTGGCGCGGGCCCAGTTTGCCGAGGGACTGTACTTGCTGGGTGGGTTGAAGGTCTCGGTGCTGGAGACCTATGTCTTGTCCTCTCAATGTCCTGACAACACCGGGGAGAACGATACCGCTTTGCCGCCCGCTGAAACCATAAACGGAAAGTACGTGGAGCGCGTGGTGGCCCAGCGCATGGGCCAGGTCTCAGACGGCGGCGGGTGCTTTCTCCGGGCGTACTTCCGCGAGGACGCGTCGCCGCTGCTCCGGGGCAAGTTCGTGGAGCTTGAGTTAAGTGGGACCGGCAAACCGTCTGAAGGCTACGCTGGCGGCGGCGCGGCGTCTTGGGACTGTTATTCGAACGCGCGCGAAAATGTGCGTCCAAAGGCATGTCGGTATCGGTGGGGGTACACCCCAGAGGCATAGCCCGTCCCGCCCGCCTCAAAGTGCAAAACTTTGGCAGTCCCGCAGACACAAAATGTKACAAATTTTGTTGATTGGCCGTCCCTTGGAATCGTAGATCGGCCAAATTTTGTCACTCCCGCATGAGATTATCGGCATTTGCTGGCCTGGCACACTCCCTGCTTTAGGGGTAATGCATCACATGCAAGCAGATGTTTCTTTCTGTAACGAAAATCTCATCGAGGGGTCAATCCTTATGCAACGGGTACAACAAATCAAAAAACTGGGCCGCCAAGCTCAGAAGGGTTTCACGCTGATCGAACTGATGATCGTGGTTGCGATCATCGGTATCCTGGCTGCTATCGCGATTCCGCAATATCAGGATTACACGGCGCGTACGCAGGTGGCACGTGCAGTCAGCGAAATGGGCGCGTACAAGACGGCATTTGAAGATCGTCTGAGCAACGGCGCCGCGGTTGCCGCCTTGGCCGATATTGGCTTTGTTCAGTCGAATCTGTATGCCGATCCGAATGTGCCCGCTAACGTGAACACCGGCGCATTTGTCTGGTCGTCGACGCTGACCACGGACGCAGGCACCAACAAGAATGCTAGCCCTTCCGTGGCAGGTGCCACCATCAACTGGCAGCGCCAAGATACTGGTACGTGGCGCTGCTTCGTTACAGCTAGCAACAACGCTGGTTGGAAAGCCAGCTACGCTCCTTCGGGTTGCCCGATTGGCCAGGCGATTTAATATCAAGCCATCAGCGAGCCTTTCCCTCGCCTGATGTCTGAAGCTTGAAAAAGCGCCTTCGGGCGCTTTTTCTTTTCCTGCTTCCCCAAGCCGCCAAGCTATCATGGCGCCTTTCCTTCCCCTCGCGCCCGCATGCCGCCATCCAGGGCTTTGCTTCCGGGGTCGGCGATCATCGCCGCCTTTACCCTCCCGCTGCTGGTTTCGAAGCACACGCTTCCGCTCGCCACCTTCTACGGCGAATGGATGGCCGGCGTGCTCGGTGTCGCGCTGGTCTGCCTGCTGGCCTTTCGGCGTTCGCCAGACACCCCCCAAGTCCCCTGGATCGTCCTGCTGCCGCTCTGGCTGATCCTGACGACAATCATCCAGTCCGCCGCCGGCATGCCCGACATCACCGGCAGCCGCTCCACCACCCAGATCGTCCTCGCCCTCGGCGCGGCCATGATGGTCGCCGCGTGGCGTCTCGGGCAGGGGTTTTCCACCGAGGAACGGGCCGAGATTGTCGATGCCCTCGCCATTACCTTCCTCGTCGCCGGGCTGCTCGGCACGTTGGCCCAGTGGATCCAGGTCTTCCATATGGAAGACCAGATGTTCGGCCTCGTTTCGGAATATTTCTACGACACCAACCGCCGGCTGTGGGGCAACCTGAACCAGCCCAACCATCAGGCGACGATCCACGGCTTTGGCCTGGTTGCCGCGATGTGGCTGGCGCGGCGGGCGCGGCTCGGGTTTGCGGCTTGGCTGGCCGCCGTGCTGCTGCTCGAGTCGGGTATCGCGCTGACCGGCTCGCGCACGGGCCTTGTCCACGTAGGGCTGGCCGTCGTCTACGCCCTGATCGCCGCCGCGATGGCGCGCGGCGAGCGGCGCGGGCCGAATCCGATGGCGCGCCCGCCCGGATTGGTGCTCGCCGCCGTGCTGTTGGTCGTCGGCATCGTGGTGCTGCAGCCGGTCATCAAGAGCGCCGGGCAGGCATTCGATTGGCGATTGTTCGATACCGTCGCGCAACTGAAGGCCGGCGATCAGGTCTCGGCACGCGGCGCGCTGTGGGCGCATGCCATCGCCATGTTCCGCTCGCATCCGCTGCTCGGCGTGGGTTACGGGGAGTTCGGCTGGGCGCAGTTCCAGCAGATGTCGCAACTGCGCGTGACGGCCGAGATGTCCCTGCACGCCCACAACGCCGTGCTCGATCTGCTGGCGAAGACGGGTTTGACGGGGACGGCGGGCGTGGGGGTGCTGCTGCTGGCGTGGCTGGGGCGTGTGGTGCGTAGTCGCCTCTGGCGCGCGACGTCGGCGGAGCGCCCGCAGACCGTGGTGATCCTGCTCTGGCTGGCGATGGTCGGCGCGCATTCGATGCTCGAATACCCGCTCCATTACCTCTACTTCTTCCTGCCGTTCTGCTTCCTGCTGGGATGGCTGGAGCCGTCCGGCTTCGGCAAATGGCGAGTCCCCAAGCCGGTGCCGATGGTCATCGGCATCGCCTTCGTCGCGCTCTCGGCCATCATCCTGACCACGCTCTGGCAGGACTACCGTCGCGTGGAGGCGCGCGAGTATGCGAGCGATGAACGGCGCGATGGCCTGCCGATGCCGCGCCACTGGTTCCGCCAGCACGCCGCCTCGGAAGCCGTCGAGCGGACTGTCATCACCGCCCAGAATGCCGTTGAATTGCTACCCGCGCACCTCGACGCGCTGCACCTGCTGCCCACCCCGAACCTGATCGGCCGCACCGCGTGGCTGCTGGCGCTGACCGGCCAGCCGGAGCGCGCGCGGCTGTGGATGGATCGCCTGCGCTATTACTATCAGGGCGACGAAGCCGCGCAGTTCAACACGCTGGACAACGCCTGCGAGGAAATGGCCGACGCGCACCGTCCGCGCGACTTCTGCGCCTGGGTGCGCGTACGCGCCCGGCAGGGCCACGGCTGAGCCGAAACCCAGCCAGGGCCGAAGCCGTCAGCGCACGTAACCGGGCGGCGGGGGCGGAGGATAGTAGGGCTGGTAGTTCGACGGCGGCGCCGCGTAGCTGGTGGCGCGCGGCGTGGACACCATCTGCCCGTAGACCGGCACGCGGTTGCCGCTGGCGTACATGCACTGGACGTAGGCGGCGTCGTACTGCCGCTGCGAGCCATATCCCGCGTTATACGAGTTCCCGGCCCCCACGGCGGCGCCAGTGAGCAGGCCCACGCCGGCGCCGATGGCCGCGCCCGAACCGCCGTCGAAGGCCGCCCCGGCCGCTGCGCCGAGTGCCGTGCCGATGGCCGCGCTGCCCACGGCGGCCGTGTTCGATGCCTGCTGGGCGCTTACGCCGCCCACCTGACCGAATGCGAACTGGCGGCAGTTGTAGTCATCCCCACGGAATTGGTCGAAGGTCTTGCCGGTGCCCGGCAGCGCCATCACGCTCGGGCCGGACGGCATGACCGCGCAGGCGCCAAGGCCCAGCGTGCCCGCCAGCAACAGGGGAAGGATGCGCGGATTCATGACGTCGCTCCCGGAACACGGCCCTGCGGCGTGGTGGACGAAGACGGCGTCGGCGGCACCCGCTGCCAGCCGGTGGGACACTCGCGGACGTACGGGTAGAAGCCCTCGGGCGAATCGCAGTGGTACCACCAGGCGTTGGGCGAGTCATTCGGCGCGCCGCTGGCCGATGGCGCGGGCACCGGATTGCCATCCGCGCCCTGTTCGATGTACTGCGGCGGATTCGGCGCCGGCACCGCGACGACGGCGGGCGGATAGTAGCCGGGCCCGTAGTAGGGGCCATAGGCATAGGGTCCCCAACCGGGCCCCCAGCCTGGACCCCAGCCGGGTCCCCATCCTCCCCAGCCCGGTCCCACGTAGACGCCCACGCCGACGCGCGCGCGCCCCCCGTGGTAGTGGCCGCCGGCCATGGCCGACGTGCTGACAGCGGCCGAGGCCACCGCCGCGAAAGCCAGGGCGATCTGGCAAAGCTTGCGCCCGTTCATGATGTGTACCCCTACCCAATGTGCTGCATGCGTGCCGGCGACATCCCGAAAGCGGCGTTTCCGGCGTTGTGACCTGTTACCTAACCCTCAACGCTCGACCCGCCCGATCCGTGGACGGGCGGCGCCGGGCCTTGCTGGTAATTCAATACCAATTTTCCGGAAGTGGCGCCGGCGCGGGGGGCTTGGAAATGCGGCGTTACCTTTATTACGGGCGGGACAACGGGGGACAACGGGAGACACGGGGCGACAAATCAGCCCGCCACCCAATCCCCCGACTTCCCGCCATGCTTTTCCAGCAGCTTCACGTTGCCCATCACCATGCCCCGGTCCACTGCCTTGCACATGTCGTAGATGGTGAGCAGGGCCACCTGCACGCCGGTCAGCGCCTCCATCTCCACCCCGGTCTGGCCGTGGGTTTCGGTGCGTACCACGCAGGCGATGGTGGAACTCGGTTCGTCCAGCGCGAAATCGACCGCCACCTTGGTCAGGCCGATGGGATGGCAGAGGGGGATCAGGTCGGAGGTGCGCTTGGTCGCCATGATCGCGGCCACCCGGGCGATGCCGAGCACGTCGCCCTTCTTGGCGGTGCCGTCGCGCACCAGCGCGAGGGTATCCGGCTGCATGGTGATGGTGCCGGTGGCCACCGCCACGCGATGGGTGCTGGCCTTGTTGCCGACATCGACCATATGGGCTTGTCCGGCGGCGTCGAAGTGGGTGAGTTGGCTCATGGCGTCAGAATTCGAGKGATGAAATAGCGCCCGTCGCAATCCGGAGAAACAACGCGGGGCAAGGGGTCTGCCGGATTGGGAACGCGCGGCGGAGGCCGCTATCATAGCAATATGCCCAAGACCTCCTGGCGCCGCCGCCTGCCCGCTCCGGCGCGCGCCGCCGACACCGCTCCCGCTGCTTTGGCCGCCCCCGCCATGCGCGCGTCACTTGCCCGTGCCGTGGCCGCCGCCCTCGTGCTGACCATGGCCGCGCCGGCCTGGCCGCAGGGCTTGACCGTACCCGCCGCGCGGCTGGCGCCGTCCTCGCAGCAGCCGGCGCCCACTACGGAGCTGGTGCCCGACGCCAGCGATCAGGTCTACGACAATCTCAACCGCAGTGTCAGGGCGGGTCAGAAATCCGAATTCGGATTGCGGACCAATAACCCGGTGGTGGAGGGCGGCAGCCTGCAGCTCCCGGACCTCGGCGACCCGTCCACGGCATCGCTGTCGCCGGACATGGAGCGGCGGCTGGGCGACCGGATCATGCGGGATATCCGCCGCGATACCGACTATGTCTCGGACGCGCTGCTCAACGATTACCTGAACGCGCTCGGCTACCGGCTGGTGCAGGCCGCGCGCCGCCAGAACGTGGCCGGTTCGAATGGCGCGGGCACCTTCGCCACCGGTTTCGAGCTGTTTGGCGTGCGGGACCGCTCGATCAACGCCTTCGCGCTGCCGGGCGGCTATATCGGCGTGCATACCGGGCTGCTGGTCCAGTCCGAGACCGAATCGGAACTTGCCTCCGTGCTCGGCCATGAAATCGGCCACGTGATGCAGCGCCATATCGCGCGCGGCATCACCAAGCAGGATGAGTCGATGTGGATCGCGCTGGCGTCGATGGTGCTGGCCGGGCTGGCGGCCACCAAGAGCGGCGATGCAGCGGCGGCGCTGGCGATGGGCGGGCAGGGCGCGGCCGTGGCCAACCAGCTGTCCTTCTCGCGCGGGGCCGAGCGCGAGGCTGACCGCGTCGGCTTCCAGATCATGACCGCTGCCGGCTTCGACCCGCAGGGCATGCCCGATTTCTTCTCGCGGCTGCAGCGCGTGACCGGCATCTCGGACAACTCGATCCCGGCCTATGTGCGCACCCACCCGCTGACCTCCGAGCGGATCGCCGACATGCAGGACCGCGTGCGCCACGTGACCGCCCGCAAGGTTGGCAACACGCCCGAATACGAGTTCGCGCGCGCGCGGGCGCGCGTCATCCAGGCCACCACCCCCAACGACCAGCGCAACGTGCTGGAGACGTTCCAGTCGCAAGTGGCGAACGCCTCGCCGGTGCGGCAGCCGGCGATCTATTACGGCATCGCCTTCGCCAACCAGCGGCTGGGCCGCTACGCGGATGCCGACCGGGCGCTGGCCGAGGCGCGCCGGCTCTATGGCACGATTCCATCCGCCACCTCGGGCAGTCCGATGCTGGATGTCATGGCGATCGAGCTGGCGCGCGCCGAGGGCCGTCCGCAGGAAGCGCTGACGCAGGCCAACGCCTCGATGCGCGCGTTCCCGCTCTCTCATGCCGTGGCGCTGACGTATGCCGATTCGCTGGTCGCCGCCGGCAAGCTGGGCGACGCCGTGACCTTCCTGCGCGCCCGCACGCGCGAGGAAAAGGCGCGTGCCGAATGGTGGGAGCTGCTCGCGCGCGCCTACGCGGCGCAGGGCAAGCGGCTGCAGCAGCATCAGGCGCTGGCCGAGAAGTACGCGATGGACGGGTCCTACCAGGCGGCCATCGAGCAATTGCAGATCGCCCGCAAGGCCAATGATGGCGATTTCTACTCGCTGTCCGAGGTCGATGCGCGGCTGCACCAGCTCCAGCTGCAGTTCCGCGAGGAAAAGCAGGACAACAAGGGCATGCCGAACTGAGGCTGGGCCTCAGCCAGCTTCGGCTTCCGGTGCGGGTGCAGGTGTTCGCACGAAGCCGAAGCGCGTCGGCACCTCGTCCTCGGCAATCGGTTCGATGTCGAAATCGCGCCCGGCGTGATGGAACACCCCCAGCGCCGCACCGCACCCCTCGCCATGCCAGGTGCAGGCGCTGCTGAAGGCATCGAGGTCATGGTCGTGCAGCAGCGCGGCCTGCACCGGCGCGCCATCTCCGTCCCCATCCCCCAGACCTTCCACCGTCCCCGCCAGCACCACGTTGCCGTGCTCGTCGGCATGGCAGGCCGCCACGCTGAACGGCCGCCCGGTGGTGGTGGCCAGCGCGCCGTCGTGCATCCGCACGATCCACGGCGCGTAGCCGAGCGAGACGAACACCCGCTGCGGCCCGTTCTGGAAGAACCAGGCGCCGCGCGCGTCGTGGGTGTAGTTGCGTTCGATGAAGTGGATCAGCGCCTCGTGGCGGATCGGGTCGCCGGACAGCCCGTGCTCCTGGGCGAACTCGTTGCGCAGGCGCCATTGCCCGCGCCGGTCCAGCGCCAGCCATCCGTACGCGTTCGGCACGTTGGGCCAGCGGGCCATCGCCTGCTTGACGATGTCATCCATGGTTGTCTCCTACGCCGTCTGGCGCGTTCCACCCACGCTGTCGAAGTAGTCGAGGATGCGCGTGGGCAGCCATTCGATATGGCCCGCCACCGGGAACAGCGGCAGGTGGCCCAGCACGCCGGCGCGCGGCGTCATGAAGCCGACGTGGCCGCCGTGCGCGGGCTGCTCCAGCAGCACGTCGGGGCTGACCTCGGCCTGGCTCGGCAGGTGCTGGCCGGGCAGGAAGGGGTCGTTGCGCGCGTTCAGCACCAGCGTGGGAATGCGGATCTCGCCCAGCACCGGCTTGCTGGCGGCGCGCATCCAGTAGTCGTCGGTATCGCGGAAGCCGTGCAGCGGCGCGGTGACCACGTTGTCGAAGGCGTAGAGGTCGCGGCTCGCCAGCATCGTCGCGCGGTCGAACAGGCCCGGAAACTGGTCGAGCTTGGCCAGCGACTTGCGCTTCAGCGTCTGCAGGAACATCCGGGTATAGATCAGGTTGAAGCCCTGGGAGAGCGCCGCGCCGCCCGCCGCGAGGTCGAGCGGGGCCGAGATGGCCGCCGCCGCCGAGAGGAAGCGCGCGCCGTGGCCTTCCTCGCCCAGATAGCGCAGCAGGGCATTGCCGCCGAGCGAGATGCCGACTGCCAGCATGCGCTGTCCTTCCGCCCGTCCGGGCTGCACCCGTTGGCGCAGCCGCTCCAGCACCCAGCGGATCTCGGCGGAATCGCCCGAATGATAAAAGCGCGGCGCGCGGTTCAGCTCGCCCGAACAGCCCCGGAAATGTGGAATGGCGCCCTGCCAGCCGCGTGCGCGCAGCGCGTCCATCAGGGTTTGGGCGTAGTGGCTGTTCGAGTCGCCCTCGAGGCCGTGGAACATCACCACCAGCGGGGCGCCCGGCGCTACCGGGTGCGTGGTCCAGTCGACGTCGATGAAGTCGCCATCGGGGGTGTCCCAGCGTTCGCGCCGGAACGTGACGCGCCGGTGCCGCGTGAAGCGGGCCGCGAGGATGGTCTGGGCATGGCCGCCGCGCAGCCACCACGGCGTGTGGAAGGTCTCGCCGAAGGGGGCGCCCAGCTTCAGGCCCATCACGTCGAAGTGGTCAGTGCAGCGCCTGGCCCGGGGCGGCGGCCACGGCGGCTACCTGCACCGCGTTGGCCGGGCTGCAGTGGATGTGGGCCAGGCGCCAGCCCTCGTGGTTCTGCATCAGCACGTAGGTGGTGTGCACGTAGAGGTCCGCTTCCACGCGGTCCGCGCCAAAGCGCAGCGCCTCGGTCACGTCGAAGATCGACACGCCGAGCGAGGCATGGCTGCTGGTCTCGATGGCGTCGATCAGCACCGGCTGTTCCTCCAGCAGCAGCATGAAGGCCTGGCGCAGATGGTCGTGCCCGATCAGGCGCTGGCCGTCGGGCATCACGCACGTGACCGAATCCTCGTCCAGCCAGAGGCGCAGCGCGCCATCGGCATCGCGCAGTTTCATGGCTTCGCGGAAGGCATCGACGATGTCTTCGGCGGAATCGAACAGTCGGGCGAAACGGGGCATGTTGGCGTGGTCAGGGTCGATGCAGGAGCTTGCGCAACTCGACGAACACCATTTCGGGTTCGATGTCCTTCAGGCAGCGCAGGTGGCCCAGCGGGCACTCGCGTTTGAAGCAGGGGCTGCACTCGAGTTGCAGCCACATGATACTCGCAGCCTGTGACAGCGGGGGCGTATGGCGCGGGTCGCTGGAGCCGAAAACGGCCACCTGGGGCCGGTTCAGTGCGGCGGTCACGTGCATCAGGCCGGAGTCGTTGCAGACGGCGGCTTCGGACAGGGCGAGCAGGTCCACCGCGTCGTCCAGCGAGGTCTGGCCGCACAGGTTGCGCACGAACGGCGCTCCGGCGACGATCTCCGCCGCGATCTCGGCATCCTTGGCCGAGCCGAGCGTGATGATCTGCGCATACGGGAACGAGCGGCGCAGCATCTGCGCCAGTTCGGCGAAGTGCGCGGCCGGCCAGCGCTTGGCCGGGCCGAACTCCGCGCCGGGGCAGAAGGCGATCACCCGGGTCTGCGGCGCGATGCCGAAGCGCTCGGCCGTGGCGGCCATGCGCTCGGGCTTCACGCGCAGCTGCGGATCGGGAATGTGCTCGGGCAGGCGCCCGCCGGGCTTGAGGGCCAGCCGTGCGTAGTGCTCTACCATCGGCGGGCGCTTGTCGCGCGGCGGATTGGCGTGGCGCACGTTGAGCATGCCGAAGCGCGCCTCGCCGCGATAGCCGATGCGCAGCGGAATGCCGGCCAGGAACGGAATCAGCGACGATTTGAGTGAATTCGGCAGCACATAGGCCACGTCGTAGCCCTCATGCTTGAGCTGCTGCGCGAACATCAGCCGGGCCGAGAGCTGCAGCTTGCCGTGCGCGAGATCGCTCGGGAACACGGTGCCGATCTCGGGCATGCGTGCGAGCACCGGCGCCACCCATTTCGGGGCGAGGGCGTCGATGACCATGCGGGGATGGCGCGCCTTGAGCAGCGCGAACAGCGGCTGCGCCATCAGCGCGTCGCCGATCCAGTTCGGGGCGATGACGAGGGCTTTTTTCATATTGTGGGTGATGCGTGGCCCGGACATGCCAACGCCCCGGGGCGCAACGCGGCCCGGGGCGGGAGGGGGGTGCGGCGGCGCGCGGCGTGGGCCGCGTGCCTCGGACGCGATCTCAGTGGTGGCCCTTCAGCACGGTGCCCGGCTTGAGCTTGTACACGGTGCCGCAGTACGGGCATTTCACCTCGCCGGTGTCGGCCACGTCCAGGAACACGCGGGGATGGTAGTTCCACGTCGGGGTGTTCCCCGTGGGGCAGTGGAGGGGCATGTCTTCAGCGCCGATTTCGACGACGGATGCGGTTTGCGTCATGGTGTTGCGTTTGGCTTGCAGGGTGACTGGCTTGTTTTAAATGATCGGGATGGCGCCGGTGCTCAGACCAGCGTCAGCCACTTCTTGTACTTCTCGTCCGTGCCGCCCACGGCGGCAAAGAACGCTTCCTGGATGCGCTGGGTAACCGGGCCGCGACGGCCTTCGCMGATCACGCGGTCGTCCAGTTCGCGGATCGGCGTGACTTCGGCGGCGGTGCCGGTGAAGAACGCTTCGTCGGCGCAGTACATTTCGTCGCGCGTGATGCGCTTTTCGCGCACCTCGATGCCGAGGTCGCGGGCAATGGTCAGCGTGGCGTCACGGGTGATGCCGTCCAGGCACGAGGCCAGGTCCGGCGTGTAGATCACGCCATTGCGCACGATGAACACGTTCTCGCCCGAGCCCTCGCTCACGTAGCCGTCGGTGTCGAGCAGCAGCGCCTCGTCGTAGCCGAGGCCGGTGGCCTCCTGGTTGGCCAGGATCGAGTTGATGTAGTAGCCGCTCGCCTTGGCGCGCACCAGCGACACATTCACATGGTGGCGCGTGAACGACGAGGTCTTGACGCGGATGCCGCGCTCCAGCCCCTCTTCGCCCAGATAGGCGCCCCACGGCCAGGCGGCGATGGCCACGTGGATGGTGTTGCCCTTGGCGGACACGCCGAGCTTCTCGGAGCCGATCCAGACCAGCGGGCGGATGTAGCACGACTCGAGATTGTTGGCCCGCACCACCTCGCGCTGGGCGGCCTCGAGCGTCGCTTCGTCGAACGGCATGGCCATCTGGAAGATCTTGGCCGAGTTGAACAGGCGGCGCGTGTGCTCCTTGAGGCGGAAAATCGCGGTGCCGGCCGGCGTCTTGTAGGCGCGCACGCCCTCGAATACGCCCATGCCGTAGTGCAGGGTGTGCGTCAGGACGTGAATCTTGGCATCGCGCCACTCAATCAGCTTGCCGTCCATCCAGATCTTGCCGTCGCGATCCGCCATCGACATGGTTGTCTCCCTCTGCACCAGAAATGTCACAAGGCCGCCATTGTAAGCCGCGCGCACTGATGTGCCAACGCGGCCKGGCGGGGGGACTACAATCGCCGTTCCGATCCTCCYGGCCTCTCTTTTTACCCCTTTTGCCCTTGTCCGCGCTCCCCACCACCCCCGACGACGATCACCGCTGGCAGGAAGCGCTGGGCGAACTGGCCGCGCTGGCCGGCGCGGAAGCCCCTGTCGAGGGCGGCCGGCGCCGCCTGTTGTGGGCGCTGACCATCGATGCCGATGGGGTGCCGGGACTGGTGGAGCCGCTGGAGCAGGCCTACGGCCCGCGCGGCTGGGGCAAGCCCCGGCCGATCCCGCTGGCCCGGGTAGCCGAGGACGACACCCTGGCGCCGTGGGACGCCCGCGTGGCCCGGGCCATCCGCCGCGACCGCTCGCGCAACCGCCGCCATGTGCTGGACMGCGCCGCCGCCGTGATGGCGCTGGTGGGGCACCCCGGGGTGGTGCTGTCCCACGCGCCGACTGTGCCGATGGAGGTCACCGAGGCCGCGCCCACGCTGGAAGCGGTCCGGGAGGTTGGCAACGGCGGCGACCGCTACGTGCTCCGCATCGCCCCCCCGCTGCGTCCCGCKCCCGCCATGGAAGACTTGCTGCCCCCTGCCGCGCGCGAGGAAGCCGAGGCGCTGCGCCAGATCACGGTGCTCCAGGACGGCCCACGCCGCCTCCGCGTGATCCGCTTCTCCGCCGCACAGCAGCAGGCCGCCCGCCTGATTGCCGATGGGCTGGCCGTGCCCGCCGACGCCCACGCCCGGCTGGACACCACGCTGCGCGCGCTGGCCGGCCATTTCCAGATCCATGCCGACAGTTCGGGCGAAGCCCGCCTGCGCGAGCCGGAAACCCGCCTGCGCGCCGAAGTGGCGCCGGTGGGGCGCGGCATCGGCCTGCGGCTGGTGGTCACGCCGCTGGGCCCGATGGGGCCCCGGCTGGCGCCCGGCGCGGGCCGCGCGCAGCTGATGGCGACCGTCGCCGGCGAAGCGATGGCCACCGAGCGCGACCTGGACGCCGAGCTGGCCCACGTGGCCGAAGTCTTCGCCGCGCTGCCGTTCCTGGTCGAATCCTCGCCGCCCGGCGGCGAATACACCTGGACGCTGGACGATCCCGAAGACGCCCTGACCGCCGTGGAGATGCTGCCCGGCCTCGCCGGTGTGATCGACCTCGAATGGCCGCGTGGCCGCGAGATCCGCCTGCTGCCGGCCGACCTCCCGCAACTGGCCGTCAGCGTGGAAACCGGCAGCGAGTGGTTCAAGCTCGTCGGCCATCTGCGCGTGGCCGAGGGGCTGGTGATGTCGCTCGAGAAGCTGGTGGCCTGGGCGCACGGCCACGCCGGGCGGTTCATGCCGATGGGGCAGGGCGTCTACGTGGCGCTGACCGGGCAGTTGCGCGCCCGCCTGCGCGACCTCGCCGGGGTGGGGGATGCCATGCGCGATGGCATCCGCGTGCCGCTGGTGGCCGCGCCCTGGCTGGACGACGTGCTGGCCGGCGCCGGCGTGGACCCGGATGCGCACTTCCGCACCCGCGTGCGCCGGCTGCGGGCCGCGCGGGAGGCGGACGCCGCCGTGCCCGCCACGCTGGCGACCGAACTGCGTCCTTATCAGGAAGAAGGCTACCGCTGGATGATGGCGCTGGCCGAGGCCGGTTTCGGCGCCTGTCTGGCCGATGACATGGGGCTGGGCAAGACGCTCCAGTCGCTCGCGCTGCTGCTGGCGCGTGCTGCCGACGGCGCGGCGCTGGTCGTGGCGCCGACCTCGGTGTGCGGCAACTGGGCCGCCGAGGCGCGCCGCTTCGCCCCCACGCTCAACGTCCATCTCTATGCCGAGGGGGACCGCGTGGCCATCGTCGAGCAGGCCGGCGCCCATGACCTCGTGATCGTCTCGTACCAACTGCTCCAGCAGGCGCGCAAGGATTTCGGCGCGCGGCGCTGGCACACGGTGATCGCCGACGAGGCGCAATCGATCAAGAATCCGTCCTCGCGCCGCGCGCAGGCCATGTTTGCGCTGGCCGCCGACTGCCGCGTGGCGCTTTCCGGCACGCCGATCGAGAACCGGCTGTCCGAACTCTGGGCCGTGATGCGGTTCTGCAACCCGGGGCTGCTCGGGTCGCTGGTCCGCTTCAACGAACACTTTGCCAACCCGATCGAGCGCAATGGCGCGCGGGAGCCGCGCGTGCGGCTGCGGCGCATGATCGCGCCGTTCGTGCTGCGGCGGACCAAGGCGCAGGTGCTGGACGAACTGCCGCCGCGCACCGAACTCGTGATCCGCGTGGAGCCCGAGCCGGCTGAGGCCGCCCACTACGAGGCCCTGCGCCGTCAGGCGCTGTCCGAGGCCGAGCGCGCGCTGCTACGGCCGCCCGCCAGGAAGGGCCGCAAGGCACAGCCGGCAGCGCCGGCCGAACCCGACGCCCGCATCCACGTGCTGGCCCAACTGATGCGCATGCGCCGCGCCGCGTGCGATCCGCGTCTGGCCACGCCCGAGGTGGCCGCGCCGGGCGCCAAGGTGCGCGCCTTCGCCGAACTGGCCGCCACGCTGGCCGCCAACGGCCACAAGACGCTGGTGTTCAGCCAGTTCGTCGATTTCCTCCAGTTGATGCGGCGCGCGCTGGATGAGGCGGGACTGGCCTACCAGTACCTGGACGGCGCCACGCCGGCCGGCGAACGCACGCGCCGCGTGGCCGCGTTCCAGGGTGGGGCGGGCGATGTCTTCCTGATCAGCCTGAAGGCCGGCGGCTTCGGCCTGAACCTGACGGCGGCCGACTACATCGTGATTGCCGACCCCTGGTGGAATCCCGCCGCCGAGGATCAGGCGATGGGCCGCGCGCACCGCATCGGCCAGCAGCGGCCGGTCACGGTCTACCGGCTGATTACCGCCGGGACCATCGAGGAACGGATCGTGGACCTCCACCAAGGCAAGCGCGCCCTGGCGGACGGCGTGCTCGACGCCACCGAAGGCGAAGCCACGGGCCGCGCCGCCGCCTTGCCCGACATCGACGAACTGGTCGGCCTGCTGCGGCGCTAATCTCCTCTCGCACCAAACGGTATACCAAAGCGCTCCCGATGATGGTGCAGCGCACACGCGCCCGCATGCGCCCATCCCCCGAAAAGCCGCATCCTGCCTTGTTGCGGTGCAAATCACCTTGGCACAAATACTGCCTTGTGAATTTTGGATTTGTGAATATAGTATACCGATTGCTGTATCCGCCGCCGTATCGATAAGCCCCCTCAGGCCGCCGCGCCCACGCGCCGGCCCAAGACAACACACGGAGCGCACGTGACCCTGCCTGACCTGCCACCGGCCGACCCTGGCCGGCTGGACGACTGCTTTTTGCCGATCTGGGTAGCCGCCGACCGGCTTGCCCGTGGCGAGACCACCGCGCAGGCGCTGGTCGCGTCCTGCCACGCCGCGTGGGTCGCCCATCATGCGACGATCAACGCCCTTGTCCTGCCCGACTTCGATGCCGCGCACACCGCAGCCCGTGAGAGCGACCGCCGCCGGCAGGCCGGCGCGGCGCTCGGGCCGCTGGACGGCGTGCCGTTCTCGATCAAGGAATCGTTCGACGTGGCCGGCTGGCCCACCACCTGCGGCAGCCCGGCGCGCGCCGATCATCGTGCCGAGCGCGACGCCGTGGTGGTGCAGCGCCTGCGCGCGCAGGGCGCGATCCTGCTCGGCAAGACCAATGTGCCGCTGGGCCTGCGCGACTGGCAGAGCTACAACGCGATCTACGGCACCACGCGCAATCCGCACGATCCGACGCGCACGCCCGGCGGTTCCTCGGGCGGCAGCGCGGCGGCGGTCTGCGCCGGCATGAGCTTTTTCGATGTGGGCTCCGATATCGGCTCGTCGTTGCGCAACCCGGCGCACTACTGCGGCGTGTTCTCGCACAAGAGCAGTCACGGGCTGGTGCCGCTGCGCGGCCACGGCAACGCGCCGGCCGGGTTTGCCGAGCAGGACATCAACGTGGCCGGCCCGGTCGCCCGCAGCGCGCGCGACCTCGAACTGGTGCTGCGCGCCATCGCCGGCCCGGACGTGGACCTCGCGCCCGCCTGGCGGCTGGACCTGCCGGTCTGCCCGCACCAGCGTCTGGCCGACTTCCGCGTGGCGGTGCTGCCGACGCATCCGCTGGCCGATGTCGATGCCACCGTCAGCCAGCCCATCGAGGCGCTCGGCCACTGGCTGGCCGGGCAGGGCGCCAAGGTKGACTGGCACGTGCGCCCGGACTTCGACGCCGCCGCGCTGTGGCGCACCTATGTGCTGCTGCTGCGCGCCACGACCGCCGTCTATATGGATGACGCCGCCTTCGCCGACGCGCTGGCCCGTGCCCAGCCCGATGCGGGTGACGACTACGCCACGCTGCAGTTCACCGGCGTCACGCTGACCCATCGCGACTGGCTCCGCCTGCAGGCCGCGCGCGACCGTTTTGCCGAAAGCTGGCGCCGCTTCTTCGCCGATTACGACGTGCTGCTGTGCCCGGCCGCCGCCACCACCGCGTTCCCGCTCGACGAAGCCGGCGAGCCGTGGCAGCGCACGCTGCCGGTGAACGGCCAGCCGATGCCGCTGACCACGCAACTGTTCTGGGCCGGCCATTCGGGGCTGTGCGGGTTGCCGTCCACGGTGGCGCCGATCGGCCCGGCGGGGGACGGCCTGCCGTGCGGCGTGCAGATCGTGGCGCGGCGCTGGGGCGATCTCACCTCGCTGCGCTTCGCCCAATTGCTGGAGGCCGCCGGCTACGGCTACCAACCGCCGCGCGGGCTGGCATCGGCCGGCATCGATCGATAACAACGGAAGACTGGGAGGAAACCATCATGATGGACTGGTTCAAGGAGCTGTCGCGCGCCGAGCGCAAGGGGTTCTACGGCGCGTTTCTCGGTCATGCGGTCGATGTGTTCGACTTCATGATCTATTCCTTCCTCATCTCCACGCTGCTGGCGCAGTGGGGCATGAGCAAGTCGATGGCGGGCGCCATCGTCACCTGGACGCTGGTCTCGTCGCTGGTTGGCGCGGTGGGCGCCGGGCTGCTGGCGGACCGCTTCGGCCGCGTGCGCGTGCTGCGCTGGACCATCATCGTGTTCGCGGTGTCGTGCTTCCTCTGCGGCATGGCGAATTCGCCCGAGCAGTTGCTGGTGTTCCGCATGCTCCAGGGGCTGGGCTTCGGCGGCGAATCGTCGCTGTGCATGGTGCTGGTGACCGAGCTGATCCGCAATCCGGCCCATCGCGGCAAGTACTCGGGCTTCACCGCCAGCAGCTATTCGTTCGGCTGGGGCGGGGCGGCCATCGCCTACGCCATCACGTTCAACCTGTTCGAGCCGGAAACGGCGTGGCGCGTCTGCTTCTTCCTCGGCATCCTGCCGGCGTTGGTGGTGATCTACCTGCGCCGCAACCTGCAGGAGCCGGAAGTCTTCCTCAAGAGCCGGGCCGCGCGGGGCAAGGTCTCGCCGGGGGCCGATCTCGCGCGCGTGTTCCGCGCGCCGCTGCTGCGCAAGACCGTGCTGTGCAGCCTGCTGTCGGGCGGCATGCTGGGCGCCTACTACGCCATCGCCACCTGGCTGCCCACCTTCCTGAAGACCGAGCGGGGGCTGTCCGTGTTCGGCACCAGCTCCTACCTGGCGGTGACCATCCTCGGTTCGCTGGTCGGCTACGTGGCCGGCGCCTACGCCACGGACCGCTGGGGCCGCCGCGTGACCTATATGGCGTTCGCCGCCGGCGCTTTCGTCATGGCGATGATCTATATGGTGATTCCGGTCAGCAATACGTCGATGCTGTTCCTCGGCTTCCCGCTCGGGGTGCTGATGCAGGGCGTGTTCTCGGGAATTGGCGCGACGATCTCGGAGTCGTACCCAAGTGCCGTGCGCGCCACGGGGTATGGCGTGTCGTACAACCTCGGCCGGGTGATCGGCTCGTTCTTTCCGCTCGCCGTGGGCTGGCTCAACAGCGGGCGGACCTCGCTGGCGCTGGCCATCGCCATGGTGGCCGGGGTGGGCTACGCGGTGGTGATGGTCTCGGCGGCGTTGCTGCCGGAGACGTCAGGCATCGATCTGGGACAGGCCGGCGGCGGGGATGACGAGACGGACCCGGCTATGGATCCGACCAACGCGCCTGCCGCCGAAGCCGCGCCGCTGGCGCCCACGAGCCGCCCGGCATAGCGGCTGGGTGAGGAAGGAGGGGCGCCGGGGCCCCGATTCTCCACGAAACAACACTCGGTGCGTGCACTTTTAAGCCGCCGCTTACCAGCGGCGGGCACGCGCCTATAATGTCTGCTTTGCCGCCGGCGCGATGCCGGCGGTGCCCCCGACGGCCCCGCTCCCCGCGCTGGCCGTACCCTTCTCGTCCTCTGCTATGACACCCCGACAGTCGTCCCCGGTGTGGTTGCGCCTCTGGCATCGATTTGCCGAGGTGGAGCGCAACGGTTTTCTCGACGGCGCACGCTATTTCGCGCCTTCCCTGCCCGCGGTGTTCTCGTGGGGCCTGGTCACCGGGGTGGCCATGAGCAAGTCGGCGCTGACCGTGCCCGAGGCCATCGGCATGTCACTGCTGGTCTACGCCGGCTCCGCCCAGCTGGCCGTACTGCCGCTGTTCGCGGCCGGCCTGCCGATCTGGACCATCTGGCTGACCGCCGCCGTGGTCAACCTGCGCTTCGTCATTTTCAGCGCGGCGCTCCAGCCGCACTTCAGCTATCTGCCGATGGGCCGGCGCACCGTGCTGGGCTTCTTCAACGGCGACCTCCACTTCGTCTATTTCATGCAGAAGTACGTCGAGCCGGGCTACGCGCCGGGCAAGGAGGGCTATTTCTGGGGGATGGCGCTGGTCAACTGCGCCACCTGGCAGGTCTCGTCGCTGCTCGGCATCCTGCTGGCCAGCGTGTTCCCGGACGCCTGGGGCCTCGGGCTGGCCGGCGTGATGGCGCTGATTCCGGTGATGATCGCCACGATCAACTCGCGCTCCACGCTGATGGCCGTGGTGGTGTCCGCCGTGCTGGCGCTGCTGTGCTTCGACCTCCCGTACCGGCTGGCGCTGGTGGTGGCCGTGGTGGGTGCGCTGGCGGCGGGCATGGCCAGCGACGAACTGGCGGCGCGCGCCACGCTGCGCGGCATCCGCGCGCGGAAGGACAAGGCCAAGGCCGAGGCCCGCGCGATATCCGAGCCGCAGCCGGAACCCCAGACCGGAGACCGCGCATGAGCCACGTCGAAACCTGGATCGCCATCGTCGGCATGGCCGTGGTGACGGTGCTCACGCGGGCGCTGTTCCTGATGGCCGGCGAGCGCGTGTCCGTGCCGGACCGCCTCCAGCGCGCGCTGCGCTACGCCCCGGCGGCGGCGCTGGCGGCCATCATCGTGCCGGAATTCATGACCTGGCAGGGCCATTTCACCATCTCGCCGATGAACGCCAAGCTGATGGCCGGCATCGCGGCCACGGTGTTCTACCTGTTCACGCGCCGCATGGTCGGGATGATCGTGGTCGGCATGGCGGTGTACACCGCGCTGCGGCTGCTCACCTGAGCCGGCTGTCTTCTTCCCACCACTAATTAATAGCGCGATGGCTCGGTCAGCATCGTGCTGAGCCGGGTCAGCAGGTGAGCCAGTTGCGCCTGCGTGCTGGTGCGGGTCTTGTTGAAGATCGACTTGACCTGCGTGCGGCTGGTTTCGCGCTTGATGCCGAGCTGCGCGCACGCGTCCGGCAGGCCAACGCCCTGCGTCAGCAGCGCGGCCAGCCGCGTTTCCGCCGGCGTGAGGCCGAAGAGGTCGCGCAGGATGGCCGGCATGGCGCGCGGCGTGCCATAGCGTTCGTGGATGGCGGCCAGCACGGTGTGGGTCTCCATGCCGGGCAGGCTCTGCGCCATCGGCGCCAGCGCCAGCGTCACGATCTGCGCGGTGCGGCCATCCGGCCCGGCGGCCTGGATGGCCTGCGCGGCCTGCAGGGTGTCTGGCGCGGCCACGGCGCGAAGCACCTCGGGAAACGGGCGCGAGAACTGCCAGAAGGCGCTGTCCGTCGGCGCGCTGGCGCGCGGCCCGAAGAAGGCGGCCGGCATCAGGCGCCGCACCCACGGCTCGCCGGACTGGTTGGCGAACAGCGGCTTGCCGGCCAGATCGAACACCACCACCCCGAAGGGCAGCCGGTTCAGCATGTCTTCCGACAATCGCCCCCGCGTGGCCAGCTCCTGCATGCGCTCGCGCAGGCCGAGGGCATCGCGCAGGTGCGGAATCACCCAGTCCAGCGCCAGGGCATCCGCTTCCGCGTAGACATTGGCGTCGAGCGGCCGTTGCAGCGACAGGTAGATCTCGTAGGTGGGATGCCGCTCGATGAGGCACGACATGACCGACGCGATATTGAGGTCGCGCAGGAACTCGCCATAGAACGGGCTGGCACGCATGACCTGCTCGCCCACGTCGCGATGGTCGATATACCAGTCGCCCACGCCAAGGCGCTCGGCGAACGGCCGGCTCGGGTCGAACTGGTAGTAGTGGGAGGTGTAGGCCTCCATGGCGTCCGGCTTGTAGTCGACGGCGTGGGTCACCACCACGCGGTCCAGCGCCCGGTTGCGCACGATCAGCGACGCCTGCGAACTGCCGCTCGCGCCACACAGGGCGACCAGGCTCCGCTGCCAGGCGCCCGTTTCGAAAACACCTTGGTAGAGACTTCGAATGGTCTCGTGCATTTGTCCGTCGTTCATGCCTTGGGGTCCGGCGTGGCGCGCGAAGGTATGCCCGGTTCCGGTGAGGCGGGCGCGCGTCAAGACTTCGCATGCCTGCCGCGGGGGCGCGACAGGGGCAAGGGGCGATGCAGGGGAGGGCGCTAGCCGCCCTCGAGCGTGGTGGCGAGCCGGGTCAGCATCTGCGTGAGGCGGGCCTGGCTGCCGCAGCCCGTCTTCAGGAAGATGGACTTGAGCTGTGTGCGCGCGGTCTCGTGGCGGATGCGCATCTGTCGGCTCGCCTCGGGTAGTCCTTCGCCGCAGGCCAGCCGCGTGGCCAGCCGCGTCTCGGCCGGCGTGAGCGCGTACAGGTCGCGCAGCACGGTATCGAGCAGCACGGATGGGGCGCCGGCCTCGTGCACCACCACCAGCGCGGCGGGTTGCTGCCAGGAGGCGGCGAGGATGTGGGAGGGCGGCAAGGGCAGGACCAGCACCTCGGCCATGGCGCCGGTCTTGTCGGTGGCGCGCGCGGCCTGCGCGGCTTGCGGCTGGTGGGGATGGCAGGCGGCCTGGACCATCTCGGCAAAACCGCGCGAGAGGCGCCAGTCGCCGGTCTTGCCAGTGGGGTCGAGCCGGCGCGCCCAGCGCTCGCCGGCGGTATTAGCCAGCAGCAGGTGGCGGTCCGGCGTGTAGACGGCCACGGCGAAGGCGAGCCGCTCCAGCAGCCGCGCGGACACCGACGCCAGCGTGGACAGCCCCATGGTGCGTTCGCGCAGGGCGATGGCGCTGCGCATATGCGGCACCACCCAGTCGAGCGCACGGGTGTCCTCGCCCGAGAAGGCGTCCTGGCTCAACGCGCGCTGCATCGAGAAATACACTTCGTAGTGGGGCTGTCGTTCCACCAGGCAGGCCACGTAGGAGCGCAGGTCGAAACGGTTGAAGAAGTCGCAGTAGAACGGATGCCGCGCCATGGCCTGCGGGCCGAGGTCGCGTGCATCGATATACCAGGCGCCGGGCACCAGCCGGGGGGCGAAGATCTTGGCTGGATCGATGGCCTGGTACTCGTTCTCGTACGCAGTGAACAGTTCCGGCACCGGATTGACGATCTCGTTCACGGTGACCTGGTCGCGCACGGTGTCCCACACCATCATCGACGCATGTGCGCTACCCGCCATATCGGTCAGCGCGCACAGGCTCTTGTGCCACGCGCCGGGGTCCAGAATGCCTTCGTAAAGCCCACGGATTGCCCCGTGCATGCTTGCTTGGTCCATCGGATCTACCCCTGCATTCACGACAATGGACCATCCGGCCGCCGGTGCCCTCGAAACGGGGCGGGTCGGGTGGGATGGCTTTTTGTTATTGCCGGTCGATKCCGGCTCGCTGGCTGCAACTGATGATGCGATGTACCAAATATGCGACCTTTGCGATGCGTGTCTGGCGGTGCATACGTTTAGTACATTAGGGCGTACATTACCCCAACCGGGGCAGCCCGCCAGAGATACCTGTACCCTTCTTTCGAGGGGGTTTGCAGTGAAGTCCGATGCGCTCCTGGCACTTTCGCCCACGGGGTGGGTATTAGTGATGTTGGCGTCATTTCGAGGGCCAATCGCATAAAACCGTGACGGCGATCAGGTAAAATGCCGGTTTCCCCGATTTCCAACGCGGCCGCGTGCTGTTGGCGTACCGCCCAGTCCCGTTTCTACTCGCCATGACCTCTGTCCTGCGTCTCACCGATCTCATCTCCCAAGGCAATCTCTCCGGCAAGCGCGTGTTTATCCGCGCCGATCTGAACGTGCCACAGGACGATGCCGGCAAGATCACGGAAGACACCCGCATCCGTGCGTCGGTGCCGGCCATCGAGGCCTGCCTGAAGGCCGGCGCGGCCGTGATGGTGACGTCCCACCTGGGCCGCCCGACCGAGGGTGAATTCAAGCCCGAGGACTCGCTGGCCCCGATCGCCGAACGCCTGTCCGAACTGCTCGGCAAGCCCGTGCGGCTGGTGCAGAACTGGGTCGATGGCGTGGACGTGGCGCCCGGCCAGGTGGTGCTGCTCGAGAACTGCCGCGTGAACAAGGGCGAGAAGAAGAACAGCGACGAACTGGCCCAGAAGATGGCCAAGCTGTGCGACGTCTACGTCAACGACGCCTTCGGCACCGCGCACCGCGCCGAGGCCACCACGCACGGCATCGCCAAGTACGCACCCGTGGCCTGCGCCGGCCCGCTGCTGGCGGCCGAGATCGACGCGCTGGGCCGCGCGCTGGGCCAGCCGGCCCGCCCGCTGGTCGCCATCGTGGCCGGCTCCAAGGTTTCCACCAAGCTGACCATCCTCAAGTCCCTGGCGGACAAGGTGGACCAGCTGATCGTCGGCGGCGGCATCGCCAACACCTTCATGCTGGCCGCCGGCCTGAAGATCGGTAAATCGCTGGCCGAGCACGACCTGGTTGGCGACGCCCAGGCCATCATCGACATCATGGCCCGCCGTGGCGCCTCGGTGCCGATTCCGGTGGACGTGGTCTGCGCCAAGGAATTCAGCGCCACGGCCGCCGCCACGGTCAAGGATGTCAAGGACGTGACCGACGACGACATGATCCTCGACATCGGCCCCAAGACCKCCGCCCAGCTGGCGGACCAGCTCCAGGCCGCCGGCACCATCGTCTGGAACGGCCCGGTGGGCGTGTTCGAGTTCGACCAGTTCGGCAACGGCACCAAGGTGCTGGCCGAGGCCATCGCCAATTCCAAGGGTTTCTCGATCGCGGGCGGCGGTGACACGCTGGCCGCCATCGCCAAGTACCACATCGCCGACCGCGTGGGCTATATCTCCACCGGCGGCGGCGCCTTCCTGGAGTTCCTGGAAGGCAAGACGCTGCCCGCGCTGGAAGTGCTCCAGCAGCGCGCTGCGGCCTGATTTACCTGTCACCTGTTTTTGCCCGATCGTTCCCGAGCCGCCCCTGTCCGTACCAGTAGCCTTTGAGGAAACCGCCCGCATGACTCGTTCCACCAAGATCGTTGCCACCATCGGCCCGGCGTCCAGCACGCTGGACATGCTGACCCGCATGATTGCCGCCGGTGTCGACGTGGTGCGCCTGAACTTCTCCCACGGCACCGCGCAGGACCATATCGACCGCGCCGCGCTGGTGCGCGAGGCGGCGGCGGCCTGCCACCGCGAGGTGGCCATCATGGCCGACCTGCAGGGCCCCAAGATCCGCGTGGGCAAGTTCGAGAACGGCAAGGTCACGCTGAAGCCGGGCGATCCGTTCGTGCTGGACGCCACCTGCCCGCTCGGCAACCAGGAGCGCGTGGGGCTGGACTACCAGGACCTGCCGCGCGACGTGGGCCCCGGCGACGTGCTGCTGCTCAACGACGGCCTGATCGTGCTGGTGGTGGACCGCGTCATCGGCAGCGAGATCTTCACCACGGTGCGCGTGGGCGGCGATCTCTCGAACAACAAGGGCATCAACCGCCAGGGCGGCGGGCTCTCGGCGCCGGCGCTGACCGCCAAGGACATGGAGGACATCAAGACTGCCATGGCCCTCGGCGCGGACTACGTGGCCGTGAGCTTCCCCAAGAACGCCACCGACATGGAAATGGCGCGCCAGCTGGCCGCCGTGGCCGGCCAGCCGCATGGCCACAAGGCGCGCATGATCGCCAAGATCGAGCGGGCCGAGGCCATTCGCCCGGGCGTGCTGGAGGAAATCCTCCAGGCGTCCGACGGCATCATGGTGGCCCGGGGCGACCTGGCCGTGGAAGTGGGCAACGCGGCGGTGCCGGCGCTCCAGAAGCGCATGATCCGCCTCGCGCGGGAGGCCAACAAGCTGACCATCACCGCCACGCAGATGATGGAAAGCATGATCGTGAACCCGGTGCCGACCCGCGCCGAGGTGTCCGACGTGGCCAACGCGGTGCTGGACGGCACCGACGCGGTGATGACGTCGGCCGAAACCGCCGCCGGGCGCTTCCCGGTGGAGACCGTCGAGGCCATGGCCGCCATCTGCCTGGAGGCCGAGAAGTCCGAAGTGGTGCAGCTCGATACCGACTTCCTGAACCAGACCTTCTCGCGCATCGACCAGTCGATTGCCATGGGTGCGCTGTTCACCGCCTATCATTTGGGAGTGAAGGCCATCGCGGCGCTGACCGATTCCGGCGCCACCGCGCTGTGGATGAGCCGCCACCGGATTCACGTGCCGATCTACGCCATGACGCCGAACCTGGCCTCCCAGCGCAAGATGCAGCTCTACCGCAACGTGGTGCCGCTGCCGCTCCAGTCGAGCACGGACCGCGACGAGGCGCTGGAGCAGGCCGAGGAGCTGCTGCTGGCCCAGGGCGTGGTGCAGCGGGGCGATTTCATCGTGCTGACCATCGGCGAGCCCATGGGGCAGCCGGGCGGCACGAATACCCTCAAGATCGTGAGGGTGGGCAGTTAAGGTTTAGGAACAAGCGCGCGCGATGTGGCGCGCCGGACAGACGCGGCACCCTGGCGGTGCGAACCTGCCGGCCCGGACATCCCCGATAAGAACCCCCCAAAATTTTTCATTCAGGAGTTAGACATGCCACTCGTTTCCATGCGCCAGCTGCTGGACCACGCCGCCGAGAACAGCTACGGCCTGCCGGCCTTCAACGTGAACAACCTCGAACAGGTACAGGCCATCATGCAGGCCGCCGACGAGGTCAACGCCCCGGTGATCATGCAGGCATCGGCCGGCGCGCGTAAATACGCCGGCGAGCACTTCCTGCGCCACCTGATCGAAGCGGCCGTGGAAGCCTACCCGCACATCCCCGTGGTGATGCACCAGGATCACGGCCAGTCGCCGGCGATCTGCCAGGGCGCCATCGACCTCGGGTTCTCGTCGGTGATGATGGACGGCTCGCTGCGTGAAGACGGCAAGACCCCCGCCGAGTACGAGTACAACGTCGACGTGACCCGCAAGGTGGTGGCGCTGGCCCACGCCGTGGGCGTGACCGTGGAAGGCGAACTGGGCTGCCTGGGCTCGCTGGAAACCGGCGAAGCGGGCGAGGAAGACGGCATTGGCGCCGAAGGCGTGCTCGACCACTCGATGCTGCTGACGGACCCCGAGCAGGCTGCCGACTTCGTCAAGGCGACCCAGCTCGACGCGCTGGCCATCGCCATCGGCACCTCGCACGGCGCCTACAAGTTCACGCGCAAGCCCACGGGCGACATCCTGGCGATCAGCCGCATCAAGGAAATCCACGCGCGCATCCCCAACACCCACCTGGTGATGCACGGTTCGTCGTCGGTACCCCAGGAACTGCTGGAAGAGATCCGCAAGTTCGGCGGCGACATGAAGGAAACCTACGGCGTGCCCGTCGAGGAAATCCAGGAAGCGATCAAGTTCGGCGTGCGCAAGATCAACATCGACACCGACATCCGCCTGGCCATGACCGGCGCAATCCGTCGCTTCTTTGCCGAGAACCCGACCAAGTTCGACCCGCGCGAGTACCTGAAGCCGGCCCGCGAAGCCGCCAAGCTGGTCTGCAAGGACCGCTACGTGGCGTTTGGCTGCGAAGGCCAGGCCAGCAAGATCAAGCCGGTCGGCCTGATCGACATCGCCTCGGCGTACAAGACGGGCAAGCTCGCCCAGGTTGTGCAGTAATCCTGTCGTAACGGCGTCGTCCCCCGCAAACGGGGGCGACGCTTTTTTTGTTTGGCTCTCCCGCCGGCCCAGACCCACCATGTCCCAAGCTCTCTATCAGTCCTCCATCCAGTCCCTGCCGCTGCTCGGCCATGGCAAGGTCCGTGACAACTACGCCGTTGGCGACGACAAGCTGCTGATCGTCACGACCGACCGCCTCTCGGCGTTCGACGTCATCCTGGGCGAGCCGATTCCCGCCAAGGGCCGCGTGCTGAACCAGATGGCCAATTTCTGGTTCCGCAAGCTGGCGCACATCGTGCCGAACCACGAGACCGGCATCAGCGCCGAGAGCGTGGTGGCGCCCGAGGAAGTGGCGCAGGTGCAGGGCCGGGCCGTGGTGGTCAAGCGGCTGAAGCCGATCCTGGTGGAAGCCGTGGTGCGCGGCTACCTGGCCGGCAGCGGCTGGAAGGACTACCAGGCGACGGGCAAGGTGTGCGGCATCGAGCTGCCGGCCGGCCTGCAGAACGCGCAGAAGCTGCCCGAGCCGATCTTCACGCCGGCCGCCAAGGCCGAGATGGGCGAGCACGACGAGAACATCTCGTTCGCCKAGGTCGAGGAGCGGATCGGCAAGGATCTGGCTGCCCAGATGCGCGACATCTCGATCCGCCTGTACAAGGAAGCGGCCGACTTCGCCGCCACGCGCGGCATCATCATCGCCGATACCAAGTTCGAGTTCGGCCTGGACGACAACGGCACGCTGACCCTGATGGACGAGGTGCTGACCGCCGATTCGTCGCGCTTCTGGCCGGCCGATTCGTACCAGGTGGGCACCAACCCGCCGTCGTTCGACAAGCAGTTCGTGCGCGACTGGCTCGAAGCCGTGCGCATCGACGGCAAGCCGTGGCCCAAGACCGCCCCGGCGCCGAAGCTGCCCGAGGACGTGGTGCAGAAGACCGCCGACAAGTACCGTGAGGCGTTGACCCGCCTGACCGGCGAAGAACTCGCCTAACCGCATTAGGAAGGACAGATCGTGAGCAACGCAGCAAAGCCGGTGGTCGGCGTGGTGATGGGCAGCAGTTCCGACTGGGACGTGATGCAGCACGCGGTGGCCATGCTCAAGGATTTCGGTGTGGCGTTCGAGGCACAAGTGGTCTCCGCCCACCGCATGGCCGACGACATGTTCCGCTACGCCGAGTCGGCGCGCGGCCGGGGCATCCGGGCGATCATCGCCGGCGCCGGCGGTGCCGCCCACCTGCCGGGCATGATCGCCGCCAAGACCATCGTCCCGGTGTTCGGCGTGCCCGTGCCGTCGAAGTACCTGCGCGGCGAGGACTCGCTGCTCTCCATCGTGCAGATGCCCAAGGGCGTGCCGGTGGCCACCTTCGCCATTGGCGAAGCCGGCGCGGCCAACGCGGCGCTGCACGCCATCGCCACGCTGGCCACCACCGACGACGCGCTGGCCAGCGCGCTCGAGGCGTTCCGCGCGAAGCAGACCGAGGCCGCGCGCGCCATGACGCTGCCGGCCTGAGCCCCAGTCCCTCTCTCTATCTATAAGTAAGCCGCCGGAACCGATCCGCATGCCGACCGATATCCATCCCTACCTGTCCGAAGCCCACACGCCGGAGTCGCGCGCCGAGTTCGGCGTGGACAACCCGACCGCGCCGATCCTGCCCGGCGCCTGGCTCGGCATGCTCGGCGGCGGCCAGCTCGGCCGCATGTTCACCCATGCGGCGCAGTCCATGGGCTACCGCGTCTGCGTGCTGGACCCGGACCAGGACAGCCCGGCCGGTGCCGTGGCGGACCGGCATATCTGCGCGGTCTATACCGACGAAGCGGCGCTGGCCGAGATGGGCCAGCTCTGCGAAGCGGTGAGTACCGAGTTCGAGAACGTGCCGTCGCTGTCGCTGGACCGCCTGGAGCAACTGGGCGCGTTCGTGGCGCCGCGCGGCTACTGTGTGTCGATTGCCCAGAACCGCATCGGCGAGAAGAAGTTCTTTGCCTCGTGCGCCGAGCGCACCGGCGTGCCGCCGGCCCCGCACTGGGTGATCCAGCACGATGCCGATGTCGACCAGATTCCGGACAACGTGCTGCCGGGCATCCTCAAGACCGCGCGCATGGGCTACGACGGCAAGGGCCAGGCCCGCGTGAAGACGCGCGAGGACGTGCGCGCCGCGTGGCGCGCCATGCAGCACGTGCCGTGCGTGCTGGAGCAGATGCTGCCGCTGGCCTACGAGGTGTCCGTGCTGGCCGCCCGCGCCGCCGACGGCAGCACCGCCACCTGGCCGCTGGCCGAGAACGTCCATCGGGACGGCATCCTGTTCTCGACCACCATGCCTTCGTCGAGCGTGTCCGACGACATCGCCAACCGCGCCCGCGCCGCCGCCGCCACCGTGACGACGGAGATGGGCTACGTCGGCGTGCTCTGCATCGAATTCTTCGTGCTGACCGATGGCACGCTGGTCGCCAACGAGATGGCGCCGCGCCCGCACAACTCGGGCCACATCACCATGGACGCCTGCGAGACCAGCCAGTTCGAGCAGCAGGTGCGCGCCATGGCCCGCCTGCCGCTGGGCAGCACGCGCCAGCATTCGGCCGGCAAGATGCTGAATCTGCTGGGCGATGTCTGGTTCGAGTTCGGCCTGGAGCGCACGCCGGCCTGGGACGAGGTCGTCGGCCAGCCGGGCGCCAAGCTGCACCTGTACGGCAAGAACGACGCGCGGCCGTCGCGCAAGATGGGCCATGTGAACTGCGTGGGCGAGCAGGCCGCTGCCGCCGAGGCGGCGTTCAACGCCGCCGCGCAGGCGCTCCATATCCCGGTCTGAGGGTTGCCGATGTCTTCACGCATGCCCACGGCGGCCGAACTGGATGAGGCCGTCCGCCTGCTCGAGGCCGGCCAGCTCGTCGCCTTTCCGACGGAAACCGTCTATGGGCTGGGCGCCGATGCCGAGAACCCCGAAGCCGTGGCGCGCATCTTCGCCGCCAAGGGCCGGCCGTCGAACCATCCGGTGATCGTCCACGTGGTGGATGGCGCCGATGTGGGCTACTGGGCTGCGGAGGTGCCGGAAGCGGCACAAAAGCTGATCGACGCCTTCTGGCCCGGTCCGCTGACGATCATTCTCAAGCGCGCCGCCCATATTCCGGCGGCGGTGGCGGGCGGGCAGGACAGCCTCGGGCTGCGCTGCCCCTCGCACCCGGTGGCGCAGGCGCTGCTGTCGCGCTTCCGGCGCGGCCGGGGCGGCATTGCGGCGCCTTCGGCCAACAAGTTCGGGCAGGTCAGCCCGACCACAGCCGAGCATGTGCGGGACGAGTTCGAGGGCACGGTCTACGTGCTGGAGGGCGATGGGGTGGATATCGGCATTGAATCGTCGATCGTCGATCTGTCGCGCATCGACGAGGTCGGGCCGGTGCTGCTGCGCCCCGGCGCGATCACGGCGGCGATGATGGCCGACGTGCTCGGCACGATGCCGCTGGCCCCCGACGCCGCCGCGCCGCGCGCCTCGGGCACGCTCAAGGCTCACTACGCACCGCGCACGCCGCTKACGCTGGCTTCGCCGGATCAACTGCCGCGCTACCTGGCGGCGCTGCCGGGCGATGGCCGGCTCGCCTGGGTCGGCGCCACGCAGGTCAGCAACGACCCGCGCTGCGTGTTCGTGCCAGCACCCGCCACGCCGGACGCCTATGCCCAGGCGCTCTACGGCCTGCTGCGCAAGCTCGACAAGGAAGGTTTCAGCCGGCTCGTGTTCGAGCCAGTCCCCGACGCCCACGACTGGGACGGGGTACGCGACCGCCTCGGGCGGGCCGCGGCGGCGTTCGAGGCGTAGCCAGCGCCTACCCTCTCCCCCGGCCCCTCTCCCGCAAGCGGGCGAGGGGAGCAAACCGAGGGCTTTCGATCTTCCCCCTGTGTTCTCCCCTCTCCCTCCGGRAGAGGGGCGGGGGAGAGGGCGGGCGCATCAATGCGTCACGACCCTGTTCAAGGCGCCCCGCGAAACACCCATTCTGGGACGGGGTACGCGACCGCCTCGGGCGGGCCGCGGCGGCGTTCGAGGCATAGCCAGCGCCTACCCTCTCCCCCGGCCCCTCTCCCGCAAGCGGGCGAGGGGAGCAAACCGAGGGCTTTCGATCTTCCCCCTGTGTTCTCCCCTCTCCCTCCGGGAGAGGGGCGGGGGAGAGGGCGGGCGCATCAATGCGCCACGACCCTGTTCAAGGCGCCCCGCGAAACACCCATTCCATCAACGCATCGTGCGCTGCCTGCGCGCCGGAGGCGTTCGGGTGGTTGATGTACGCCACCACCACGTAGCGGCCGCCGTTCGTCGCATCGACATAGCCGGCCAGCGCCCGCACATCGGCCAGCGTGCCGGTCTTCAGGTAGGCGTTGCCCGCCGCGTGGGCGCGCGTGAGCCGGTTGCGCAGCGTGCCGTCCACGCCGAGGATGGGCAGGGAATCGACCAGCGTATAGCCGACGTCGCTGGCCAGCGCCTGCTGGAGCAGGCGGGCCATGTCATAGGCGCTGATGCGCTCCTCGCGCGACAGTCCCGAGCCGTTGTCGAGCACCAGCCCCGGCATGTCCAGCCCCTGGCGTGTCAGCCAGCGGCGGATCACCTGCGCGGAACGCGCCGTGCTGGCCGGGCCGCTGCGGTCCATCTCCGCGCCAATCGTCAGGAACAGCTGGCGCGCCATCACGTTGTTCGAGAACTTGTTGATGTCGCGCACCACGTCGCCGAGCGGCTGGCCGTAGTGGCGCGACAGCAGGAACGCGCCACGCGGCACCGCGCCGCTGCGCAGCCCCGGCGTGTGGGCGAAGCGGCCACCGGCCGCCTGCCATTCGGCCACGAAGCCGCCCCAGATGAAATCGCTGTGCGACAGCGTGGCGAGGTTGACCACGTGCTCGCCGCAGTCGCTCGAATAGGTGCCGTCGAACGAGGCCACCACGGTGCCATCCGGCTGCGGGGTGATGTTGGGCGTGGCGCGCGAGCGCCAGTCGCCGCAGCGGCCGTTGGTCAGCGTCAGGCGGTTCTCCACGCGCAACTGCGCCAGCGCGGGCGTGACCGCCACGTCCACGGTGCGGCCGGCGGCGTCCGGGGTGATCGTGAATGACAGGGTCTTGAAGGCGTACAGCAGCGCGTCCGGATTGACGTTGTAGGCGCGCTGGGACTCGCCGTCGATCGTATAAGTGCCTTCGGAGGCATCGGCGAAGAAGCTGCGGTCGAGTACCACGTCGCCGTCAATGGTGGTGGCGCCCGCGTTGCGCGCCGAAGCCACCAGCTTGGCCATCTCCTCGGGCACCAGCTTGGGATCGCCGCGCCCGCGCAGGTAGACGTTGCCCCGGATGGTGCCGTCGGCAGCGGGTTCGCTATCGGCGTAGAGCGAGGTCAGCCAGCGGTAGTCCGGCCCCAGCAGCTGCAGGCCGGCGAAGGTGGTCACCACCTTCATGGTCGAGGCCGGGTTCATCGGCGTCTCGGCGTTCCAGCTCACGCGGGCCTGCGGCGCGCCGACCTTGACCACGTAGAAGCTGGCGGCGGAGAGCGGCACGTTGGCCCGGCGCAGCGCGGCCGTGACCGATGCCGGCAGCCCGGTGCGGGCGGCGGCCAGATCGACGGTGTCGGCGCTCGCGCGGCGGACCGTGGCGGATTTCGATGCAGTGGCTTTGACGGCCTGCGCCGCCTTGGCGGGTTTGGCCTGGGCTCCGGCGATGCCGGTGGAGAGCAGGGCGACGGCGGCGATGGCGGCCGTCAGCGGGAGACGAAGCAGGGCGGGACGATTTGGCATGGCGAGCATGTTAACGCATGCCCGCCATCGGCTGGATGACGTAAAACAGCCGCTTCACGTGCCAGTTCGCCCGTGAAGTCGGCTTGGCGTCTCAGCGACGCTCGGATCTATCAGGGGCAGTCGGCGGCGCAGTCGCGCGGCGTGGCGTTCGGGATCGGAAAGATCGCATCGTAGGCCCAGTTGTAGATCAGCGCGTAGACCATGTAGAAGCCGGCCACGGCGATGTCCATGATGAAGGCATCGACCAGACTGATGTCGAGATACCACGCCACGGACGGCAGGAAGACCAGCAGCAACCCGCCCTCGAACAGGATGGCGTGGAGCACGCGGATGGCTGGCGTCTTCCGCAGCTGCCCCCGGAAGCGCAGCATCGCCTTGTCGAACATCAGGTTGTAGACGTAGTTCCAGACCGCGGCGATCAGCGACGCCACGGCGCCAATCAGGCCCATCTGGTGCAGGGCGTAGCCGAACACCAAACTGGCCAGCGGCGCGAAGGCCAGCAGGCCGATCAGCTCGAAGCCGACGGTATGGCGGATGCGGTCTCCGGTGGTGCGCATGACAGGAACTCCTTGGGATCGATGGAGGCCATTCTATCGGCAGGACAACTTAGGACAAGTTGGATACCATCGGCAAAACAGATGGATCGCTGCCGGTGGGGCGTCGATTCCGTGTCGATGTGATGAAAGGAGTACCCATGAGCCTGTCCCTGGACCAGCTGCAAGCCTTTGTAGCCGCCGCCGAGAGTGGATCGTTCTCGGGCGCGGCGCGCAAGCTCGGCAAGGCACAGTCGGTAATCAGCGCCGCGGTGGCTAACCTGGAGATCGACCTCGGCAACGCGCTGTTCGACCGCACCGCGCGCTACCCGGTGCTGACGCCGGCTGGCGAGCGCCTGCTGGTGGAGGCGCGCGTGATCCTGGAGCGCTGCGAGCATTTCCGGGGCGTGGCGATGAGCCTGGGCGAGGGCGTGGAGTCGCGCCTGACGCTGGCCGTGGACGAGCTGTACCCCGAGGAAGTGCTTGGCGTGCTGCTGGACGAGTTCTCGCAACGCTTTCCCGCCGTGGAGCTGGAGCTGCTGTTCCCGCTGATGGAGGACGTCAGCCGGCTGGTGATGAGCCAGTGCGCGGACCTCGGCATCATGTGGCGGCAGGAAGTGCTGCCGCCCGAACTGGCCTTCCACGCGCTGGGCTGGGTGCCGATGCCGGTGATCTGCGCGCCCGACCATCCGCTGGCCGCCCATGCGCAGGTCGATTTCGAGGAATTGAAGCGCCACCGCCAACTGATGGTGGCCACGCGCAGCGACAGCGAGGAGAAGAAGCGGCTGCGCGTGGCGGCCGAGGTCTGGTGGGTGGAGAGCCAGTGGGTGATCGTCGAACTGGTCAAGCGGCGGCTGGGCTGGGCCTTCGTGCCGTGGCACATCGCCGCCAGTTCGCCGGCGGCGGCCACGCTGGTATCGCCCCGGCTGGCCTTCCAGGACCAGGACTGGCCGGTGGCGATGGAGCTGGTCTGGCACAAGCAGCGCCCGCTCGGCAAGGCCGCCACCTGGCTGCGCGAGCGCGTGCGGCAGCAGCCCTTGCCGCTCGCGCCGGCGCGGTACCAGCAGCGTTGATTACTGGGGCGCGGGTTGCGGGGTCGGTTGCGCGGCAGGCTGCGGCGCCTGCGCCGTGTCCGTCCCCTCCGCGTGCCAGCCGCCGCCCAACGCGGCGATCAGCGTGACGGCCGCCGTGTACTGGCGGCCCGTGATCGACAGCGCCGTGCGCTCGGCCGTGTAGGCGGCGGTTTGCGCGGTCAGCACATCGAGCAGCCCGGCCGTGCCGGCCTTGTAGCGATTGTTGACCAGCGCCAGCGCCTCGCGCGCGGAACGCAGCGCGTCGTTCTGCACGGTGGCTTCCTGCCCCAGCAGCCGCGCGGCGGCGAGGTTGTCTTCCACCTCCTGGAACGCGCCCAGCACGGTCTGGCGATAGTTGGCCACGGTCTGGTCATACGCCGCCACGGCCTGCGCCTTGGCCGCGCCGCGCAGGCCACCATCGAACACAGTGCCGGCCAGCCCGGCGCCGACGGACCACACGCGGTCCGGCAAGGACAGCCAGCGCGCCAGCGTGCCCGCCGTCAGCCCGCCCGTGGCCGACAGCGACAGGGTGGGGTAGTACGCCGCCTGCGCCACGCCGATATCGGCATTGGCCGAGGCCATGCGCCGCTCCGCCGCCGCGATGTCAGGCCGGCGCTCCAGCAGCGTCGATGGCACAGCCACCGGCACGTTGGGAATGGCGTCGTCCACCTCGACCACGGCCATGGTCAGGTCTGCCGGCGGCTTGCCGACCAGCACCGCGATGGCGTGTTCCAGTTGCGCGCGCGTGATCTGGATGTCGATCTGCTGCGCCTGCGCACTCTTCAACTGGGTTTCCGACTGCAACACGTCCGAACGCTGCGCCGTGCCGGCCTGGTACTGGTTGCGCACCAGCAGCAGCGACTTCTCGTAGTCGGCCACGGTGCGGTCGAGCAGCGCGCGCTGTGAATCGGCAATGCGCAGCAGGAAGTAGCTCTGCGCCAGCGTGGCCTGCGTGGAGAGCAGCGTGGCGGCCAGATCGGCCTGGCTGGCCTGCGCGCCGGCCTGGGCGCTCTCCACCTGACGGCGGATGCGGCCCCAGACGTCGATCTCCCAACTGGCGGATAGCGTGGCGTTCTGGCCGTTGGTGATACGGCCGCCGGTGCTGCTGGCGCCGCGCGAGAGGCCGGCGGACGCACCGATCACCGGGAAGAAGCCCGCGCGCGCGGCCTGCAGCGAGGCGGTGGCCTGCCGGTACTGCGCCTCGGCCGCCTTGATGTTCTGGTTCGAGATCTGCACCTGCGCCATCAGGTCGTCGAGCGCCGGGTCGCCGAACACGCGCCACCAGTCGGTGCGCGCCGTGGCGTCCTGCGGCTCGGCGGTCTTCCAGTCGCCGGTCCAGCCCGGCATGGCCTCGCTGGCCTCCTTGAATGCCTTGGGGACGGGCGCATCGGGGCGCTGGTAGTCGGGGCCGACGGCGCAGCCGGCCAGGACCATGCAGGCCAGGGCGATGGCGGAGGCGCCGGGCAGCGAAAGGGGGCGGTTCATCTTCATCATGGAGGTCAGGATTCCAGCCGCGGCGCGGCGTCCGGGCGTTGGCCGTGGCGCTGGCGGCGGGCGCGCCATGCCTGCACGCGCAGGCGCCAGCGGTCGAGCGTGAGGTAGACCACGGGCGTGGTGTAGAGCGTCAGCAACTGGCTCACCACAAGGCCGCCGACAATCGAGATGCCGAGCGGCGCGCGCAGCTCGGCGCCGTCGCCCCGGCCGATGGCCAGCGGCACCGCGCCCAGCAGCGCGGCCATGGTCGTCATCAGGATCGGCCGGAAGCGCAGCAGACAGGCGCGATAGATCGCCTCGCGCGGGCTCATGCCCTCATTGCGCTCGGCGTCGATGGCGAAGTCGATCATCATGATCGCGTTCTTCTTGACGATGCCGATCAGCAGGATCACGCCGATCAGCGCGATGATGCTGAATTCGGTCTTGAACAGCAGCAGCGCCAGCAGCGCGCCCACCCCGGCCGAGGGCAGCGTGGACAGGATGGTCAGCGGGTGCACGTAGCTCTCGTACAGGATGCCGAGCACGATGTAGATGGTGATCAGCGCGGCCAGGATCAGGTAGGGCTGGCTCTTGAGCGAGTCCTGGAACGCCTTGGCGCCGCCCTGGAAGTTGGCCTGGAGCGTCTCCGGGGCGCCGATCTTGGCCAACGCCTGGCGGATGGCGTCGGTGGCCTCCGACAGCGAGAACCCTTCGGCCAGGTTGAACGAGATCGTGGAGGCGGCGAACTGGCCCTGGTGGTTCACGCCGAGCGGCGTGCTGGTCGGCGTGACGCGCGCGAAGGCCGAGAGCGGCACCCGCCGGCCGTTACCGGTGACCACGTAGATGTCCTGCAGCGCATGCGGCCCCTGCAGGTACTCCGGGCTCAGCTCCATCACCACGCGGTACTGGTTCAGCGGGTGGTAGATCGTGGAGACCAGCCGCTGGCCGAAGGCGTCGTTGAGCACCGCATCCACCTGCTGGGCGGTGACGCCGAGCTTGGAGGCGGTGTCCCGGTCGATGATCACCGAGGTCTGCAGGCCCTTGTCATTGGTATCGGTATCCACATCCTCGATCCCCTTGATGTTCGAGATCGCCGCGCGCACCTTGGGCTCCCAGGTGCGTAGCGTCTCCAGGTCGTCGGACTGGAGCGTGAACTGGTACTGCGAACTGCTCTGGCGCCCACCCACGCGGATGTCCTGCACCGATTGCAGGTAGAGGTTGGCGCCGGGCTCCCTGGCCAGCTTCAGGCGCAGCCGGGCGATGATGGCGTCGGCGKACTCCTTGCGCTCGTTCAGCGGCTTCAGCGTCACGAACATCTGCCCCGTGTTGCGTTGCGAGCCGCCGGTGAAGCCGGTGACGTTGACCACGGCCGGATCGGACTGGACGATCTTGATGAAGTTGTCGAGCTTGCCGCGCATGGCCTGGAACGAGGTGGCCTGGTCCGCGCGGATGAAGCCGATCAGCCGGCCGGTGTCCTGCTGCGGGAAGAAGCCCTTCGGCACGACCACGTAGAGCCAGACGTTCAGCGCCATGGTGGCCAGCAGGATCACCCAGACCAGCTTGCCGTGCCGCAGCGCGAAGTCCAGCGAACGCGCGTAGCGGTCGTGCATCCAGTTGAACACGCGCTCGCTGGCCCGGTAGAAGCGGCCCTGGCTGGCCTTGTGCTCGTCCACGGGGCGCAGCAGCCGCGCGCACATCATCGGCGTGGTGGTCAGCGACACGACCAGCGAGACCAGGATGGCCACCGACAGCGTGATGGCGAACTCCTGGAACAGCCGGCCCACGATGCCGCCCATCATCAGCAGCGGGATGAACACGGCGATCAGCGACAGGCTCATCGACAACACCGTGAAGCCCACCTCGCGCGCCCCGCGCAGGGCGGCCGCGCGCGGCTTCATGCCATTCTCGATATGGCGCGAGATGTTCTCCAGCACCACGATGGCGTCATCGACCACGAAGCCGGTGGCAATCGTCAGCGCCATCAGCGACAGGTTGTTGAGCGAGAACCCGCACAGGTACATCACCGCGAACGTGCCGACCAGCGACACCGGCACGGCCACGCTCGGGATCAGCGTGGCGCGCACGTTGCGCAGGAACAGGAACACCACCATGATCACCAGCGCCACCGAGATCATCAGCGTGTGCTCCACCTCGCGCAGGGAGGCGCGGATGGTGGGCGTGCGGTCCATCATCACGTCCATCGAGATGCTGGCCGGGATCATCTTGCGCAGCTGCGGCAGCATCTCGTTGACGCGGTCCACGGTCTCGATGATGTTGGCGCCGGGCGAGCGGTTCAGCACCAGCAGCACCGACGGCTTGCCGTTGGCCGAGCCGGCATTGCGGATGTCCTGCACCGAATCCACCACGCTGGCCACGTCCTGGAGCCGGATCGGCACCGCGAAGGCGTTGGGGCCGGCGGCGGCGCTGTTGCCGCCCGTGGCGCCCGAGCTGACGGTGGTGGTGCCGCTGCTGGTGGTGATGGTGGTAGTGGTGATCCCGTTGACGGTCTTGGTGCTCACCCCGCCGCCGGCCGTGGCGTTGGCCGTGCTGGCAATCAGCGCGCCGGCCGAGGCGGACGAATACGTGCCCGGCGTGGCGTAGCGCACGATCAGCGGCATGTAGTCCTTGGCCGTCATCGCCTGGTCGTTGGCGTAGACCTGCCAGTTGTTGACGTTGTTCTCGAGCACGCCGAGCGGGCGGTTGGCGTTGGTGGCCGAGATCGTGTTGCGCACGTCTTCCAGCGAGATGCCGTACTTGTTCAGCGCCGTGGGGTTCAGCTCCACCCGCACCGCCGGCAGCGAGGCGCCGCCAATCGTCACCTGGCCCACGCCCTCCACCTGCGACAGTTTCTGGGAGAGGATGGTCGAGGCGGCGTCGTAGAGCTGGCCGCGCGTCATGGTGGGCGAGGTCAGCCCGATGATCATGATCGGCGCGTCGGCCGGGTTGACCTTGCGATAGGTCGGATTGTTCGGCAGGCTGGTCGGCAGCGTCCCGCGTGAGGCGTTGATGGCCGCCTGCACGTCCCGCGCGGCGCCGTCGATGTCACGCGAGAGGTCGAACTGCAGCGTCACCCGCGTGGAGCCCAGCGAGCTGCTGGAGGTGATCTCGGTCACCCCAGCGATGGTGCCCAGCGCGCGCTCCAGTGGCGTGGCCACGGTGGCCGCCATGGTCTCGGGGCTGGCGCCGGGCAGCGACGCCGAGACCGAGATGGTCGGGAAGTCCACCTGCGGCAGCGGCGAGACCGGCAGCAGCCGGAACGCCGCGAGGCCCGCCAGCAGGATGCCGAGGGTCAGCAGCGCGGTGGCAACCGGGCGTTGGATGAAGGCGGCCGACAGGTTCATCAGGCGTGCGGCTCCTGCGGGTTCGCGTTCGGATTCGGGTTCGGGCGGGGACGATGGGCGTCCTCGTTGTCGCCACCGTCGCCACCGTCGTCAGGATCGCCGAAGCGGCGTTTGCGCCACCCTTTGAGCCGCATCGCCACGCTGTCGAATGCCAGGTAGATCACCGGCGTGGTGAACAGCGTCAGCACCTGGCTGACCAGCAGGCCGCCGACCATCGTCACGCCCAGCGGCCGGCGCAGCTCGGAGCCGATGCCCGTGCCCAGCATCATCGGCAGGGCGGCCAGCAGGGCGGCCATGGTCGTCATCAGGATCGGGCGGAAGCGCAGCAGGCAGGCCTGGAAGATGGCGTCGCGCGGCGCCATGCCGCCCTCACGCTCGGCCTCGAGCGCGAAGTCGATCATCATGATGGCGTTCTTCTTGACGATGCCGATCAGCAGGATGATGCCGATGATCGCGATGATGCCGATGTCCTGCCCCGAGACCAGCAGCGCCAGCAGCGCCCCCACGCCGGCCGAGGGCAGCGTGGACAGGATGGTCACCGGGTGKATCGTGCTCTCGTAGAGCACGCCCAGCACGATGTACATCGTGATCACGGCGGCCAGGATCAGCCACAGCGTGTTGGAGAGCGAGGCGCGGAAGGCCAGCGCGGCGCCCTGGAACTCGGTGACCATCGAGATCGGCAGGTTCAGCTCCTTCTCGATCTGCGTGATCTTGTCCACGGCGGCGCCCAGGGACTCGCCCGGGGCCAGGTTGAACGAGACCGTCGCGGCCGGGAACTGGCCCTGATGGTTGATCACCAACTGGCCGGTGCGCTCGCTGATGCGGGCGATGGCGCCCAKCGGCACCTGCCCGCCCGACGACGACGGCAGGCGCAGCTCGGCCAGCGACTGCGGGCTGGTGCGGAACTGCGGCATGGTCTCCAGCACCACGCGGTACTGGCTGGACTGCGTGAAGATGGTCGACACCAGCCGCTGGCCGAAGGCGCTGTAGAGTGCGCTGTCGATCACGGCCGTGGTGATGCCGAACCGCGCGGCGGCGTCCCGGTCGATGTCCACATAGGCGCGCAGGCCGTTGTTCTGCTGGTCGCTCGCCACGTCGCGCAGTTCGGGTTCCTGACGCAGGCGCTCCACCAGCTTGGGCACCCATTCGGCCAGCGTGGCCGGGTCCGGGTCTTCCACGGTGAACTGGTACTGCGTGCGCGAGACGCGGTCCTCGATGGTCAGGTCCTGCACCGGCTGGGTGTAGAGCGAGACGCCGCCCAGCTGCTGCACGGCGTCCTGGAGCCGCTGCGTGACCACCGCCATGCTGTCCCGGTCGGCCTTGGGCTTGAGGTTGATCAGCATGCGCCCGGCGTTGAGCGTGGTGTTGGTGCCATCCACGCCGATGAACGACGAGACGCTGGCCACCGCCGGGTCCTGCAGGATCACCTTCTGCACGGCCTCCTGCTTGCGGCCCATCGCCGCGAACGAGGTGGTCTGTGAGGCCTCGGTGATGGCCTGGATCACGCCGGTGTCCTGCACCGGGAAKAAGCCCTTCGGCACCAGCATATAGAGCAGGCCGGTCAGCACCAGCGTGCCCACGGCCACCACCAGCGTGGCGGTCTGGCGGTCCAGCACCCACTCCAGCGCCTGGCCGTAGCGGTGGATCACGTTGTCGAAGAAGCGGCCCGTGGCACGATGGAAGCGCGGCAGTTCCTCCTCGGGCACGTGGCGCAGCAGGCGCGCGCACATCATCGGCGTCAGCGTCAGCGACACCACGGCCGAGATCAGGATCGACACCGCCAGCGTGATGGCGAACTCGCGGAACAGCCGGCCGACCACATCGCCCATGAACAGCAGCGGGATCAGCACGGCCACCAGCGAGAAGGTCAGCGAGATGATGGTGAAGCCGATCTGCTTGGAGCCCTTGAGCGCCGCAGCCATCGGGGAATCGCCTTCCTCGATGTAGCGCATGATGTTCTCGATCATCACGATGGCGTCATCCACCACGAAGCCGGTGGCGATGGTCAGCGCCATCAGCGTCAGGTTGTTGATCGAGAAGCCGGCCATGTACATCACGCCGAAGGTGCCGACCAGCGAGAGCGGCACCGCCACGCCCGGGATGATGGTGGCCGGGATGTTGCGCAGGAAGACKAAGATCACCATCACCACCAGCGCGATGGCCAGCAGCAGCTCGAACTGCACATCCTTGACCGAGGCGCGGATGGTGGTGGTGCGGTCGGTCAGCAACTGCACGTGCACCGAGGCCGGCAGCGCCGCCTGCAGCTGCGGCAGCAGCGTCTTGATGCGGTCCACCACCTCGATCACGTTGGCGCCGGGCTGGCGCTGGATGTTCAGCACGATGGCCGGCTTGCTGTTGGCCCAGGCGGCCAGCCGGCTGTTCTCGGGGCCGTCGACGATGTCGGCCACGTCGGTGATGCGGATCGGCGCGCCGTTCTGGTAGCCGATGATGATCTGGCGGTATTCGTCGGCGGAGCGGAGCTGGTCGTTGGCGTCGATGGTGGAGGCGCGCGCGGGGCCGTCGAAGCTGCCCTTGGCGCCGTTCACGTTGGCGCTGCCGATGGCGGTGCGCAGGTCGTCGATCGACATGCCCAGCGCGGCCAGCGCGGTGGGATTGGCCTGGATGCGCACGGCGGGGCGCTGCCCGCCGCTGATGGTGACCAGCCCCACGCCCTGGATCTGCGAGATCTTGGCGCCCACGCGGGTGTCCACCATGTCCTGCAGCTTGGGCAGGGGCAGGGTGTCCGAGGTCATCGCCAGCGTCATGATCGGCGCATCGGCCGGATTGACCTTGCTGTAGACCGGCGGCATGGGCAGGTCCGAGGGCAGCAGGTTGCCGCCCGCATTGATGGCGGCCTGCACCTGCTGCTCGGCCACGTCCAGCGACAGCGACAGCTCGAACTGCAGCGTGATGACCGACGCGCCGCCAGAGGACGACGACGACATCTGCTTGAGCCCCGGCATCTGGCCGAACTGGCGCTCCAGCGGCGCCGTGACCGAGGAGGTCATGACGTCCGGGCTGGCGCCCGGGTAGAGCGTGGTGACCTGGATGGTCGGGTAATCCACCTCCGGCAGCGCGGACAGCGGCAGCAGCCGGTACGCCACCAGCCCGGACAGCAGGATGGCCAGCATCAGCAGTGCCGTGGCCACCGGCCGTTCGATAAAGATGCGTGAGGGATTCATGCCGTCTCGGGTGCGTCGCCGTGCTTACTGCTGCGGCCGTTGGCCGACGGTGCCGGTGGGGTTGGCCGGCGTGTTCGTGGTCGGGTTCGGATTGGTGTCGCCGTCACGGGGGCGCCGGCGCTCGGCTGCGGCGCCGGAGGCGCCCATCGCCCCAGCCGCTCCGGAGGCATCGCTGGCCCCGGCGTGCGGGCCGCTGGCACCGCCATGGCGCCGGCCACGCCCGCGCGGCGAACTGGCCGGCGTGGTGGCGGCGGCACGCGCGGCCGGGTCCACGGCTTCCACGATCATGCCTTCCTTGAGGCGGTCGGCGCCGTCCACGACCACGCGCTGGCCCGGCTCCAATCCTTTCATGACGGCGGTCTGGGCGCCATCGGTCGGCCCCAGCGTGACCACCTGCACCTTCACCTGGTTGTCATCGCCCACCACGTAGACGAAGGTGCCCTGCTGGCCGCGCTGGATGGCGGCCACCGGGATCACGGTGGCGTCCACCAGCGTGTCCACGCGCGTGCGCACGTTCACGAACTGGTTCGGGAACAGCATGCCGTCCGTGTTCGGGAAGATGGCCTTGAGCTTGACCGTGCCCGTGGTGGTGTCGATCTGGTTGTCGGTGGTCAGCAGCGTGCCTTCGCCAAGCTGGTTGCGCACCTGGCGGTCCCACGCCTGCACCGGCAGCTTCTCGCCGGCGTTGAGCTTCTTCAGCACGGCCGGCAGGTTGTCTTCGGGAATGGTGTAGAGCACGGCAATCGGCTGGATCTGGGTGATCAGCGCGATGCCGTTGGTGTCGCCGGTGCCGACGATGTTGCCCGGGTCCACCTGCCGCAGGCCGATGCGGCCCGAGTTGGGCGCCACGATCCTGGTATAGCCGAGCTGGATGCGGGCGTTATCCACATTGCCCTGGTCGGTCTTCACGGTGCCCTCGTACTGGCGCACCAGCGCGTCCTGGGTATCCACCTGCTGCTTGGAGATGGAGTCCTGCGCCAGCAGCGTCTTGTAGCGCTGCTGGTCCAGCCGGGCGTTCTGGAGCAGCGCCTGGTCCCGCGCGAGCTGGCCCACGGCCTGGTCGAGCGTGGCCTGKAACGGGCGCGGGTCGATCTCCGCCAGCACGTCGCCGGCCTTGACCATCTGGCCTTCCTTGAACAGCACCTTCAGCAGCGGGCCCGAGACCTGGGCGCGCACGGTGACATTGGTCACCGGCGTCACGTTGCCCAGGCCGTTGAGCACCACGTCCATGTCACGCCGGGCCACCGTGTTGACCACCACGGGCGAACGCGGTTGCGCGCCCGGGCCGCCCGGGCCCCCTGGGCCGCTGGCACCCATGCGGCGACCCGCGCCGGGGCCGCTGGCGCCGCCGGTGGCCGCGCCCGCCTCCTGCGCGGCCTGCCGGTGGCTGTGCCAGTACCAGCCGACGCCGGCCAGCACGACGATGACGGCCACGGCGATCCAGGTGCGGCGGCGGGCCGGGCCGGGGCGGCGCGGCGGGGAGGGCGGAAGAGATTGACCTTGTTCGGGGCTGGACATAGACCGGGAATCCTGGGGACGGCACGACGAAGGGCGTACCAACGGGCTTGCTCGGCATATCGGGGCAAATGACCCCATATGACGGCGAAGTTGCAGCAGTATGCCGCAGGCGGGCACGGCTGCGGTGCCATGGCCTGAAGGATAATGTGCCGCCGCCATCCCACCTGTTTCGTGGCGTCCCGCTTTTATTACATCGGATTACGATGGCGCCGGGTGTAACCTCCGGAAACAAAACGGTCGGGGTAAATCGCCATCTGGCGCTGCCGGCCTGACTATCATGTGGCTATGCGAACGAACCAGCCTACCCAGATCCTCGTCGTCGACGACGATCCCGAACTGCGCGACCTCCTGCGCGAGTACCTGACCAGCCAGGGCTTTGCCGTCTCGGTCCTGCACGATGGCGATGGCCTCCAGGCCCGCCTCGAGCGCGAGCGGCCGGCGCTGATCGTGCTCGACCTGATGATGCCGAAGGTGGACGGCCTGACCGCGCTGCGCAACCTGCGCGCCAAGAACGACGACATCCCGGTGATCCTGCTCACGGCGCGCAGCGACGAGATCGACCGCATCGTCGGGCTGGAGATCGGCGCCGACGACTACCTCGGCAAGCCGTTCTCGCCGCGCGAGCTGCTGGCGCGCATCAACGCGGTGCTGCGGCGCAAGCTGGCGCGCCCGGCCGCCGCGCCCGAGGACCGCGAATCGGTGGCGTTCGGCCCGTTCCGCGTCAATTTCCGGCTGCGCACGCTGTTGCGCAACGACCAGTCGGTGCAGATCAGCGATACCGAGTTCGCGCTGCTCAAGCTGCTGCTGTCCCACCCGCTGGAAGTGCTCTCGCGCGAACGCATCGTCGAGCTGATGTACGGCAGTGCCAGCGGCATCAGCGACCGCGGCATCGACGTGCAGATCTGGCGCCTGCGCCGCCTGCTCGACGAGGACGCCCAGCGTCCGCGCTATATCCAGACCGTACGGGGCCGGGGCTACACCTTCGTGCCTGACGAAGCCGAGGACAGCATTCCGCAATGAAGCTGAGGATCGACACCCTGTTCGGCCGCATGGCGCTGCTGATTGCGGCCGTGCTGTTCATCAGCCATTTCTCGTGGCTGGCCATCCTGCGCATGGACCGCCGGCAGCAGCAGATCGACTATTCGGTGGAGCAGATGATGTTCCAGCTGAAGAGTATCGAGCGCGCGCTGGACGCGAAGCCGCCGGTGGCGCTGCCGAGCCTGGTCGAGGTGGCCGATACCGCCGAGGCCGACGAGCATTCGGCCGATCCGGCGCCCGGCCGGCCGCGCCGGCTGGTGGAGCAGTTCGTGCGCCAGCTGCCCGCCGGCACGCAGATCCGCCTGGAAGACGAGACCACGCCGCGCCTCTGGATCAAGCTGCCCACGCGCGCGCAGTGGATCGCCATGCCGATTCTGTTCGTGCACAATCCGCCGCCCGACAACCGCATGGTGCCCGGCGTGGTGCTGGTGGTGGGGGTGGCGATCATCTTCGCGCTGCTGATTGCGTGGCAGATCCAGCGCCCGGTGCGCGACATGGCCGAGGCCGCCGAGCAGCTTTCCCGCCAGCATGCGGTCAAGCCGCTGCGCGAGCGCGGGCCGCATGAGCTGCGCCAGTTGATCGTGCGTTTCAATCGGATGGTGGCGGACCTCGCGCGCATCGACCAGGAGCGCAATACGATGCTGGCCGGCATCGCCCACGACCTGAAGACGCCGCTGGCGCGGCTGCGGCTGCGTGCCGAGATGCTGTCCGACCCCAAGGCGGCGGCCGGCGTGACCCGCGACGTGGACTCCATGGCGGCGATCGTCGAACAGTTCCTGAGCTTCGCCCAGAGCAGCGAGCCCACCGCCCGCCCGGTGCCGGTGGACAAGCGCATCGGCGAACTGGCGCTGTCGCTGCAGGAGCAGGACCGCACCGTGGTGCTGGAACTGGCCGCTGGCGAGGGCTTCCGGATGATCGCCACCCAGCTCGATCGCATCATCGGCAATCTTGTCGACAACGCCTATGCCTATGGCGCGCCGCCCGTCTGCGTGGCGACGGCACGGGGGCCGGACGGCTGGCGGCTGACGGTGGAAGATCAGGGACCCGGGATTCCGGAAGAGGCGATGGAGCGCGTGACGCTGCCATTCGTGCGGCTGGACCCGGCGCGTGGTGGCAATGCCCACTCGGGACTCGGCCTGGCCATCGTGGACCGCCTGGTGCGGCAGGGCGGCGGGCGGCTGATGCTGCTCAACCGGCCCGACGGCGGCCTGCGGGTGGAGATGGTGTTCCCGTTCGCGGCGCTGGCGCAGGCCGCGTAACGGTCAGTAACGGACAGTAGCGGTCAGGCTGGCGAGGTGCCCTCAGCCAGCCTTCTTCTTCTCGCCGATCCGGCTTTCCTTGCCGGCCAGCAGCTTGGCGATGTTCTGGCGGTGGCGCACCACCAGCAGCACGCCGATCACGAAGACCGMGCCGGTGATGATATCCACGCCGAACATCAGCACATAGAAGAACGGCGCGAAGATGGCCGCCACCAGCGCGGCCAGCGACGAATAGCGGAAGAAGAACGCGATGATGAGCCAGGTGGCCAGCGTGCCGGCGCCCAGCAGCGGATGGATCGCGAACAGGATGCCGGCGGCCGTTGCCACGCCCTTGCCACCCGCGAAGCGGTGGAACACCGGGAACAGGTGGCCCAGGAACACGCCCAGCGCCGCGAGCGCCACGCCCGAATCCTCCAGCCCGTAGCCCGGGCCGAAGTGCCGGGCCAGCCAGACCGCGAACCAGCCCTTCAGGCCGTCCCCAATCAGCGTCAGGATGGCCGCCTTCTTGTTGCCCGTGCGCAGCACGTTGGTGGCGCCGGGGTTGCCCGAGCCATAGCTGTGCGGGTCCGGCAGGCCCATGAGCTTGCTGACCACGACGGCAAAGGACACCGACCCGATCAGGTAGGCGACGACGGCGAATAGCAGGTTGACCATTGCAGGGGAATCTTTTTGGGGGTTTCAGGCTGGCGCGATTGTAGCGCGCCCGTCCGTGTCAGTCAGGCTCGGGTCAGCCCCGATTCAATCCGATTTCAGTCCGGCAGGGCGCACTCGACCGGCTTGGCCTCCAGCAGCCGCGTCAGCACCTCCGGCGCGATGCTGACCAGATAGCCGCGCCGCCCGCCGTTGATATAGATCCGCTCCAGCGCCAGCACGCCGGCCTCCACATAGACCGGCATCCGCTTCTTCGTGCCGAACGGCGACGTGCCGCCGACCATGAAGCCACTGTGGCGCTGCGCCACCTCGGGCTTGCACGGCTGCACGCTCTTGCAGCCAATCTGCCGCGCCAGGTTCTTGGTCGAGACCGAGCAATCGCCATGCATCAGCACGATCAGCGGCTGCGCGCGCTCGTCCTCCATGACCAGGGTCTTGACCACGTCGTGCTCGGGCACGCCCAGCTGGCGGGCAGACTCACCGGTGCCGCCGTGGTCGACATATTCATAGGGATGCTCGCCGAAATCCACGCCATGCCGGCGCAGCATCTGCGTGGCGGGGGTCTCGGAGATGTGTTTCGCTTTGCTCATGAGGCGCGGCGCGGCAGGGGGTTAGCCGCGCGGATGGTGGTGGAGATGCAGCTCGCGCAGGCGCTCGCGCGCCACGTGCGTGTAGATCTGCGTGGTGGAGATATCGGCATGGCCCAGCAGCAGCTGCACCACGCGCAGGTCGGCGCCATGGTTCAGCAGGTGCGTGGCGAACGCGTGCCGCAGCGTATGTGGCGAAAGCGGCGCATGGATGCCGCCTTCGCGCGCGTGCTTCTTGATCAGGTGCCAGAAGGTCTGGCGCGTCATGCCTTCGCCGCGCTGCGTGACGAACAGCGCGTCGCAGGGGCGCCCGGCCAGCAGGGCGGGGCGCGACTCGGCCAGGTAGCGACGCAGCCAGTCGCCGGCCTGCGCGCCGAACGGCACCAGCCGCTCCTTGTTGCCCTTGCCGCCCACGATGCGCGCCACGCCCTCGTTCAGGCCGATTTCCACGGTCTTCATGTTGGTCAGCTCGGACACGCGCAGCCCGCTCGCATACATCAGCTCGAGCATGGTGCGGTMGCGCAGCCCCAGCGGGGTGTCGGTATCGGGGGTTTCGAGCAGGGCCTCGACCTGGGCTTCGGAGAGCGTCTTCGGAAAGCGCGGCGGCTGCTTGGCGGGCCGCAGCAGCAGGCACGGATCGGCCTGGATCATGTGCTCGCGCAGCGCCCACTGGTAGAAGCGGCGGAACACGGTGAGCCGCCGGTTGGCCGACGAGGCCCGTGTCTCCAGATGGCGCGCGGCGAAGTAGGCGGACAGCAGGGTGTCGTCCACGCCCAGCAGCTTGCCGTGGGCGGCGCCGTGGAGCCAGCGTGCCAGCAGGGCGAGGTCGCGGCGATAGGCGTCGATGGTGTTGCGCGACAGGCCGTCTTCCAGCCACAGCGCGTCGCAGAAGCGATCGACCAGCGCGAGATCGGCGCTGGGATCGGTGCCGGCCGGGGCCTCGGCGTGCACAACCTCGCTCATAGCAGCATCGCGCCCTCGTGGCGCAGCAGCCAGCGCTTCACGCCGAGATGGAAGCCTTCCTCGCCATGATGGGCGAAGCCCCCCAGCCCGTTGGCGGCCACCACGCGATGGCAGGGAATGACCACGGGGAACCAGTTCTGCCCGCACGCCTGCCCCACGGCACGCGGCATGCTTTGCAGGCGYTTGGCGATGGTGCCGTAGGTGGTCAGGCCGCCACGCGGCACGGCCGAGATGGCGTCCCAGACCTTGCGCTGGAACGCGGTGCCGCGATGGGCCAGCGGCAGGTCGAACACGGTGTCGGGGTCGGCGTAGTAGGCGTCCAGCTGCGCGGCCACGCGGCGCGCGAGGGCGCTGGCCGGGGCAATCAGCTCGAAGCTGTCGGGCAGGTAGACGATTTCGTGGACGTGCTCGCCATCGGCACGCACGCCGATCTTGCCGAAAGGCGCGGGCAGGACGGCATCGAAGCGGTGGGACATGGCTGATGGACGGCTGGGGTAATGACCCCGGATTTTATGCCGATTCGCGCCGGTGCTGCGGTTTGCGCCTCTCTCCCTCTGGGAGAGAGGCCGGGAGAGAGGGCAGGCGCTGGCCGGAGCCTGCATGCTGGAACACACCGAAGGCTCCGCTTGATGTGGTCGCATGCTGGACCACCCCTCTCCCCGACCCTCTCCCACTGAGGGGAGAGGGAGCAAAACTCGTGGTCCTGAAGGGCCACTTGGGCGTACTTACTGCTCCAGCTTGATGTTCTGCACCTTCACAAGCGTCTTCATCTTGTCGAATTCCTTCTTGATCTCGGCGGCGTGCTGGGCCGGGGTGTTGCCCGACGGCTCGGCGCCAGCCGTGCGCAGGCGCTGGACGAAGTCCTTGTCCTGCAGCGCCTTGACGGCCGCCGCGTTCAGCTTGGCGATCACGTCGTCCGGCGTGCCGGCGGGGGCCACCAGGCCGTACCAGGCCGGGTCATTCGGCTCCTTCAGGCCCATTTCGCCGAAGGTCGGCACGTTGGGCAGGCCGTCCACGCGCTTGTCCCACGCCACCACCAGCGCGCGCAGCTTGCCGGCCTTGATGTAGGGCATCGACGACGGCAGGTTGTCCACCATGATCGGTACCTGGCCGGCCAGCACGTCGTTCAGCGCCGGGCCTGCGCCACGGTACGGAATGTGCACCATGAACGTCTTGGTCGAGACCTTGAACTGCTCGCCCAGCATGTGGCCGAAGCCGCAGGTGCCCGACGACGCATACGAGTACTTGCCCGGATTGGCCTTCAGCACGGCCAGGAACTCCTTGTAGTCCTTGGCCGGGAAGTTCGGGTTCACGGCGATCACGTTGGCCACGTTGGCCACGTTCGTGATGGGCTTGAAGTCCTTGATCGGGTCGTACGACAGCTTCGGGTTGCAGGCCGGGTTCACGGCCATGGTCGAAACCGTGGAGATGCCGATGGTGTAGCCATCCGGCGGGGCCTTGGCGATGGCGTCGGCGCCGATCGAACCGCCCCCGCCAGCGCGGTTTTCCACCACCACGGGCTGGCCGAGGATGCGGCTCATCTGGTCGGCCACGCCACGGCCCACGATGTCGGTGGTGCCACCCGGCGCGAACGGAATGATCAGGCGGATCGGCTTGGTCGGAAAGCTTTGCGCGTGCGCCACGGAAGCCACCGAGGCGATGGCGGCAACGGCCAGGGTCAGTGCGGTTTTACGAGCGTGCATGAGAAGAGAGTCTCCCGTTCTGAAAGCCGGACGGATCGCGCCCGGGGAGGTCATAAAACGCCGGCGAGCGTTGCGCCGGCGGCGTTGCGGATTCAGCCGCCCAGCAGGCCGCGCTTGAGTTCGCGGTCCACCGGATGTTCGCCCAGGAAGATGCGCAGCACCGCCTGGTAGAAGTCCTCGCCCGGAATCGGCCGCCCGCGCGGGATGCCGTTGACGGCCACCACGGTGCCGCTTTCGGGGGCGTAGTCGAAGTTGATGACATCGCCCCGGCGCGCCGTGCCGACCAGGTTCATGGTCTGCTCGAGCTGGGTGAGGCGGTCGGCCAGCAGCTTTAGCTGCGGCTCGGAGTGGTTCTCGCGCAGGCCCGTGTTCAGCGCCTTGACGAAGGCATCGGACTCCACCTCGCGCAGCGGGCGGATCTGCAGCCGCTTGGGCCCGTGCGTGCCCAGCGCCACGGTGGCGTTGCGCGAACGCTCGGGCAGGTAGAGCCCGGCCGCGTAGCCCTTGATGACGAACACCGCGCGCAGCCCGGCGCCATTCAGTTGCAGCTCCTTGCCGCCGACGCGCGTGGCGTCGTCGAAGCGCACCCCCTCGATCTCCATCGCCATGGCATGCGTGGAGATGGCCGACAGCGGCGACAGCAGGCCCACGGCCACGGCGAGCGCGGCGGCGTGTCTGCGGAGAGCGGTGGATCGGCGGGCGGGGACCTTCATGGGTGCGGCGGGCAAGACGAAATTTGGCATGCCATGTTGCCGGAGTTCTGGAACAATACCCATCCGTATCTGCCCTAGTCTGCACATTTGGCCGTGCCTGCCATGGGGGTTCCCCGCCCGCGTTCCCGGTTGCCGCATGCGTCACAAGGGTGGTCTGTCGTGCATAAAAACTAAAGAGACATGTCTTCAGCATTGCTGCTGGTGCCGGACTTCAGCCTGATCCTGATCGGCTGGCTGCTGGTCCGCTACACGCCGTTCGACCGCGTGTTCTGGTCCGGCGTGGAACGCTTGGTTTACTTCGTCCTGTTCCCGGCGTTGCTGTTGCAATCCACCAACAGTGCCAGGTTCGATTTCTCCTCCACCTCGGCCATGCTGGGGCTGGCGCTGGCCACCACGCTCTTGGGCGTGGTCACGGGCTGCCTCGTCAAATTCGTGCTGCGGCCGGCCCCGCGCGACTTCGCCTCGGGGCTCCAGACCGCCTTCCGCTTCAATTCCTATATCGGGCTGGCCCTGGCGTCGCGGCTGGGCGGCAGCGAGGGGCTCGCGCTGATGGCGCTGGTCGTGGGCGTGACCGTGCCGCTGTGCAACGTGGTGGCGGTGTGGGCGCTGGCGCGGCATGGGGAGTCCCGGCTGCTGCGCGAGCTGGCGCGCAATCCGCTGATCCTGGCCACGGCGGGCGGGCTGATTACCAACCTGCTTGGCCTGCATCCGCCCGAAGTGGTGGCGATGACGCTCAACCGGATCGGCTCGGCCTCCACGGCGCTGGGCTTGATGACCGTGGGCGCCGGGCTCCAGATGCGCGGCGCCACGGGCGCGATCGGGCCGGTGGCGTGGTGGTGCGGCGTGAAGCTGCTGGCGATGCCGGCCTTCGCGTGGCTGGCTGGCCGCTACCTGCCGCTGACGGCGCTCCAGTACCAGATCGTGGTGCTGTTCGCCTCGCTGCCCACGGCGCCGAGCGCGTACATCCTCGCGGTGCGCATGGGCGGCAATGGGCCGATGGTGGCGGCGACGATCTCGCTGATGACCATCGCCGCCATCGTCACCACGCCGTTCTGGCTGGCGCTGGTCAGCTAGGGAGCGGGGGCGGCCGGGGAGGGGTCCTGGGCCAGTGCCCAGTCGATATGCTCGCGCACAAGCGGCGTGGCGGCGTCCTGCCGGGCCCGCAGCGCGGCGCGGATGCGCCCGGCCAGCGCCGGATCGGTACCGGCCGCCGCGCGCAGGCTGTTGCCCAGCCCCACGGCGAGGTTGCGCAGCCAGCGTTCATGGCCGATGCGGCGGATCGGGCTGCCTTCCAGCCGCTGGTTGAACTCGGCCTCGGTCCAGTCGAACAGGTCKACCATGTCGGGCGCGTCGAAGCCGTTGCGCACATCGAAATCGGGCAGCGTGGCCCGGTGCGCGAACTTGTTCCACGGGCAGGCGAGCTGGCAGTCGTCGCAGCCATAGACGCGGTTGCCCATCGGCGCGCGGAATTCCTCGGGAATCGGCCCCTTGTGCTCGATGGTCAGGTAAGAAATGCAACGCCGGGCGTCGAGCCGGTACGGCTCCAGGATGGCGGCGGTGGGGCAGATGTCGATGCAGCGGCGGCAGTTGCCGCAGTGGGGGGCCTCGGGCGGGTCCGCAGGCAGGGGCAGGTCGACGAGGATTTCGCCGAGGAAGAACATCGAGCCGCCGTCGCGGTCCAGCAGCAGCGTGTGCTTGCCGCGCCAGCCCAGCCCGGCCTGGCTGGCCAGCGCCACCTCCATCACCGGCGCGGAATCCGTGAATACGCGATAGCCGAACGGGCCGATGGCCTGCTCGATGCGCGCCGCCAGCTGCTGGAGCCGGTTGCGCAGCACCTTGTGATAGTCGCGGCCCCGGGCGTAGAGCGAGAGCACGGCCGTGGACGGATCGTCGAGCCGCGCGAGTTCGTGGCCGCGCCAGTCGTCAGGGCCTTCGGCAGGCAAATAGGGCATGCGGGCGACGATGGCCCGCACCGTGCCCGGCACCAGTTCGGCCGGCCGGGCGCGCCGCATGCCGTGGTTGGCCATATAATCCATGTCGCCGTGGTAGCCCGCCTGCAACCACGCCAACAGGCCCGCTTCCGCGTGGCGCAGATCGACATCGGCGATGCGGATCGCATCGAAGCCAAGCGCCGCGCCCCAGCCACGCATGGACTGCGCCAGGGCGGCCAGATCCGGTGGCGCCTGTGGCGAGATTTCAGTGGGGGCGGGTGCTGCGACATCGATCATTCCTGAATTGTACGCAATGCCCCTGCTCGAAGAACGCATCCTGACGCTGCCGGACGAGGCCGCCACCGCCCGCTTCGGCGCCGCGCTGGCCGCCACGGTGCAGGCCATGCCGCCGCGCACGGTGCATGTGCAGCTCTCGGGCGACCTGGGCGCGGGCAAGACCACGCTCTCGCGCGCCGTGCTGCGCGCGCTGGGCCACGCGGGCAAGGTCCGCAGCCCCACCTACACGCTGTGCGAGCCCTACGAGGTGGCCCGGGCCGATGGCTCGCCCCTCACCGTCTACCACTTCGACCTGTACCGCTTCGCGGACCCCGAGGAGTGGATCGACGCCGGATTCCGCGACTGTTTCGCCGAGCCGGCGTTCAATCTCGTCGAATGGCCGGAAAAGGCGGGCAGCCTGCTTGGGGAACCGGACCTCCACGTGTTGCTCCAATCGGACATCCGCGCGCTGGAATTGGCCGCGGGCGCCGATCCGGAAGGCGCCGATCCCCGCATGGCCACGCTGCGGGCCTATACTCCCACTGGACTTATCCTGCTGAACGCATGCTGATCAAGCGACTCGCCACCGACCGACCCGATGGACCCGACGGACTGCTGCAGGCCCGGCGCAAGTGGATGGCGCAGGCTGCGCGGCTGGGCGCGGGCACGGTGGTGCTGACCCTCGTCGGCCCGCAGATTGCACGCGGCGCCGGCATCGTGGCCGTGCGCGTCTGGCCCGCCGAGGATTACACGCGCGTGACCATCGAGTCCGACGCGCCGCTGGCCGCGCAACACCAGATGATCCGCAGCCCGGACCGCCTGGTGGTCGATATCGACGGCCTCGACCTCTCGCCCACGCTGCGCGAGCTGGTGGCCAAGATCAGCACCAACGACCCCTATATCCAGACCGTGCGCGTGGGCCAGAACCGGCCGCGCGTGGTGCGGATGGTGTTCGACCTCAAGGAAGACGTCTCGCCGCAGGTGTTCACGCTGGCCCCGATCGGCAACTATCGCAACCGGCTCGTGTTCGACCTCTACCCGGTGAATCCGCCCGATCCGCTCTGGAAGCTGGTGCGCGATACCGAGGACAAGCAGCGCCGCTTCGCCCAGACCCCGCCGCCGGCCGGCAGCGAGGGCGTGTCCGGCGCGCCGCCCGGGGCCGAGGAAGATGCGATTGGCGCGCTGGTGCGCAAGTTCGAGGATAAGGACCAGCTCCCGCCGGCCACCACGGCGCCGCCGCCGGCTGTCGCGCAGGTCAAGCCCAGGCCTTCTACCCCTTCGGCTCCCTCGGCACCGCCCGTGCCGCCGCCGATGGCCCAGACCAATGTGCCGCCGCCCAGCCAGTTCAAGATGCGCCGCCTGCTGACCGTGGCCCTTGACCCCGGCCACGGCGGCGAGGACCCCGGCGCCATCGGCGCGGCGGGTTCGCGCGAAAAGGACGTGGTGCTGCAGATCGCGCACCGGCTGCGCGCCAAGATCGACGCCCAGCCCAATATGCGCGCGATGATGACGCGCGACTCGGACTTCTTCGTGCCGCTGAACGTGCGCGTGCAGAAGGCGCGGCGCGTGCAGGCCGACCTGTTCGTGTCGATCCACGCCGATGCCTTCCTGTCGCCGGAGGCGCGCGGGGCGTCCGTGTTCGCGCTGTCGGAGCGGGGCGCGTCCAGTACTGCCGCCCGCTGGCTCGCCAACAAGGAAAACAACGCCGATCTGATCGGCGGGACCAATATGGGCAACAAGGATGCCCAGGTGGCGCGCGTGCTGCTGGACCTGTCCACCACGGCGCAGATCAACGACAGCATGCAGGTCGGCAAGGCCGTGCTGGGCGAGATCGGCGGCATCAACAAGCTGCACAAGGGCAGCGTGGAGCAGGCCGGGTTTGCCGTGCTCAAGGCGCCGGACATTCCGTCGATCCTGATCGAGACCGCCTTCATCAGTAACCCGGAAGAGGAGCGCAAGCTCAACGACGACGCGCACCAGGAGCAGCTGGCCAACGCCATCCTGCGCGGCATCAAGGCGTACTTCGCGAAGAACCCGCCGCTGGCGAAGAATCCGTCGGTGTAAGCCCTTTTCGTACTGGTCAGAAACAAAAAGCGGCGCCCGAGGGCGCCGCTTTTGTCATGCGGGAGAGGCTCAGGCTCAGGCGCGAGCCGTGCCGCGCGCCTCGGGGGCGTCGTCGCGGCTGGCGTAGCGGCCGGCGATCACCGAGCAGACGATCAGTTGCAGCTGGTGGTAGACCATCAGCGGCAGCACCAGCAGGCCCAGCGCGGGATGGCCCGCGAACAGGATCTTGGCCATCGGAATGCCGTTCGCCAGGCTCTTCTTCGAGCCGCAGAACACCGCCGTGATCTCGTCTTCCACCGAGAAACCGAGGCGGCGGGCGACGAAGGTGGTGGCGCCGAGCACCACGATCAGCAGGATCGCCGCGATACCCATCACCGCGCCGATGGTCTGCCAGTGGTACTGGTGCCACAGGCCAGCGGCCGTGGCATCGCAGAACGACGAATAGACGATCAGCACGATCACGCCACGGTCGATCTTGCTGGTGATCTGCTTCTTCTTTGCCAGCCAGTTGCCGATCAGCGGACGGGCCAGCTGGCCCAGTGCGAACGGCAGCAGCAGTTGCAGCGCCACGCCAGTCAGCGCGCGGCCCAGCGGCATGTTGCCGGTGCCCGAGGCGCTGATCACCAGGCCCATCAGCAGCGGCGTGAGCGCCATGCCGATCAGGCCCGAGATGGTGGCGTTGAAGATGGCGCCCGGCACGTTGCCGCGCGCCATCGACGTCATGGCCACCGACGAGGACACCGTGGACGGCAGCACGCACAGGAAGAACACGCCGAGCAGCAGGTCTGCCGGCAGCGCGTCGCGCAGCGCGAACATCAGCACCACGCCCACCACCGGGAACACCACGTAGGTGAACGCCTGGACGAACACGTGCAGGCGCCAGTGACGCGCGCCGGCCACGAGTTTGTCGCGCGAGAGCGCTGCGCCGTGCAGGAAAAACACCAGCGCGACGCCAAGGTTGGTGACAATGCCAAGGTGCAGCGGGCCGTCACCGGTACCGACCTCGGGGGCGATCAGCGCCACCGCAATCGCGGTCAGCATGATCAGGACGAAGCCGTCGATCAAGTCGTACAGCTTTTTGAAGGGAGTCAGGATGGCAGACATTGGGGATAGTGCTTAAGGGTTTCCGCTTGGTATTGGACGCCAACGGCGTCTAGAATGCAAATTCATTTATCGTATTGATTCATCTGATCGTTGCATGAATTACACATTGCGGCAGTTGCGGGTCTTTCTGGCGGTGGCGGCGCACGGCAGTTTCAGCCGGGCGGCGGATGCCGTCGGCCTCACGCAGCCGGCGGTGAGCCGGGGCGTGGCAGAGCTTGAGGAAGCACTTGGCGTGCGGCTGCTGGATCGCACCACGCGCGAGGTGGTGTTGACCGATGCCGGCACGGCGCTGGTGCCAGCGCTGGAGCGGCTGCTCGGCCAGCTGGACGACACCCTCGAGGAAACCCGCCAACTGGGCGAGCGCTACCGAGGCCGCGTGGTGATCGCCAGCGCACCCACCATCTCCGCCCGCCTGATGCCGATGTATGTGGCGGAATGCGCACGCCAGTACCCGGAAATCCGCCTGTTCGTGCGTGACAACGTGCAGGCCGATGGCCTTGAACAGATCCGTGCCGGCGCGGTGGACTTCGGCGTGCTGATCGATCCGATGGCGCGGGAAGGGCTGACCATCGCCCCGCTGGCGACCGATCCCTTCTGCTTCGTGTGCCGCCGGGATCACCCATTGGCGGACGCCAAATCGGTCTCATGGACCGCCTTGCACGGTCAACGGCTGGTGCTGCTCGATTTCGCGTCCGGCAGCCGGCCGCTGATCGACCGGATCTTCGCGCGCCATGGCGTGGCGCCGCATGTGGTGCAGGAGCTGGGCCATTCGGCCAGCGTGTTCGGAATGGTGGAGGCGGGGATTGGGGCGTCGGTGCTGCCGTCGTTCTCACTGCCGCTGCCGGAGGCGTCGCCGCTGGTGTCGCGCCCGCTCACGCCGCGCGAGGAGCGCAGCATCGTCATGGTCCGGCGCGAGGATCGCTCGCTCTCGCCGGCGGCGGCAGCGGTCTGGCAGATGGTCCAGACGCTGCCGATTCCGGCCGAAGCGGTCCTGACTAATTAGTTAACAGCCTTATCCGATGCGCGGCGTGGCGGTCACCATGGTCGCCTCCAGCGAGAAGCTGCCGTCTGGCTGCACCCGGTAGCGCTCGCGCACCTCGGCGGGCGCCTGCTGCCAGAGATGGCGGATGGCGGCCACCGCCACCTCGGGCGTGCGCATGCGCGCCACCCAGGTATCGAAATCGAGTTCGATCCGCCAGGTCGGTGACACCGTCACATCGAATCCCGCCGCTTCGCACAGCGCCGCCCATTGCGTCGGCGAAAAGTCGCGGATGTGTGACGGATCGCGCAGCAACTCCACCGACTGGAGCCACGTATCGCAGAGCGKATCGTCGGCGCCGGCAATATCGATCATCACCAGCTTGCCCTGCGGCTTTACCACGCGGCGGATTTMGCGCAGCGCGGCGGGCACGTCGCGCCAGTGATGGGCGCTCATGCGCGAGACCACGGCGCAGAAGCTGGCATCGGCGAACKGCAGCGTCTCGGCCGCGCCCTGCTGTGTGGTGATGTTCGTCAGTCCTCGCTCACGCGCGGCGCCCGCCACCACGTCGAGCATGGACGGCGAGAGGTCGTACGCGACTACCGCATTGGCCTGCGTCGCCGCAGCGAAGCTGGCATGGCCGGCGCCGCAGCCCAGGTCGAGCACGCGGCTATGGCCCACCGGCTTCAGGTGGGCGAGGGCGGCTTTGAGTTGATCGAGATCCGCGCCCTGGGCGTGGACCGCGCTGGTGAGATAAGCCTGCGCGGTGGCGCCAAACTGCGCCGCGACGAGTTCCTGCTGTTGCATGGGGTGCCTCATTGTTCTATTTGGACGGGGGAAGACTTGCCTTGGGCCCAAGGGTTCACGTACTGTAGACGGCACGTTTTCCCGGTACAAGTGACCGATTTATCCTGGTATAAGAAGCACCACCATGTCCGAGCCATCTGCCCCTTCATCGCGCGAAGCCGAACTTGGCGCCTTCCTGCGCGCCCACCGGGAGCGCCTCACGCCTGCCGATGTGGGCCTGCCGCCCGGCCGGCGGCGCCGCACCCCTGGATTGCGTCGTGAGGAAGTCGCGCAACTGGCCGGGCTCAGCGCGACCTGGGTGACGTGGCTGGAGCAGGGCCGGCCGGTGTCGATGTCCGCGCGTGCGCTGACCAGCCTGGCCCAGGCGCTGCGGCTCTCGCGCGCCGAGCACGGTTACCTGTTCGCGCTGGCGGGCCGTCCCGCCCCGCGCGATGACGCCGAGCCGGCCGTGCCGCCCGCGCTGCTGGCCAGCGTGCATGCGATCGCCGGCCCCGCCTATCTGCTTGATCGGCAATGGAATGCGCTGGCGTGGAATGCGGCGGCGGCCGACCTGTTCGTCGGCTGGCTCGATCCCGGCAGTACGGAGCGCAACCTGATGCGTGCGATGTTCCTGTCGCCGGCCTTGCAGGCACTGGTCGAGGACTGGCCGCATCGGGCGGCGCGGCTGGTGGCGGAGTTCCGCGTGCACAGCCTGCGCCATGCCGAAGACCCGCCGACGCGGGCGCTGGTGGAGGGATTGCGGGCGGAGAGCGCGGCGTTTCGCGCGGCCTGGGCCTCGCAGGATGTGGAGGAGCGCCAGGGCGGCCGGCGCGGGTTTCATCACCCGACGCGCGGCCTGCTTGCCTTCGAACAGATCACGATGGTGCCGCCGGCCGCGCCGGGCCTGATGCTCGGCATGCTGCTGCCGACGGCCGGGTAGCGTCGGTACTTACTTCGGCTGCATCCGGATTGCGCCATCGAGGCGGATCACCTCGCCGTTCATCATCGTATTGACGACGATGGCCTGCACCAGCTTCGCATACTCGGCCGGACGGCCCAGACGCGGAGGGAACGGCACCATCCGGCCGAGCGCATCCTGCACTTCCTGCGGCATGCCCATCAGCATCGGGGTCTCGAACAGGCCGGGGGCGATGGTCATGCAGCGCACGCCGTCGCGCGCCAGGTCGCGGGCGATGGCCAGCGTCATGCCGACCACGCCGCCCTTGGACGCCGCGTAGGCCGCCTGGCCAATCTGCCCGTCGTACGCCGCCACCGAGGCGGTATTGATGACCACGCCGCGCTCGCCATCGGCGTCGGGCGTGTTGCCCACCATGGCGGCAGCGGCCAGCCGGATCATATTGAACGTGCCGATCAGGTTCACGCGCACGGTCTTCTCGAACGAAGCGAGCGGGTGGGGGCCATCCTTGCCGACGGTCTTGGCCGCCACGGCGATCCCCGCGCAGTTGACCAGCCCGGCCAGCCGGCCCAGCTTCAGCGCGGCGTCGACAGCCGCCTGGCCATCCACCTCGGACGCCACATCGCACTTCACGAACTGGCCGCCCAATTCCTCGGCCAGCGCGGTCCCGGCCGCCTCGTTCAGGTCGGCGATGACGACCTTGCCGCCGGCTTGCGCCAGCATCCGCGCGGTGCCCGCGCCCAGTCCCGATGCGCCGCCGGTAACGATGAATACGTTGTTCTGGATGTCCATCCGCCTGTCTCCTTGGTTTCCTGTGGTCAGATTGCCGTTTACGTTAACGTAAATCGACCGTCATGGGAAAGCCTGCGGATAAAAAACGAACGCGCGGACGAAAAAAAGGCGACCCGGAGGTCGCCTTTCTCGGTACAGCGGCGCGGTGCGCTTACTTCAGCGCTTCGAACACGGAGGCCGTGATCTTGTCCACATCGCCCACGCCCGCGATCTTGCGGTACTTGGGCGGCGACACCTTGGCCGACGCGTCACCGTTGGCGGCCCAGTTCGAGTAGTAGTCGACCAGCGGACGGGTCTGCTGCGAGTACACGTCCAGGCGCTTGCGCACGGTTTCTTCCTTGTCGTCGTCGCGCTGGATCAGCGCTTCGCCGGTCACGTCGTCCAGCATGTCCTGCTTGGGCGGGTTGAACTTGACATGATAGGTGCGGCCCGAAGCCACGTGCACGCGGCGGCCGCTCATGCGCTCGATGATGGCGTCGAACGGCACGTCGATCTCCAGCACGTAGTCGATGGCCACGCCGGCTTCCTTCATCGCCTCGGCCTGCGGAATGGTGCGCGGGAAGCCATCGAACAGATAGCCCTTTTCGCAGTCGCAGTCCTTAAGACGGTCCTTGACCAGGCCGATAATGATGTCATCGGACACCAGCCCGCCCGCGTCCATCACCTTCTTGGCTTCGATACCCAGCGGCGTACCGGCCTTCACCGCGGCGCGCAGCATGTCGCCCGTGGAGATTTGCGGAATGCCGAACTTTTCGCAGATGAACTTGGCTTGCGTGCCTTTGCCGGCGCCAGGTGCGCCCAACAGGATCAAACGCATTTACGGGTCCTCAGAACAATTTGAATTCGGTCTTGCGGGGGTATCGAAGGAGGGTAACGCCGCAACTTGACGCAGGACTTACGCCGGCAAGTCGTGCCGACGTCACGTCATGGTTGGCGCCCGGGCGCACTCGGCTGCCGAAGGCAGCGGGGCTCACGGTCTGGCTCGCTTTCTCTATCTCCCCACCGAGCCTTGTGCGGACGCGTAGCACGCGCCCACGGGCTCTGTATCGGCAAGCATTATGCCACGGGCAGTACGGTTCGGATTCCGTTCAGGTTGCAGCAGTATGAACTTCCGTGCAGGAATGCTGTCACGGACCTTCCTGCGCCACGCTGCTGGCCCACAGGGCGCGCACGCGTTCGAGGTCGGCCTGGGTGTCCACACCGGGGGCAGGTGCTGCCCCCGTCACCAGCACGCCGATCCGCTCACCATGCCACATGGCGCGTAGCTGCTCCAGGGCCTCGGTCTGCTCGATCGGGGCGACGGCCAGCGTCGGAAACCGGCGCAGGAAGCCCGCGCGGTAGGCATAGAGGCCGATATGGCGCAGCACCGGCATGGCCGGCAGCGGCACGGTGGCGCTGGCCGCCGGCTGCGTGGGCACGGCGGTCCAGGCGTCGCGCGCCCACGGAATCGGCGCGCGCGAGAAATACAGCGCCCGGCCGAGGTTGTCGCACACCACCTTCACCACGTTCGGATTGAACACCTCCGCCACGTCATCGAGCGGATGCGCCGCCGTGGCGATCGCGCAATCGGGATGGGCGGCCAGATACAGCGCCACCTCGTCGATCAGGTTCGGGTCGATCAGCGGTTCGTCGCCCTGCACATTGACCACGATGTMGTCGTCGGCCAGKCCCAGCAGGGTGGCCACTTCGGCGAGGCGGTCGGTGCCGGACGGATGGTCGGCACGTGTGATCACCGCCTCCACACCGTGCGCGGCACAGGCTTCGGCCACGGCGGCGGCATCGGTGGCCACCACGGTACGGCGCGCGGACGAGGCGTGGGCGCGTTCGGCCACGCGCACGATCATCGGGTGCCCGCCAATATCGGCAAGCGGCTTGTTCGGCAGGCGCGTCGAGGCGAGCCGGGCCGGAATCACGACGGTGAAGGCGGGAATACGCATCGCGGGAAAACTCAGTTGCCGGCGGCCGGGGCGGACGGCTCCACGGGCACCACGCGGCCCGGCACGGTCTGGCGCGCTTCATCGGCCAGCATGACCGGAATGCCATCGCGGATGGGGTAGGCCAGCTTGTCCGCGTGGCAGATCAGTTCCTGCGCGGCGCGGTCGTATTCGAGCTTGGCCTTGCAGAGCGGGCAGACGAGGATTTCAAGCAGCCGGTTGTCCATCGTGGGATTCCTTGTCGAGCCCGRTCGTCGCCCCGTTTGCTGCKGGGGCGGCTTGCCCCACGGTGACGGGCGTGGCGATGGCCGGGTTGCGCGCCTGCACGGCGCKGCGGATTTTGTCGATCAGGCCCGCGTCGATCACGGGCGTGGTGGGGACAACCCAGATGCGCGGGTCGTCGAAGCGGTCGCATTTTACGGCATCCTTTTCGGTGATCAGGATGACGTCGGCATCGAGCGCCGCCGGGTGGTCCGCGAACGGGTCCTCGGCAAAGTCGTAGTGGTCCGGCAGCGGCAGCGTGGCGGGCTGGAGGCCGGCGCCGCGCAGGCTGGCGAAGAACCGTTCCGGATTGCCGATGCCTGCCGCGGCCAGCACGCGCCGCCCCGCGAAGGTGGAGAGCGGGCGCACCATGGTCGGGTCGTTCAGTTGCCACGCGTCGTCGAGTTCCAGGCGCATGCCGTAGACATCGGGTTTGTCGGGCGTGGCGCGGAAGTGCGGGTCGTTGATCAGCGTGGCGTCGCGCGGACGGGTCAGCGGTTCGCGCAGCGGGCCGGCCGGCAGCAGCATGCCGTTGCCGCCCATGCGGGTGTCGAACATCACGATCTCGAAGTCGCGCTGGAGCTTGTAGTGCTGCAGGCCATCGTCGAGCAGCAGCACGTTCACGCCGGGGTGGGACACCAGCATGGTCTGCGCGCACAGCGCGCGGTCCGGATAGACCCAGACCGGCACGTCGGTGGCGCGCGCGATCAGCAGCGGTTCGTCGCCCACCTGGCTGGCCTGCGAGGTGGGTTTCACGCGGCGCGGATGCTTCAGCGACACGCCATAGCCGCGCGAGACCACGCCGGGCCGCAGCCCCGCTTCGGTCAGCGCGCGCGCCAGCGCGATCACGGCCGGTGTCTTGCCGGTGCCGCCCACGGTGACATTGCCGACCACGATCACCGGCATCGGCAGTCGGGTGGATTTGAACCAGCCGTTGAGATAGCCGTGCCGGCGCACCCGGGCGATCAGGCCGAACAGCAGCGAGGCCGGCCACATCAGCCGCGCGAACCAGCCGCGGCGCTGCCACTGGGCGGTGACGAAGTCGGCTACGGCGTGTCGGGGAGCGGGCATGCGGGCGGCGGAGGCGACGATAGGGCGGACGGAAATCGGCGATGGCGCACCGGCTGGCGCGCCATCGATCGGCATGCAGACATTATGGGCATTGCGCGGCGCACGCCGCAAGCCCGGTGCGGATGGTACACCAGCGGCCCGGCGCCCTTTGGGCGTGGGCCGCCGGGTATGCCGGGGCAGGTCAGCGTTGCTGCGTGCTCTGCGTGGCGAAGGTCAGGCGCGACAGGCCGGCCACACGTGCGGCCTCCATCACATTGATGACGGCCTGATGGCTCGCCTGGGCATCGGCATTGACGATGACCACGGGCGGCGGGCCATTGCCGAGGGGGCCGGCTGCGTTGCGTAGCTGATCGGCGAGGCTCGTCACGTCCTTCTGTTCGAGCACCTGCTTGTTGACCGAGTAGACGCCACGGGCCGAGACCGACACGACGATCTCGCTCGGCCGCTGCTGGGCGCGCTCGGCGTCAGCGGTCGGCAGCTGGATCTGCAGCTCGGTGTAGCGCGAATAGGTGGTCGTGATCATCAGGAAGATCAGGATCACGAGCAGGACGTCGATGAGCGGGATCAGGTTGATCTCGGGCTCCTCGCGCCGCTGGCGGGAACGGAAATGCATGGCGCGTCCCCGCGGCTCAGGCCCGCCGCTGGGGCAGGATCGCGTCGAGGAACGTGGTGGCGCGGAATTCGAGTTCGGCCACGTAGTCGTCCACGCGGCGGCGGAAGTAGCGCCAGAAGATCAGCGCCGGAATGGCCACGATCAGGCCGAAAGCCGTGTTGTACAGCGCCACCGAGATGCCGTGCGCCAGTTGTTCTGGGTTGGCGCCGGTGCCGCCCTGGCTGCCGAAGATCTCGATCATGCCGATCACGGTACCGAGCAGGCCCATCAGCGGGGCCACCGAGGCAATCGTGCCGAGCGCGTTCAGGTAGCGCTCCAGCTCATGCGCCACGACGCGGCCGGCTTCCTCGACGACATCCTTGGCGGCGTCACGCGAGGTATGCGGCTGCAGCACCACATGGCGCAGGCCGGCGGCCAGCACGCGGCCCAGCGGGGAATTCTTCTCGAGATTGTTCACCACCTCGGGCGTGGCCTTGCGCTGCTGGGCGGCCGACAGGGCCTCCTCGTACAGACGGGCCGGCAGCACCTTGCTGCGCTTGAGGGTGAGGAAACGTTCGACGATCAGCGCGAGGGCAATGATCGAGGCGAGCAGCAGTGGCCAGATCGGCCAGCCGGCCGCTTGAATGATGGAAAACACGTGGACCCCCGAAATCTACAGAACCAACAGACCCGAAACGGACAGCGAGGTACCGGTGCGGTACCGCCAATGCGCGGCAGCCTTTGTTGCGCACCGATGGACCCGGCGCGCCGCGGCAATGCTCGAAAAATGCAGGCGCCACTCTAACCCGCCCCTCGACGCGCGGCAAGACACTCGCGCGCGTGCTGTCTCAGGCGCGCATCGGCCCGGCCCGGGCGGCTCGTGTGGCTGTCTGCGCGGCTGTCTGCGTGGCTGTCTGTGCGGCTTTCCACATTGGCGCGGGACAGTGCTGTGGACGGGTTGTGGAAAGCTGCCTGAAAAGCGGGCTAAGCCCTTGATTGGAAAGGGTGTAGATGGCGTTGCCCAAAAAACAGGCAAACGCGGCGGGTGCGCGATGCGGCCCGGCGGCGCAGGTGCGGGGGTCCGACMGCCACCGCTGTCCACAGCGGCGCGGGACAGGACTGTGGACCCGCTGTGGACAGCGTTCTGAGAAGCCGCCTAAGCCGTTGATCCATAACGGGGAACCGTGCCCTGCCTAAAAAACGGGCAAATGAGCCAAAGGGAGCGAAAGGGGGCAGGAAGGTGGCCGAAGGGGCCCCTCGCGACGCCTGACCGGAAAAAGTCGACCGCTTTCCACATGAAAGCAGGACAGTACTGTGGACCGCTTGTGGATAAGCGCCGGACAAGCGGGTTAAGTCATTGATCGATATGGACTTCCGTTTGATTGCTGAAAAATCAGGCACTTTTGGTGCACTGCGGTGCCCGGTGAGCGGGGATCGACATCGCAACTCGCCAGCCGTTGCTGTAGCGCAAGCGCCGCGCATCGGCGGAAGTTCTCCACAGGCAAAACGCTTGACAAATCGATTATCCAGAACTTCTGTGGATAACTTTGTGAACAAGATGCGGCCGCTGGCCGTAAGTGGTTGACGCGTAAGGTTTTCTCTTACATTGCCTGTTTTTTGGTCCGACCCGATTCCTCATAAGAATCAAAGGGTTGTACGGATGGATGCGGCAATCCGAGCGATCGGCGCGGCCCGGGGTGTACCACTTGACACAGCGGGTATGCTGTGGACATGTCCATTCCACGCCGCCTGTGCGGCCGTGCGCCATGCCCGACTTTGAGAATGTTCCGCGCAACCTGCCGCCCGCGATGCCCGCCGTGTCCGCGCGGACCCGGGAGGTCATTCCCGTCAGTGAGCTGAACCATGCGATTGCCGGCGTGCTCGAGCGCAGCTTCCCGCTGGCCTGGGTGCGCGGAGAAATCTCGAACTTCACGCGCGCGGCGAGCGGTCACTGGTATTTCTCGCTCAAGGACGCCCGCGCGCAGATCCGCTGCGTGATGTTCCGGGGGCGCAACCAGCACGTGGATTTCGCCCCGCGCGAAGGCGAGGCGGTGGAAGTGCGCGCGCTGGTGTCGATGTACGAGGCGCGCGGCGAGCTGCAACTGGGTGTGGAGGCCATGCGCCGCGCCGGCATGGGCAATCTTTACGAGGCTTTCCTGCGCCTCAAGGAAAAACTTGCCCAGGCCGGTCTGTTCGCTCCCGAACGCAAACGACCAATTCCGAGCCACGCCCGCACGATTGGCGTGGTGACGTCGCTACAGGCGGCAGCGATGCGCGACGTGCTGACTACGCTCCAGCGGCGTGCGCCACATGTGCCGGTCATCGTCTATCCAGTGCCAGTGCAGGGCGCCGGCGCGGCCGAGAAGATCGCCGCCATGCTCGATATCGCCAGTGCGCGGCGCGAATGCGACGTGCTGATCCTGTGCCGGGGCGGCGGCAGCATCGAGGATCTCTGGTCGTTCAACGAGGAAGTGGTGGCGCACGCGATTGCGCGCAGCGCCGTGCCGGTGGTGTCCGGCGTGGGCCACGAGACCGATTTCACGATTGCCGATTTCGTCGCCGATGTGCGCGCCCCCACGCCCACGGGCGCGGCGGAACTGGTCAGCGCGGACCGCGCGCATCTGCTGCAGGCGGTTCGCCGCGCGCGCGATGCGCTGGCGCAAAGCCTGGACCGGCAGATGGAACGCCGCGCGCAGCACCTGGAATGGCTGGCGCGGCGGCTGCGCAGCCCGCAGGCGCAACTGCAGGAGCGGCGCGCGCGGGTCGACAATCTGGCCCGGCACTTGCGTGCAGCCCTGCGCGATACGGTGTCCGCGCAGCGCCACCGGCAGGACGTATTGGCGATGCGCTGGCGCGCGTGCCGCCCCGACGTGGCGGCCGCACAGGCCGATTTGGGCCGGCTGGCCGCGCGCCTGGACGCCGCCGCCGTGCGCCGCCACGAGCGCGAAAGCCAGCGGCTGGGCCGCGTGGCCGGCGCGCTGGAATTGCTGGCGCCGCAGCGCACGCTGGAACGCGGCTATGCGGTACTGCTGGATCAGCGTGGCAAGGCGCTGCGCTCGCCGGCCGAATTGCGCGCGGGCAGCGTGGTGGAGGCGCATCTGGCCGATGGCGTGGCGGACCTGGAAATCGCCGGGGTGCAGGCCAAGCTGGCGGCGTTCTGAAGTCGTTCTGAAGTCGTTCTGAAGTCGTTCTGGAGCCGTGATGGGACTGATTCTCAATCGACCCGACATTGTCTTCCGCGCAAACTAACATGAGTCCAGGGGGCATTCCGCCCGCGTTTGCGCGGGTCTGGCAAGTCACCTACAATCGGCAACTCCCCACCCCAAACCAAGAGACAGAACAATGGAACACAAGCTCCCCCCGCTCCCCTACGCGCATGATGCCCTGGCTCCGCACGTCTCCAAGGAGACCCTGGAGTTCCATCATGACAAGCACCACCAGACCTACGTCACGAACCTGAACAACCTGATCAAGGGTACCGAGTTCGAGAACGACACGCTGGAAGCCATCGTCAAGAAGTCGTCGGGCGGCATCTTCAACAACGCCGCCCAGGTGTGGAACCACACGTTCTACTGGGATTCGATGAAGCCCAACGGCGGCGGCCAGCCGACCGGCGCGCTGGCAGATGCCATCAACGCCAAGTGGGGCTCGTTCGACAAGTTCAAGGAAGAGTTCACCAAGACCGCCGTGGGCACGTTCGGCTCCGGCTGGGCCTGGCTGGTGAAGAAGACCGACGGTTCGCTGGACCTGGTCTCCACCTCCAACGCCGCCACGCCGCTGACCACCGACGCCAAGCCGCTGCTGACCTGCGACGTGTGGGAACACGCCTACTACATCGACTACCGCAATGCCCGTCCGAAGTACGTGGAGGCATTCTGGAACGTGGTGAACTGGGACTTCGCGTCGCAGAACTTCGCCTGAATCCAGGTTCCGCAAGCGTGACAAATTCGTCACGAAGGCGGTAGGGAAAGGCCCCGGAACGGGGCMTTTTTMGTGTCCGCGCCCGGCGGTGGTGCGGCAGCGCCTGCACATAGTAAATCACCTACAATAGCCACAATAGCGAAGGTGATCGACGCAGTAACCCCCCAGGAGGCGAGATGAGTTCGTGGTCGCAAACGACGTTGGCCAAAAGCCCGCAGGACAGCAAGGAGCGAGTGGTCTACGTGGTCGATGACGACGAGGCGGTCCGGCTCGCCCTGAGCGGCCTGCTGCGCTCCACCGGCCTGCGCGTGGAGACTTTCGAGTCGTCGCAGGAATTCCTGGCGTTTCCCAAGCATGATGCGCCGAGCTGCCTGATTCTCGATGTCCGCCTGCGCGGCGAGAGCGGCCTCGCGTTCCAGGAGCAGATTGCCAAGAGTGGCGTGCGCATGCCGATCGTGTTCATGACCGGTTATGGCGATATTGCGATGACGGTGAAGGCGATGAAGGCCGGCGCGGTCGATTTCTTCGCCAAGCCGTTCCGCGACCAGGACATGCTGGACGCAGTGGCCAACGCCCTGGCCCGTGACGGCGAGCGGCTGGCCGCCGAGCAGTCGGTGGCGGGTCTGCGCACGGCCTACGAATCGCTGACCCCGCGCGAGCGCGAGGTGCTGGTGTTCGTGGTGGCCGGCCTGATGAACAAGCAGATCGCCTATGAGATGGATCTCACGGAAGTCACCGTGAAGATCCACCGTGGCCGKGTCATGAAGAAGATGGCCGCGCGCTCGGTGGCCGATCTGGTCCGCAAGGCCGAGTCACTGGGCGTCCAGCCGCAGCCGCGCAAGCCGGCCTGAGCGGACGCCACCTTCCGGCATTCGTCGATCTACGATGGCAGGTCCAGCGCCACGCTGAGCCAGTGGGCGATGGCGTCGGGGTCCACCGGCTTGTCGAGCACGGCCAGCGCGCCGTTCTCGGCCGCGCGGGCCTTGAGGTCTGCGGTGGGGAACGCAGTGATGAAGATCGTCGGCGGCGTATAGCCGAGCGACAGGATGCGTTCATGCATCGCCACACCGGACATGCCGGGCATCATCACGTCGGAGATCAGGCAGGCGGTGACGGCGAGCAGGCCCGATTGCAGGAACTCCTCCGCCGAGGCAAACAGGCGTGTCTGCCTGCCGAACGAGCGCACCAGGCTCTCCGTCGCGAGGCGAACGGCCTCTTCATCGTCGACAATCGACACTATCTKATCAGAAGGCAAAAGACCGACCTCGACCCTTGGGGATGGATATGGCACGCGACAGGCGTGCACCTATCGCGTGAATGTGTAGACGTTTCCAGCGTAGCGCGCATGCCTGCGGCGGAGCATTATACAAACGTATTACGCGTCGCCTGGCGGCCCTCAGGTAATACCCCAGTATGACTTCGCGCATCCTAGGTAGGACCTCCCGCTACCCCTGTGCAGAATAGTTTTACGGCCCCCCGGCACGTAACCTTCTGTCATGGCCGGTGCGAAGTGCGCAGTGCACTCCGCAGACTGCCGGCACGCTTGATAGGGGGGCCATCAAATGCATCAGACGGTGTCATCTCAGTGTGGTTTTCGTGTGGGCACGCCCAATCGCGCCGACGCGCTGTCCAGCTGCTTCTCCACCAGCTACGCCGGCATCATCGCGTTCATGGCGGTGGCCACGGAGGGCAGCTTCGTGCGCGCCGGGGAGCGACTGGGCATCGGCCGTTCGGCGGTTTCCCGGAGTGTGCAGAAACTGGAAGAGCAGCTAAGTACCCGCCTGTTCCTCCGCACCACGCGTACCACGAACCTGACCCGCGAGGGCGAGCGCTTCTTCGAGAACTGCAACCTCGGCGTGACCCAGATCGTCGGCGCCATGAACGACATGCTGGACCTGCGCAACGGCCCGCCGCAGGGCATGCTGCGCGTCTGCTCCACCGTGGGCTTCGGCCGCAATGTGGTGGCGCCGCTGCTGCTCAAGTTCTCCGAGGCCTACCCGGACATCTCGGTGGAACTGCTGCTCGATGACMGGCCCGCCAATTTCGCCGCCGATCAGGTCGACGTGGCGTTCCGCGACGGCTATATCGACGACTCCAGCATCATCGCCAAACAGCTCATTCCGATGCAGATGGTGGTCTGCGCCGCGCCGGCCTATGTCCAGAAGCGGGGCCTGCCGGCCACGCTGGACGAACTGGGCGAGCACGACTGCATCAACCAGCGCTTCACCAGCGGGCGGGTGGCCGAGTGGGAATTCAAGGTGGACGGCCAGCTGCGCAAGGTGCTGCCGACTGCCCGGCTGACCTTCAACGACGCCGACCTCGTGCTCCAGGCCGTGCGCGATGGCCGGGGCATCGCCCAGATGCCGGCGCACCAGGTGAAGGACTACCTCGCGCGCGGGGAACTGGTCATGGCCCTGCGCCAGCATGTGCCGAGCGACCGCGGCCACTACATCAGCTACCTGTGCCGCCAGCACCTGCCCACGCGCATCCGGGCGTTCGTCGATTTCATGACCGACCAGATCCGCGCGCTCGACCTGCTTCAGGTGGCCGAAAGCGAAGCCGTGCCGGAGCGGATGGCGGCCTGAAGAAAAAGCGCCGGATGAGGCATATTAGGCGACTGCCGGCCCTGCTCCCCAACATATGCCCACTGACCTTGCTGTGCCCGATCACGCACGTTTCATGGCGGCGCGTTCGCCTTGGTATATGCTGACGCAGATCAATATCGGGTCTCGGCACCAATGGGTAACAGATTGCACGTCCTGTGGGACGACGGCGAACGCGTGTTCTGCCGAGACCGGCTTCCGGGCGAGGGCGACGGCCATGCCGTGCTGCTGGCACGCCCGGCCGCGGAACACCCTTTGCCCGCCACGCTCGACCGCCTCGTGCACGAGTTCGGCCTCCGGGACGAACTGGACGACGCCTGGGCCCTGCGCCCGCTGGAGTTGTCGCGCGACGGCGGACGAACCGTGCTGATGCTCGACGATCCGGGCKGCGAGCCGCTCTCGACGATGCTGGGCACGCCGATGGAAGCCGGCACCTTCCTGCGCCACGCCACCAGCATCGCGCTGGCGCTCTGCAAGCTGCACCAGCGCGGCCTGGTCCACAAGGATCTCAAGCCCTCCCATATCCTCGTGAACTGCGCCGACGGCCAGGCCCGGCTGACCGGCTTCGGCCTCGCCTCGCGCCTGCCGCGCGAGCGCCAGGCCCCGGAGCCGCCCGAGACCATCGCTGGCACGCTGGCCTATATGGCGCCCGAGCAGACCGGGCGGATGAACCGGTCGATCGACTCGCGCTGCGACCTCTACGCCTTCGGCATCACCCTCTACGAAATGCTGACCGGCGCGCTGCCGTTCGCGGCGACGGATGCCATGGAGTGGGTGCACTGCCATATCGCCCGGATGCCGCAGTCGCCCCGGCTGCGCGTGGACACCGTGCCGGCCGCGCTGTCCCGCATCGTCATGAAGCTGCTCGCCAAGACGGCCGAGGAGCGCTACCAGACCGCCGCCGGGGTCGAGCACGACCTGCGGCGCTGCCTGGAAGACTGGGAGCGCCAGCGCCGCATCGAGGATTTTCCGCTCGACGAACACGGCACGCGCGACCGCCTGATGATCCCCGAGAAGCTGTACGGGCGCGAGCATGAGGTCGATACCATGCTCTCGGCCTTCTCGCGCATCATCCGGACGAGCACGCCGGAACTGGTACTGGTGTCCGGTTACTCGGGCATCGGCAAGTCCTCGGTGGTCAACGAGTTGCACCGGGTGCTGGTGCCGCCGCGCGGGCTGTTCGCCGCCGGCAAGTTCGACCAGTACAAGCGCGATATCCCGTACTCGACGCTGGTGCAGGCGTTCCAGAGCCTGGTCCGCACGCTGCTCGGCAAGCCCGATGCCGAACTGGCGCGCTGGCGCGGCGCACTGCTGGAGGCGCTGGAGTCCAACGCGCGGCTGGTGACGGACCTGATTCCCGAGCTGAAGCTGATCATCGGCGAGCCGGAACCGGTGCCGGACATGGAGCCGCAGCAGGCCCAGCAACGCTTCCTGCTAGTGTTTCGGCGCTTTATCGGCGTGTTTGCCCAGCCGGAGCATCCGCTGGCGCTGTTTCTCGATGACCTCCAGTGGCTGGACGCCGCCACGCTCGACCTGATCGAGGACGTGCTGGTCCGCTCCGACCTGCGCCACCTGATGCTGGTGGGCGCCTACCGGGACAACGAGGTCGATGCCACCCATCCGCTGACCGGCAAGCTGCTGGCCATCCGCAATGCCGGGGTCAAGGTCGAGGACATCAAGCTGGCGCCGCTGAGCCGCGCCCACATCGAGCAGCTGTTTGCCGATTCGCTCCATTGCGAGCGGGCGCGCATCGCCCCGCTGGCAGAGCTGGTGGAGGACAAGACCGCCGGCAACCCGTTCTTCGTGATCCAGTTCCTGCAGGCACTGGTCGAGGAGAACCTGCTGACCTTCGACCACGACGCGCGGCAGTGGACCTGGGACCCCGACCGCATCCACGCCAAGGGCTACACCGACAACGTGGTGGACCTGATGGTCGGCAAGCTGGCCCGCCTGCCGGCCGAGACCCAGCAGGCGTTGCAGCAGCTGGCCTGCCTCGGTAACGTGGCCGAGATGACGACCTTGACCACCGTGCTGGGCGTGCCGGAGGCGCAGGTCCACGCGGCGCTGTGGGAGGCTTTCCGCCAGGAACTGGTCGAACGCGCCGACGGCGCCTATGCCTTCGCGCATGACCGCGTGCACGAGGCCGCCTACCTGCTGACGCCGGAAGCGTCGCGCCCCGCCGCCCACCTGCGCGTGGGCCGGATGCTGGCGGCGCAGACGCCGCCGGAGATGCTCGACGAGGCCATCTTCGAAATCGCCGGCCAGCTCAATCGCGGCGCGGCGCTGATCACTGAGCCGGCCGAACGCGAGCGTCTGGCGGAACTGAACCTGATGGCCGGGCAGCGCGCCAAGGCCTCCAYGGCCTATGCCTCGGCGCTGGCTTACCTGAGCACCGGCGCGGAGCTGCTGGGCGACGGGGGCTGGGCGAATCGGCATGCGCTGCGCTTCGCGCTGGAGCAGCACCGGGTGGAATGCGAGTTCCTGACTGGCCAGCTGGATATCGCGGACGCGCGCCTGGGCGCGCTGACGGCGCGCGCCACCACCACAGTCGAGAAGGCCCTGATCGCCTGCCTCCAGATGGACATCTGCCTCGTGCTCGACCAGAGCGACCGCGCGGTGGCGGTGTGCCTGGAGTACCTGCGGCAGGTCGGCATCGAATGGACGCCCCACCCGGACGACGACGCGGTCCGACGCGAGTACGACGAGATCTGGACCCACCTCGGGGACCGCGCCATCGAGGACCTGATCGACCTGCCGCTGATGGACGACGCGGCGTCGCTGGGCACCGTGGAGGCGCTGAGCAAGCTGTTCGCGCCGGCCGTGCAGACCGATGCCAACCTGGCCGGCCTGACCATCTGCAAGGCAGTCAGCCTCAGCATCGAGCGGGGTAACTGCGATGCGTCCTGCGTGCTCTACGCCAATGTCGGCCGGGTGGCCGGGCGGCGTTTTGGCGACTATCAGGCCGGCTTCCGCTTCGGCCAGCTGGGCTGCGAACTGGTGGACCGGCGCGGCCTCACGCGCTTCGAGGCCAAGACCTTCCTCTGTTTCTCGATCTTCGTCATGCGCTGGCTGCGGCCGGTGCGCGAGTGCGAGCCGATGCTGCGCCGCGCGTTTGCGGCGGCGAACCGGATCGGCGACCTGCCGTACGGCGCCTTCGCGGGCAACGCCCGCAACTCGGACATGCTGTTCGCGGGCGAGCCGCTGGCCGAGGTGCAGGCGGAGGCCGAGCGCGGGCTGGCCTACGCCGAAAAGGTGCGCTTCGGGCTGGTGACCGACTTTATCGGCACGCAACTGGCGCTGGTGCGGATGCTGCGCGGCCTGACGCCGGTCTTCGGCAGCCTGGACGGCGATCCATTCGACGAGGCGCGCGTCGAACAGCATCTGGCGGCCAGCCCGGACCTTGTGTTGGCCGAGTGCTGGTACTGGACCCGGAAGCTCCAGTCGCGCTACCTGTGCGGCGACTACGTCACCGCCATGGCCGCGGCCGCGCGTGCGCAGGTGCTGCTCTCGACCTCGTCCTCGTTCTTCGAGGAGGCGGAATACCACTTCTACGCCGCGCTGGCCGAGGCCGCCACCTGTGACAGCGCGCCGGCCGACGGCCGCCAGCCGCATCTTGACGCGCTGGCCGCACATCACGGGCAGCTCGCGCACTGGGCCGAGCACTGCCCGGAGAACTTCGCGGACCGCGCGACGCTGGTCGGCGCCGAGATCGCCCGGCTTGAAGGCCGTCTGGTGGACGCCGAGCATGGCTACGAGCGGGCCATCGACGCGGCGCAGGCGAGCGGCTTCGTGCACATCGAGGCGCTCGCCAACGAACTGGCCGCGCGCTTCTACGCGGCGCGCGGGCTGGAGAGGATCGCCCGGATCTACCTGCATGACGCGCGCTATGGCTACCTGCGCTGGGGCGCCGACGGCAAGGTGCGGCAGCTCGAGGCCGAGTATCCGTATCTGCGCACCGAAGATCCCGCGCCGGGCCCGACGACCACTATCGCCACGCCGGTGGAGCATCTCGACCTGGCGACGGTTCTCAAGGTGTCTCAGGCCGCCTCGGGCGACATCGTGCTGGAAAACCTGATCGACATGGTCATGCGCACGGCCATCGAGCAGGCCGGCGCCGAACGCGGCCTGCTGGTGCTGTCCGGCGCGGGTGCGCACCGGGTGGCGGCGGAAGCCACCACTGGCACGGACGCGCCCCAGCTCCAGTTGCGCGACGTCCCGGTCAGCGCGGAAATGCTGCCCGAGTCGCTGCTGTTCCACGTGCTGCGCACGCGGGAGAGCGTGGTGCTGGACGATGCGGCGGCCGATTCGCCGTTCGCCACCGACCCCTATGTGCGCCAGCATCGCGCCCGCTCGATCCTGTGCCTGCCGCTGATGAACCAGGCCCGGCTGACCGGCGCGCTCTATCTGGAGAACAATCTCACCGCGCGCGCGTTCAGTCCGACGCGGATCGCGGTGCTGAAGCTGGTGGCGTCGCAGGCCGCCATCTCGCTGGAGAACGCCCGGCTGTACCGCGACGTGGCCGAGCGGGAGGCCAAGATCCGGCGCCTGGTGGAGGCCAATATCATCGGCATCATCGTCTGGAACGTGGCCGGCGAGGTGCTGGAAGCCAATGACGCCTTCCTGCGCATGGTGGGCTACGCGCGCGAGGATCTGATCTCCGGCCGGGTGCGCTGGCGCGACCTGACCCCGCCGGAGATCCGCGCGGAGAGCGAGCTGGCGCTGGCCGAGAGCGAGCGCTCCGGGCACGCCACGCCGTTCGAGAAGGAATACATCCGCAAGGATGGCACGCGGGTGCCGGTCATCGTCGGCCTGGCCTCGTTCGGCGACGGCCGGCAGGAGGGCGTGGCGTTCGTGCTCGACCTGACCGAGCGCAAGCAGGCCGAGGAGCGCGTGCGCGAGGGCGAGCGGCGCTACCGCGAGGTGCAGACCGAGCTGGCGCACGCCAACCGGGTGGCGACCATGGGGCAGCTGGCGGCGTCGATCGCGCACGAGGTGAACCAGCCGATTGCGGCGACGGTGACCAACGCGCAGGCCGCGCTGCGCTGGCTGGGGGGCCGGCCGCCCAATGTCGACGAGGTGGGGGAGGCGCTGACCCGCATCGTCAAGGACGCCAACCGGGCGGGCGATGTGCTCGGGCGCATCCGCCAGTTGATCAAGAAATCGCCGCCCCGCAAGGAGCCGGTGGACATGAACGCGGCGATCCGCGAGGTGGTGGAGCTGACCCGTGGCGAAGCCGCCAAGGGCCTTGCCACGGTGGAGACGGCGCTGGCGGACGGCTTGCCGCACATCGAGGGAGATCGTGTCGAACTGCAACAAGTGCTGCTCAACCTGATCGTCAATGCGCTGGAGGCGATGGGCGGCGTCAGCGATGGCGGCCGGCACCTGGTGATCCGCACCGCGCCCGCCGAGGACGGCTGCGTGAGCGTGGCCGTGTGCGACTCGGGGCCCGGTTTCGGCGCCGACAGCGCCGACAGCGCCGACAGCGCCGACAGCGTCGAGCGCGTGTTCGCCCCGTTCTACACCACCAAGGAAACCGGGCTGGGGATGGGGTTGTCGATCTGCCGGTCGATCATCGACGGACACGGCGGCCGGCTCTGGGCCAGCCCCAACACCCCGCGCGGGGCGGTGGTCCAGTTCACGGTGCCGGCGCGGCAGACGGATTAGCCAGACTGGCTTGGAGGAAAGCAAAAACCGGGGCACAAGGCCCCGGTTTTCTTTTCAACGCTTGGTACTACATCGACATCACAGCGACTGCAGGAACGCGACCACCGCGTCGCGGTCGGCCTTGGGCAGCGCTTCGAACTGCGTGCGGCTGCTGTCGGCCTCGCCGCCGTGCCAGAGGATGGCTTCCAGCATCGAGCGCGCGCGGCCGTCGTGCAGCAGGCGCACGTTCGCGTCGCCGCCCTGTACGAAGCGCAGCGAGCCAACGCCCCACAGCGGCGCGGTACGCCACAGGTTCGGCGCGGCGTTGGCTTCCCGCAGCGAGTCGGCCAGGTTCGGGCCCATGTCGTGCAGCAGCAGGTCCGAGTACGGGTGGATGGTCTGGTTGCGCAGCTCGGCGAACGGGTGCGTGTTGCCGGTCTTCATCGTCGCCGTGTGGCAGGCCACGCAGCGGACCTGGTTGAACAGCGCGGCGCCGCGTGCGATCAGGGGCGGGTCCACGTCATGCTCGGGCGACACGCGGATGCCGTCCGGGAAGCCGCTGCGCAGGCTGCGCTGGGCCGGCACGCCGATCAGCGACAGGTAGTGCGTGAGCCGTTGCAGTTCGCCCTCGGAGACCGAGGTGGCCGCCGAGGTGGTGCGGCAGTCCGGCGCGCCGCGCTGGCAGCCGCGCGTCGGGAACGTCGGCGAGGTCACGCCCATGTCCTTGATCAGCGCATCGCCCACCTGATGGCGCAGGCTGGCCTTCGACGCCTTCCAGCCAAAGCGGCCGAGGTGCGTCTTGCCGGTTTCCGGATCGACGATCCAGTTCGGGATGCCGCGCACGCCGTCGCCGTTGGCGTCGTTCGGGTCGGCCTGGGCCAGGATGGTGGCCTCGGGCAGCGCCTCGATCAGGCCCATGCCGATCACCTGCGGCGCCTGGCGCGCGGAGAACTGCGCGGGCGTGGGGCCCTTGAAGGCGAACACCGGCTTCACCAGTTCCACGCGCTCGCCGTCAGGCAGCGTGCGCACGGTCTTGTCGAGCGCCTGGAGCGTGACGTCGAACGGCGTCGCCGTCGGGTCCTGGGCGTGCTGCTGCACGTTGTAGCCGTAGGCCGGGTCGGCGCGGCCATCGGCGCCGTTGGTCAGCATCGACATGGTGTCGAGCTTCGCCCCGATGCCGGCGGCCACGCTGCGGCCGTTGTTGGTATGGCACTCGATACAGCGCGGCTGGTTGTAGCGCGGGCCGAGCTGGCCGATGTGGGCCGTGAAGACCGGGTTGTCGGCGTCGTGCTCCGAGTGCTTGCCGTCGAGGAACGAGGTGTGGAACAGCCGGCGGCCTTCCACGAAACGCTGCGTGTTGACGATGCCGATGTTGTTCGCCATCTGCTGGAACACGCGCATCGGCTCTTCAGAGTAGTTGTACGAGATGCTGGCCTGGCCGCCGAGCAGCGTCTCTTCGGGCAGCGGTTCCGAGTCGAGGTTCGGGGCGATGCCGTACCACGGGCGCATGCCCACGCCCACCACGTAGAGCTGCTCGAACGAGTAGTAGCGGCTGCCGCCGCCGTCCACCACCGGGTCGCGCTTGAGGCGCGGCGCCGGCGCCAGTTCGACCTTGTCGCCGATCTTGAGCGGGCTGTGCGGATCGGTCCGCCAGTTCGAGTCGAAGGACATCATGCAGTCCTCCTTCGGCTGGCCCTCGCTACAGATCGGCAGGCCGCCCTGTTTCGGATTGTTGAAGCCGTAGTTCAGCGACCAGCCGTAGTCGCGCACGGTGGTGTCCAGGATATTGCGGAACAGGCTGAACGTGGTGCCGTCGAAGATGCCCTGGTTGACGCGCAGGTACACGTCCACGCGCGAGATGCCGGCCGGCACGTGGTCGTGGATTTCCAGGCCGAAGGTGCGGTTCTGGAAGTAGAAGGTCGGGAAGGTCAGGTAGCGGCCCGGGCCCGCATCGGGGGCGTCCCACGCCTCGCCGCGCTCGCGCGCGTGGCGCTCGGTCGGGCGCGAGCCCATCATCGTGACCAGCGTGCCGTCGGCTTCACGGTACTGGATCTGCTCGTTCATCGGCGTGCCTGCCGGGAACAGCGGCGTGTACCCGAGGGTGTCGCCGGCTGGCGTACTCGCGGGCGGTGCGCTGTCACCGCCGCCGCCGCCACAGGCGGCCAGCAGCAGGGTGGCGGCAACACAGACAGATAGGGCGGCGGATAGGCTCGTTAGGCGCGATAGGCGAGACGTGGCGCGATGCCCGTCGCGCCCCGGCCGAGGGCGTGATGTAAGGACCTGCATGGTTTGACCCCTTCGTTTTTGTTGAACAGCTTCCCGTTACTGCCGGCGGTCACTCTTCGGTGCCGCTCGTATTTGTCGCTGGGTTCATGACAGGTACATGACAAATGTCATGTATCGACATGGCCCGGCGCCCTGGTCGCATGATGCATGCGCAGGGCTGCCCCTACTTAATGGGGGTGAAAGTTAGCAAATGTGAACGGGAAAGTGTGGGCGACGTAGAGGGGTGTCGCGTTGGCGTCACACCGCCAACGCGATAAGCGTGTACCTAAAGAGGACAGGGAGATCAGGCGGAGGCCGCTTCGCCGCGCTCGGCAAGGATTTGCCGGATGGCCTGCTCGAATGCCTCGGGCGCCTGGCCGCCCGTGACGAGGTAGCGGTTGTCGAAAATAATCGACGGCACGGACGTGATACCCATGGCCTGGGACTGCTGCTCCTCGGCGCGGACTTCCTCGGCAAAGTCGTCGCTGTCCAACACGGCGCGTGCCGCGGCGACGTCGAGCCCGGCCGACTGTGCCGCTTCCACCAGCACGGCGTGGCTGCTCGGGTCCTTGCCCTCGCCGTGATAGGCGCGCAGCAGGGCTTCCTTCAGCGCCAGCTGCTTGGCCGGCGCCTGCTGGCCCGCCCATTCGAGCAGGCGATGGGCGTCGAAGGTGTTGTAGACCCACTCGCGCGGGCCGAAGGTGAAGCCCACCTCGGCGCCGCGCGCGCGGATCATCGTCTGGGTCTCGGCGATCTGCGCCGGCGTGCGGCCGTACTTCTTGCTGATGTAGCCGACGATGTCCTCGCCCTCGGGCCCCATCTGCGGGTTCAGTTCGAACGGATGGACGACGATCTCGGCCGCCACGGCGTCGCCCAGGCGGGAGAGTGCGACCTGGAGCGAGGACAGGCCGATCGCGCACCAGGGGCAGGCGATGTCGGAAACGAAGTCGATGCGGAGGGGTTGGGCTTGGGTCATGGCAATCCTGTTCGGCGCGCAAAAAAGCGATGACCGACAGGGTAGCCCGATTCGCCGCCCCTTGCAGGCGGCGGGTGTGACGGCGTAAGGGGGAGGGAAGGGCTAGAGCCCTGAGATTGACTGCCCGGGCACTTGCCCGTCGATGATTTCAGTGCCGGCCTGTACCGCCGCGCGGCGTGCGCCGCCGAGGCTGTCCCACTGGCGGGCGAGCATCGGGAAGACCCGGACCAGGGCCGATACCGGATCGGTCCCTTCACGGCAGATCACCACGGAGGCACTGTAGGTGCGGTCCGGGCGGCGTTCGTACCATTCGTGCGTCGCGGCATGTGTGTAGACCAGCGGGTAGATGTCGTACCCTTTGTAGCTGGCGCTCGGTGATGTGTCCATGGCCGCCTCCGGGAAAGTGGATGGGCCCACTGTACGCGCAATTCCACACCAAAACAGGCGCGCCCCGGGTTTATTTCACGTGGCTTTCCGAAAGATGCCCCGGGCGCGCTTTATGGCTGCCGGGCCTCACCCACGCGGCGATTCCTCGGCGATATTGAACTGCGCCTGCAGCGCGCGGATCTTCGGCGCCAGCGCCTCGCTGCAGGCCGCGCCGCTCTCGCCTTCCATCTTCGAGACGCTCCAGTTGCAGCCGTCGCCATCGGGCGCATTCCAGCAGACGTCGCCGAAGCAGCATCCCTTGCAGGCCGGGAGCTTTTCCTGCTCGGCGCGGATCATCGCGCGGACTTCGGCCTTGTTCTTGATCTGTCTCGACATGTCCCCTCCTGGTGGGCGTCGGGCGCCCGGTTTTGTGGTGATGGGTTAGTTATAGTGCATTCGGCGCGTTCGGATTCGCGCGGGATGGGGGGTCTGTCACCGACTTTTCACGCTGTTGTGCTAGCGTCGCGCGCTGGCGMACATCGTGTCGATCATCGACGAAGGGACAGGGGGTTTCATGCAATCCGGCATTGTCGAATCCGGCTATGGTTCCGATCCGGTGGGGCTCGTCAACGGGTTCCTGTTCGAGCCGGGGCAGCCGCCGCGCGAGATTCCATCCGCCGAGGCAGTAGCCTGGTTGCAGCGCCAGGATGCGGCGGACGCCGATCCCTCCCAGGCGCGTCCCCATGACGGGCCGTTCCTGTGGCTGCATTTCAACCTGTCGCACAGCGCCTGCGAGCGCTGGATGAAGATGCACCTCGGCCTGCCCGACGATTTCTTCGAGGCGCTGCGGCAGGGGTCGCACTCCACGCGCATCGAGCGCCAGGAAGACGCGCTGCTGGCCGTGGTCAACGACGTGATCTACAACTTCGGGGTGACCTCGACCGACATCTCCACCCTATGGGCCAACGCCGACCACCGCCTGCTGGTGACCGCCCGGGCACGCCCGCTGCGCTCCGTGGACAAGCTGCGCGCCGCCGTGCGCCGGGGCGAGGACTTCCGCTCGCCGCTGGATCTCGTCGTGCACCTGTTGCGCGATCAGGCCGATGTGCTGGTACAGATCGTGCGTGAAACCGGGGTCAGCGTGGACCAGATCGAGGACCGCCTGCTGTCCCAGCGGCTGCAGGGCAACCGTGCCGACCTGGGCGCCATGCGGCGTGGGCTGGTGCGGCTGCAGCGCCTGCTGGCGCCCGAGCCCGGCGCGCTGTTTCGGCTGCTGAACCGCCCGCCGGCGTGGCTGCGCGAGGCCGACCTGCAGGCGCTGCGCGAGTCGACCGAGGAATTCTCGCTCGTGCTCGACGACCTCGCCGCGCTGGTGGAGCGGATTAAGCTGCTGCAGGAAGAAATCGCCGCCAAGCTCAACGAGCAGACCAACCGCACGCTGTTCACGCTGACGCTGGTGACCGTGCTGGCGCTGCCGATCAACATCGTGGCCGGCTTCTTCGGCATGAACGTGGGCGGCATTCCGCTGGCCGACCACCCGCACGGCTTCTGGGTGCTGGTGGCGGTGGTGGGCAGCTTCTCGGTGCTGGCCGGGCGATKGGCGTTCCGGAAGCAGGCGGAGTGACCCGCACCACGCAAATTCATGCAATTGCCATGGGTCAGGCGTACGATATTTCGCCATAGCCGATGCAGGACATGACGGAGGATTTGCCATGGATTACAACGACGAAGCGCTGATCCGGCGCATCCACCGCGAGGTGGCGGACTACTACGACGAGGAACTGGAACTGGAGCTCGAGGACCGGGATCCTTCGGTGATCCAGAGCCTGCTGGCGCGCGAATCGGGCGGGCCTGGCGATACTTCGGACGTGCCCGACAGCGACGCTGAGCGCGCGGAACGTCACATGTACTTCCGCGAACTGTTCCGCCTGCAGGGCGAACTGGTGAAGCTCCAGAGCTGGGTGGTGGCCACCGGTCACAAGGTGGTGATCCTGTTCGAGGGCCGCGACGCCGCCGGCAAGGGCGGGGTGATCAAGCGCATCACGCAGCGGTTGAACCCGCGCGTGTGCCGGGTGGCCGCGCTGCCGGCGCCTAACGACCGCGAGCGCACGCAGTGGTACTTCCAGCGCTATGTGTCGCACCTGCCGGCCGCCGGCGAGATGGTGCTGTTCGACCGCAGCTGGTACAACCGCGCCGGCGTGGAGCGCGTGATGGGCTTCTGTACCGACGACCAGTACGAGGAGTTCTTCCGCTCGGTGCCGGAGTTCGAGCGCATGCTGGTGCGCTCGGGCATCCAGGTCGTCAAGTACTGGTTCTCGATCTCGGACGAGGAGCAGCACCTGCGCTTCCTGAGCCGCATCCACGATCCGCTCAAGCAGTGGAAGCTGAGCCCGATGGACCTGGAGTCCCGCCGCCGCTGGGAAGACTACACCCGGGCCAAGGAGACCATGCTCGAGCGCACCCATATTCCGGAGGCGCCGTGGTGGATCGTGCAGGCCGTGGACAAGAAGCGCGCGCGGCTGAACTGCATCCGCCACCTGCTGACGCAGATGCCGTACGTGGAGCCGTCGCAGCCGGTCATCGTGCTGCCCGAGCGCGAGCGCCATGCCGACTACACGCGCCAGCCGGTGCCGGACTCGATGATCGTGCCGGAAGTCTACTKATCCGCCAGATCTGGCCCCAAAGCAGCAAAAACKACAGAACGCGACAAATTCTGACAAATCCCTAAAGCACGGGTGACGCCCGCCGTTAAGACAGGACGCGCCCCGGCACCCTGCCGGGGGCTCACCTATTTCTTGGGAGTGTCCTGATGCGTCGCCTTGCTGTGCGTGGTTCTGATCTGTCCCTGTTTTCGCGCGGCCTCCCCGCGCTGACCGTCCTGGCGGCGCTTGCGCTCACCGCCTGCGGCGGCGGCGGTGACAATGCCGCCACTACCACCACGACGCAGCAGCAGGCCGGCGACACCAACACGCCCGTAGTCCCGACGCAGCCGCTGCTGGTGACCGGCCTCGACCAGGCCTGCAGCGGCGTCCAATGCAGCGCCGCCACCAGCGCCACCTTCTCGGGCGCGGGCACCGGCATCTGGGGCCACACCAACGCCGGCGGCACCTCCGAGGACGTGCAGTTTTCGATCTCGGGCCTGCTCGGCACCTCGATCTCGCTGCTGCTGACCAACGTGAAGGACACCCTGGCGCTGATGCCGGCCGGGCTCTCCGCCAGCATGCTCGATGCCACCACGGTGACCCGCCTGTCGCCCCAGGCCCTGACCGCTGACGCCGAGGCCGAAGCCCGCCGCCGCGAGATCGCCGAATTCAACCGCACCGGCTGGGCCGAGAAGGTTGCCGCCGCGCAACCGCTGCGCCAGACGCTGGGCGTGCCGGCGCCACATGCCGTCGCCGTGCCGGGCGTGGGTTCGACGAAGTCCTGGTACCACACCGACGGCTCCACGCGCCCGGCCACGCTGCGCAAGCAGATGACCGCCACCGACGGCACCCTCGTCAACGTCTGGGTGGAAGACTCCCAGTACAACGTCGTCAACGGCATCGACTCGACCATCGTCGACGACCTGGGCGCCGCCTTCGCCGGCACGGGCAAGATCTATKACCTGCTGACGGGCATCGGCGGCGCGGTCTGGGGCGCAAACACGCATCCGGACACCGTGCTGCCCGCCGGCCAGCCGATCGACATCGTCATCCTGAATTTCGACGGCAACGGCGCCCCGGGCGGCACCGTGGGCTACTTCTGGGGCCTGCACAACCTGCTGAAGACCGCGGATTCGCGCAGCAACGAGTCGATTTCGCTGTACCTGGACAGCGAGACGCTGGCCCTGGGCGGCGCCACCGGCAGGAAGGCGATGAAGATGACCATGGCGCACGAAGGGACGCACATGCAGAACTTCTACCGCCGCGCCGTGAAGATGGGCACCGCCTACGCCTACGACGACTGGCTCGAGGAAATGACGGCGATGCAGATGGAGGACTTCCTCAGCTACAGCATCGACCCGACCTACAACGCGATCCGCGATGTGCGCTTCCCGGACTTCTACCGCTACAGCGGCTTCAACTGCCCGCTGCTGACCTTCACGGGCGGTGGCACGTGCGAGAGCTACTCGGTCTCCGGCAGCTTCGGCGGCTTCCTGGACCGCCAGCTCGGGCTGCCCTTCTATAAGGATCTGCTGACGCGCCAGGTGGTGGGCTCCAAGACGGTGCTCGACCAGGCGATCCAGGCGGCCCAGCCGGGCCTGTCCTTCAACCTGGCGCTGACGCGCTGGGCGGCGACCAACGGCAGCGGCATGCCGGCGGACAAGGCGCCGACCGGCTACGGCTATCCGCGCTGGACCGACGGCACCTTCGAGCTGCCGGAGATCGACCCGGCCTCCACCGCCAATGCCGCGCTGCGCAAGCTGCCGGCGTCGGTGCCGACCTTCCTGCAGGGCCTCGGCACGCTGCCGCTGAAGCGCACGGCCACCAATGGCGTCTACAGCGACAAGGTGCGCCTGCCGGCCGGCGTGACGCTGTCCGTCGTGGCCTACTGATCGGTCCTGCCGGGTCCGATCGCTTCCCGGCATCCCCTATGACTTATAGCGGGATGCCCGGGAACGCCTCTTCGAAGGTCAGCACGGTTCCCGTCAGCGCGCCGTCGTAGCCCGGCAGCGCGTTGACGCGTTCACGGTAGGCCGCGCTGCGCATGGCCGACACCGCGCCAGCCAGCGCCGGACTGTGCAGCGCCGCCTTTCCGATCGCAAAGAAATAGCGCTCCTTGAGCACGGGCACGAATTCGAGCCCGAAGCGGCGCGCTGCCGTCTCCACGCCGAAGCCCACATCGGCCATGCCGCTGCCGATATAGGCCGCCACCGCCGCGTGCGTGAACTCCCCATTGCTGAAGCCCTCGATCCGGTTCGGGTCGATACCGCGCCGCGCCAGCATCAGCTCCAGCAGCAGCCGCGTGCCCGAGCCGACCTGCCGGTTCACGAATCGCACGTCCGGCCGGACCAGGTCTTCCAGCGTTTCCACGCCAAGCGGGTTGCCGGGCCGCACAAAGAGACCCTGGGAGCGCACGGCGAGATGGATCAGGCAATGCGTCTCGGGCCGCAGCCAGGCGGCGAAGCGGTGCAGGGTATCCTGTTCGAGTGCCCCAATCGGCACATGAAAGCCGGCCACGTCGCACGCACCCTCGGCCAGCGCCGCCGCGGCTTCCAGGCTGCCGCAGTACTTCAGGTCGTGCCGCACCTTCTGTTCGTCGAGATAGTCGCGCAGCGCCGCCACCGCGAAACCGTGGCTGGCGTAGAGCCGCACGGCCGGGTCGGTGGCATCCATCAGCTTCTTCAGTTCGATTTCCAGTTCGGACGCCAGGCTGTCCAGCGTGGGCGAGAGCCGCGCCGCGATGCGCTTGCTGGCCCACACCAACTGCTGGGCCATCGGCGTCAGGGTGGAGCCCCGTCCACGTGTCTTGGCGATCAGGGCGCCGCCGAAAAGCGTTTCGGCGTCGCGCAGGATGCCCCAGGCGTAGCGGTAAGACAACGACACGGCCTCGGCCGACTGGGCGATGTTGCCGGTGGCCTCGATATGGCCAAGCAGGGCCACCAGCCGTGACACATCAAGGCTGGGCGCGGCCCGCGCGGCATCGGGGGCGGCGTCGTCGCGGATCTGGAGATGGGGCTCGATCGAGATACGTAGCATATGCAGAAAATAGCATATTGAACGCCAGAAATCACGGGCTTATAGTCGCGAAAAGGCCCAAAGAGCCAGCTGCGAAACCCCGGAATATGAAATAAATAGCATATGTGGTCCCGGGGCCAGAACGATGACAAGCACGGAGACAACCATGCCGGACATCCCCAATTCCATTACGCGCATCGTCGATGCCCGGCGCAACATGCCGGGCGCGCTGCTGCCCATCCTGCACGAGATTCAGGACAGCCACGGCTTCATTCCCGCCGATGCGGTGCCAGTCATCGCCAAGGCGTTGAATCTCTCGCGCGCCGAAGTACACGGCGTGATCACGTTCTATCACCATTTCCGCGAGCAGCCGGCGGGCCGGCACGTGGTGCAGGTCTGCCGCGCCGAGGCGTGCCAGTCCGTGGGTGCCGACGCGCTTGCCGCGCACGCCAGCCGGGCGCTGGGCTGCGGCTTCCACGAGACCACGGCCGATGGCCGCTTCACGCTGGAGCCGGTCTACTGCCTGGGCCAGTGCGCATGCGGCCCGGCGATGCTGATCGGCGAACAGCTCCACGGACGCGTCGATGCGAAGCGCTTCGACGCGCTGGTGGCGGCACTGCCTGAAGCTACCGAGGCTACCGAGGCGGAGGTCCAGGCATGAGCACGACGATCTTCGTCCCGCGCGACTCCACCGCGCTGGCCCTCGGCGCCGACGATGTGGCGCGCGCCATCGAACAGGAAGCCGCCAAGCGCGGCGCGGACGTGCGCATCGTGCGCAATGGCTCGCGCGGCCTGTTCTGGCTTGAGCCGCTGGTCGAGGTGCAGACCGACGCGGGCCGCGTGGCCTACGGGCCGGTGGCCGCCAGCGATGTGCCCGGCCTGTTCGACGCCGACTTCCTGACCGGCGGCGCGCACGCGCTGGCCCACGGCCTGACCGACGAGATCCCGTTCCTGAAGAAGCAGGAGCGGCTGACCTTCGCGCGGGTGGGCATCACCGATCCGCTCTCGCTCGACGACTACATCGCCCATGAGGGCTACGCGGGGCTGATCCGCGCGCTGGCCATGGCGCCGGCCCAGATCGTCCAGGAAGTCACCGACTCGGGCCTGCGCGGCCGGGGCGGCGCCGCGTTTCCCACCGGCATCAAGTGGAAGACCGTGCTGGGCGCGGCGTCGGACATCAAGTACATCGTCTGCAATGCCGACGAGGGCGACTCCGGCACCTTCTCCGACCGCATGGTCATGGAGGACGATCCGTTCATGCTGATCGAAGGCATGACGATCGCCGGCCTCGCCGTCGGCGCCGAGCGCGGCTATATCTATACCMGCTCCGAATACCCGCACGCGATTGCCGTGACCGAGGCGGCCATCGCCCTGGCCACGCGGGCCGGCTGGCTGGGCGATGACATTCGCGGCAGCGGCCGGCGCTTCCATCTGGAAGTGCGCAAGGGCGCTGGCGCCTATGTCTGCGGCGAGGAAACGGCGCTGCTGGAGAGCCTGGAGGGCAAGCGCGGCGTGGTGCGCGCCAAGCCGCCGCTGCCGGCCATCGAAGGGCTGTTCGGCAAGCCCACCGTCATCAACAACGTGATCTCGCTGGCCACGGTGCCGGTGATCCTGGCGCGCGGCGCCACGTTCTACCGGGACTTCGGCATGGGCCGCTCGCGCGGCACGCTGCCGTTCCAGCTGGCCGGCAACGTCCTGCAAGGCGGGCTGGTGGAGAAGGCGTTCGGCATCACGCTGCGTGAACTGCTGGTGGACTACGGCGGCGGCACGCGCAGCGGCCGGGCCATCCGCGCGGTGCAGGTCGGCGGGCCGCTGGGCGCCTACCTGCCCGAGTCGCGCTTCGACACGCCGATGGACTACGAGGCCTTCGCCGTCTTCGGCGCGGTGGTCGGCCACGGCGGCATTGTCGTGTTCGACGAGACCGTGGACATGGCCAAAATGGCCCGCTACGCCATGGAGTTCTGCGCGATCGAGTCCTGCGGCAAGTGCACGCCGTGCCGCATCGGCTCCACGCGCGGCGTGGAGGTCATCGACCGGATCATTGCCGGCGAGCAGCCGGTGAAACAGGTGGCGCTGGTGCGCGACCTCTGCGACACCATGCTCAACGGCTCGCTTTGCGCGATGGGTGGCATGACGCCGTACCCGGTGCTTTCCGCGCTGAACGAGTTTCCGGAGGATTTCGGCCTCGCGCCGAAGTCCGCCAAGGCCGCCTGAGCCGGATCAAAGAACGACGCGCCCCTCAGGGGCGCGCAGCCCTACGAAGTTTGACGGGAGACATCCCTTGAACGCACGCGACGATTTCGATTTTGGAACCCCGGCCAGCCTGTCCGAGACGCAGGTGACGCTGGAAATTGACGGCGTGGCCGTCACGGTGCCGGCCGGCACCTCGGTGATGCGGGCGGCGGCCGAGGCCGGTGTGGGCGTACCCAAGCTGTGCGCCACCGATTCGCTGAAGTCCTTCGGCTCGTGCCGGCTCTGCCTGGTGGAGATCGAGGGACGGCGCGGCTACCCGGCCTCGTGCACCACGCCGGTGGAGGCGGGCATGAAGGTCCGCACCCAGAGCGACAAGCTCGGCGACCTGCGGCGCGGCGTGATGGAACTCTATATTTCCGATCATCCGCTCGACTGCCTGACCTGCCCGACCAACGGCAACTGCGAATTGCAGGACATGGCCGGTGTGGTCGGCCTGCGCGAGGTGCGCTACAACGACGGCGCCAGCGCGGTGCCGGTGGCTACGCACACGGCGCTGACCAAGGACGAATCGAACCCGTATTTCACCTACGATGCCTCGAAGTGCATCGTCTGCAACCGCTGCGTGCGCGCCTGCGAGGAAACCCAGGGCACCTTCGCGCTGACCATCAGCGGGCGCGGCTTCGAGTCCCGCGTGGCGGCCGGCACGAGCCAGTCGTTCATGGAGTCTGACTGCGTGTCCTGCGGCGCCTGCGTGCAGGCCTGCCCGACGGCCACGCTGACCGAGACGTCGGTCATCAAGCTGGGGCAGGCATCGCACAGCACCGTGACCACCTGCGCCTATTGCGGCGTGGGCTGCTCGTTCAAGGCCGAGATGAAGGGCAACGAGGTCGTGCGCATGGTGCCGTACAAGGACGGCCAGGCCAACGAGGGCCACGCCTGCGTGAAGGGCCGCTTCGCCTGGGGATACGCCACGCACAAGGACCGCATCCTCAAGCCGATGATCCGGGCGAAGATCACCGACCCGTGGCGCGAAGTGTCGTGGGAGGAAGCCATCGGCTACGCGGCCTCGCAGTTCAAGCGTATCCAGGCCGAGCACGGCAAGGATTCGATCGGCGGTATCGTCTCGTCGCGCTGCACCAACGAGGAAGGCTATCTGGTGCAGAAGCTCGTGCGCGCGGCCTTCGGCAATAACAACGTCGATACCTGCGCCCGGGTTTGCCACTCGCCCACCGGCTATGGCCTGAAGACCACGCTGGGCGAGTCCGCCGGCACGCAGACCTTCCGCTCGGTGGCCAAGGCTGATGTGATCATGGTCATCGGCGCCAATCCGACCGACGGCCACCCGGTGTTCGCCTCGCGCATGAAGAAGCGCCTGCGCGCCGGCGCCAGGCTGATCGTGGCCGATCCGCGCCGCATCGATCTGGTCGATTCGCCGCACATCCGCGCCGACTTCCACCTGCAACTGCGCCCGGGCACCAACGTGGCGCTGGTCACGTCGATGGCGCACGTCATCGTCACCGAAGGGCTGCTGGCCGAGGCGTTCATCGCCGAGCGTTGCGAGGATCGCGCGTTCCAGCAGTGGCGCGACTTCGTGGCGCTGCCCGAGAACTCGCCCGAGGCCATGGAAGCCGTGACCGGCGTCCCGGCCGGGACGCTGCGCGGCGCTGCCCGCCTCTACGCCACGGGCGGCAATGCGGCGATCTACTACGGGCTCGGCGTGACCGAGCACGCGCAGGGCTCGACCACGGTGATGGGCATCGCCAACCTCGCCATGGCCACCGGCAACATCGGCCGCGAAGGCGTGGGCGTGAACCCGCTGCGCGGGCAGAACAACGTCCAGGGTTCGTGCGACATCGGCTCCTTCCCGCACGAACTGCCGGGCTATCGCCATGTGTCCGATTCGACGGTGCGCGGCGCCTTCGAGGCCGCCTGGAATGTCGAGATCAACCCGGAGCCGGGCCTGCGCATCCCGAACATGTTCGAGGCGGCGCTGGCCGGCTCGTTCAAGGGGCTGTACTGCCAGGGCGAGGACATCGTGCAGTCGGACCCGAACACGCAACACGTGTCCGAGGCGCTGTCGTCGATGGAATGCATCGTCGTGCAGGACATCTTCCTGAACGAGACCGCCAAGTACGCCCACGTGTTCCTGCCGGGTTCGTCGTTCCTGGAGAAGGACGGCACGTTCACCAACGCGGAGCGCCGTATCTCGCGCGTGCGCAAGGTCATGCCCCCGAAGGGCGGTTATGCTGACTGGGAGGCCACCATCCTGCTGGCCAACGCGCTTGGCTACCCGATGCACTACAACCATCCGTCCGAGATCATGGACGAGATCGCGCGGCTCACGCCGACCTTCTCGGGCGTGAGCTACCAGAAGCTCGACGCGCTGGGCAGCATCCAGTGGCCGTGCAACGCCGACGCGCCGACCGGCACGCCGACCATGCACGTCGATGCCTTCGTGCGCGGCAAGGGCAAGTTCATCATCACCAAGTACGTGGCGACCGACGAGCGCGTCAATCGCAAATACCCGCTGATCCTGACCACGGGGCGCATCCTGTCGCAATACAACGTGGGCGCCCAGACGCGGCGCACCCACAACGTGCACTGGCACGACGAGGACCGGCTGGAGATCCATCCGCACGATGCCGAGGAGCGTGGCATCAAGGACGACGACTGGGTGGGCGTGCAGAGCCGCGCGGGCGAGACGGTGCTGCGCGCCATCGTCAGCGAGCGGATGCAGCCGGGCGTGGTGTACACCACGTTCCACTTCCCCGAGTCCGGCGCCAACGTGATCACCACGGACAACTCGGACTGGGCCACCAACTGCCCCGAGTACAAGGTGACGGCGGTGCAGGTGATGCCGGTGGCGCAGCCGTCGTCCTGGCAGCGCGAGTACGAGGCGTTCAACCGCGAGCAGCTGGCGCACCTGCGCGCGGCCAGCGAGCCGGTGCAGGCGTCGGCGGAGTAGGGCGATGAAGCGCTGCATGCCGCCACACGAGACCGCGCCGGATGAGGCGGGGGAATTCCCAGCGACCCAGCAGTCGATGGCGGTGACGCGCTGGCGCGGCGGGGAAGCGATGGCGGCGACAGCCGAGATCGACCATATCGCCGAGGAAGTGCCCGTGGCGCTGGAGTACAACGGCGTCTCGCACGCGGTGATGCTGGCCACGCCGGCCGATCTGGAGGACTTCGCGCTGGGCTTCAGCCTGAGCGAGGGCATCGTGGCGGCGCCGCGCGACATCTACGGCATCGAGGTGGTCACGCGCCCGAACGGCGTGGCCGTGGAGATCGAGATCGCCAGCGAGGCCTTCGTGGCGTTGAAGGCGCGGCGCCGCGCGCTGGCCGGCCGTACGGGCTGCGGGCTGTGCGGCACCGAATCGCTCGACGAGGTCATGCGGGCGCCGCACGCGGTGCAGAGCGAGGCGTCCTTCGACCCGGCCGTGCTGCACGCCGCCTTCGCCCAGTTGCAGCGCCGTCAGGCCCTGCTGCGCGACACCGGCGCCACGCACGCGGCGGGCTGGCTGCGCGCCGATGGCGAGGTATCGCTGGTGCGCGAGGACGTGGGCCGGCACAACGCGCTGGACAAGCTGGCGGGCGCCCTGGCCCGTTCGGACGAGGATATCGGGCGCGGCGCGGTCATCGTGACCAGCCGCGCGAGCTATGAGATGGTGCTGAAGACGGCCGCCATCGGGGCGGGGGTGCTGGCAGCGGTGTCCGGCCCCACCGCGCTGGCGGTGCGCCTGGCCGGGACGGCCGGCGTCACGCTGGCGGGATTCGTGCGCGCGGGCGGCCTGGTCGCCTACGCGCATCCACATCGACTACGGATGGCTTAGACCTGTCATGCACATCGACAACCTGATCAAGATGGCTAACCAGATCGGCGGCTTCTTCGAAGCCATGCCGGACCGCGACGAGGCGCTGGCCGACATCGCCAGCCACCTGAAGCGCTTCTGGGAGCCGCGCATGCGGCGCGCACTGCTGGCACACGTGGACGCGACGGATGGGGGCGAAGGGCTCATCCCCATCGTGCAGGCGGCGGTGGCGCGGCATCGGGAGAAGCTGGAGATTACGTTGCGGGCCCCGATGGTCACTGCCGTCCCATGAAGATGCGCGACGGCATGACGAAGTCGCGCAGCGCCAGCATCTCCAGCGGCCCCTGGCCGACTTCCGTACGCATCAGATAGCGCAGCGGATAGACCATGTCGGCAGGCGGCGGTTGCTTCGCTGCGCGTGGCGTCAGGCTGTCCGGATCGGACGCGGCGGGGTCGTGCAATCCGGCCGGGCGGGTATCCGGTATCCCTTGCCAGGTCAGCTGATAGGTCGCGCTGTCCAGCGGCTCGATCTGCGCACGCTCCAGCATCCGCAACCAACCCCAGCGGCCCCCGAACTCATAGTGCTTGTTGGTGCCCGCGCGTTCGGCTTGCCATTGCAGCCGGGTGCCCGGCTCCTGCGCGAGATTGGCCGGCCAGCGCATGGCCTGCCAGCGCTCCTGCTGGTTGTAGTAATGCAGCGTCTGGCTATCGAGGGTCAGCAAGGTGTCGGTGAGCCCCGGGGACGGGATGGGCTTGATCTCGAAGCGATACGCAGGCTCACCGTCCACCAGCATATGCGCCGCAACGCGCTGCAGGGTATTGATTGCCTTGAGGAAGGCCGGATCGAAGGCTAGAGCGGACTGCCCGCCGGCATCTCCTCTGCCAGCCGTAGGGATCCATTGATCCCCCTGCAACGCCAGCACACCCGCCAACTGCGTACCGAGGAACGTGCCGATCAGCCCGGTCTGCGGGCGCAGGAAGCGCGTCAGTTCCGGCAGCGAGGCATCGTTGGCGCTGTCGGCGAACGGATAGCGCCCGGCGAACGATCGTCCCCACGCCATCGCGATGCCTTGCCGCCAGGCATCGTTCAGGCTCGCCTGGGCGGGCTGCAGCACGGTCTGCGTGGCCTGGGCGATGGGCTGCACGAACAGCGCCTCCCCCATACCCGCCCATTGGCTGCCAAGGCTGGCGGCCATCAGCTGCGCGTAGGACTGGGTATCGGCCAGTTCCGAGCCTTTGCCCTGGAACAGCGCCTGCGCCATTTGCCGGGCCTGCGCATCGGCATCGGCGCTGTGGCTGATCTGCTGCAGCCGTAGCCGGAGCGCGGTGGCGCGGTCGAGGAAGCGTTGCAGGCTCAGGTCGTCATTGGCGCTTTGGCCTGACGCCTGCGCCATCAGCCGGAGGACCGGGCCAAAGGCGGCGCGGAGCGGCCCCGCCGGCTCCGGTCTGGCGGCCTCGGGGCCTGCCGCCTTCTTGCCGAGCAGATCCTGCGCCTTGGCCACCAGCGTGTCCGACAGGGAATGCTTGCGCGCGCCAGCGCCGCCCTGGTATTCGAGCGATGTCATCAGCGCGATCACCGGCGACTGGCGTGCGTCGGCCATCAGCTTGAGTTGGTCGATGGCGGCGGGAAGCGTTGGCGCCGGCGCCCATTGCAGGCTGTTCATGAAGCCCTGCCAGTGTTCTGCGTAGTCCGCGAAATACTGTGCGGTCAGGGCGGCCTGCAGGGCATCGGCCGAGCGGCCCGCAGGCTGTGGAGCGTTTTCCGGCTCGCCGTCGGTCAACACCCAGTCGCGGGGGGGCGCCGTGCGTTTGGCGGCCGCCTCGATCGCGGCGGCGACATAACCCTCATAGGCCTGGCGGGTGAACACGCCGGGCACGATGGCCGCTGTCCGCACCAGTGCGCGCGGATCAGTGCCTGTTGTCAACGACGCCAGGGTCTGGTCAGGATACCGGTTGCCGTTGTGGGTGCCGAAGGCGTCCAGGATGCCCTGGTAGATCGTGCTTTCGGCGTTGCGCTCCCCGATGACCGCCAGCAGCGTCTGACGCGCGCCATTCACCAGTTCCGGCTGGGGATCGATGCGCCAGTCCGGCTTGGCAGGTAGTTGCGTGGCGTAGAACCCGAGCAGGCGTTCGGCGAGATCGTCCCGTTCGCCCGGCGTGAGCCGCGCATCGGTGGACCAGTGTCGCACCAACTGCGGGGCGAGGAAGCCCGGCTCGGCCCGATCGGTTTGGGCCAGCATCAGATAGGCCTTGAGTGCTTGCTGACCATCCAGTGCTCGCTGGCTGGTCAGTTCGTCCAGCGTGTCCGTGCGCATCTGCGCAAGGTCGGCGAGCGAAGCTTCCAGATTCTGCTCCACGGGCAGGGTGAGCAACTGGCGAGCGGCGTGCGAGTAGGGCTTCCACAGCGCTTCGAGGATCGTCGCATCGCGATTCAGGCCGAAACGTGTCGTCAGTGCGGCGTGATGCTTGGCGCGGTGTTCGTAGCGTTCGATCTGCCGTTGCAGGACAAGCAGCGCACGCAGGCTGGCGGCCGTGTCGGGCGCCGAGCGGAGGTTGTCGACGGCCCGCTGTGCGGCGTGCGCGTCCCGCCCGTTCTGCACGCCGGACACCAGCATGCCGGCGCTCCACAGGCCAATGGCCGTCAGGACCGCGACGGTGCAAACCGTGACCGGGTGCCAGCCGATACGCCTGCCGGGATGCCGCCGGGCGGTTTCGGCGAGGTGTTGCCAGAGCGGCAGTTCGATGCCGGGACCCTCGGCTGCATCGGCGTTCGGATAGGAGGCGAACATGATGCCGCGCAGCGGGATGCGCCGCCGCTGACCGGTCGCCAATCCGCCCAGCCAGTCGGCAAGCATCTGGGCGCGGGTGTCGAGGCGCGCGGACAACTCGCCCATGTGGCGATCGCGGCTGTCGCGGACCAACTGTTCGATACTGAGATCCGAGAGCTGGTTGCGCAGGGATTGCAGCGCCTGGCTGATGGCGGCTGTGTTTGCTGGTGCTGCCAGGTCGCAGCCGATGACCGGGGAATGGGCACAGTCCTGGGCGACATCGAGCAGATATACCGGGGCGGACCAGCGCAGCGCCCCGGCGATACGGAGCAAGGTGGCGCTGTACGCATGGGTGCCGTGGCGTTGTGCAGTCGGGTCCGCAGTGCCGTCGATGGTCAACGCTACCGCATCGATCGGTCGATCGCGGCGTAGTGCGGACAGTTGCCTTAGCCACGCCGCGTCCGGATGCCCGTCCTGGTCGGCCTGGCTCCACAGCAGCACGGCGTCCTGCGTGACCAGCCAGCCGGTCTCAACCAGTGCCGGCAGCAGTCGGCCGATCGTCGTGTCATCGCCGGTCACCAGTAGCCAGGGCTGACGGTACCGCCAACGCCGGCCATGGATCCCTTGCAGTTGACTGCGCAAGCGGCTCAATGGCTCGCCAACTTGCGCAACATCCTCGGATGGCGGGCCGAGTTCAGCCGAGCCGACATCGCGCATCGCAGCCTTCCGGCTAGCGCGCCTGACGAGCGTGACCTGTACGAGGACCGCGAGCAGAAAAAAGATCACGAGGCCGCAGATGGCGAGCAGCTGCTGCGCTGAGGTCGTCAGGCCCAGGACTTCGCCCTTGCCGAGCACKAACAGTCCGGCAGCGGCGAGCACCGCGCAGAGGGCTACCAGCGTGTAATTCAATCGCATAAGGAAACCGGTCTCAAGTTCGTGGGCCAACCACCGCGAGCGTCATGGCGTCAGCCTCGGCGATGCTCAGCAATTGCTTCTGCCCGGAGGCCAGCGCGTGAGCCGAGGCAAGGGCCACGCATAACCATGGCGCAGCCGCGCCCGCTGACCCGATGCGAAGATCGACGTCATGTTGGCCTTTCAGTTCGGGCGTCATGAGCACACCCACCCCTTGGCGATCGAGATGGGCCGCCAATCCCCGCTGCATGGGCGCCGCCGAGCCACCGGACATCCACTGGTCCCTGACGTCGACACCGTCCGAACGGCTCCACAGCAGTACCTGACGGAGCCCCTGTCCCAAATCCTTGTCATCGTGCCGTTCCGGCCGGTAGAGCAGGGTCTGGCTCACTAGCCGCTTCTGAGCAACCAACGGCGAGGCGGCGAACATCAGGATGGCGCCGGCTTCCGCCGCGCCGGCAACCGGCGGCGGGTGGAGCAGTGGATTCAGTTGCACCACGCAAAGGAGGTGGACGGCGTCCGTCGCGAAATCGGGCGCGCCGTCGAGCCAGCCGTCGACCGCGATCAGGTCCGGAACGCCTGCGTTGAACTCGGTTCGCACGGCCTCCCCGAGCCCTTGCGTGTGCCATGTGTCGTGCCAGATGGTTTCGACTTCCGCAGTCGCAAGCTGCGCCTCGGCGCAAACCTGAATGACCAGCCGGGTGCGCTCAGGCAACGCGCGGACCTCCGGGGCAATCTGCCGCTGCAGCGAGCCGAACACGTATGGCAACAGGTCGCGGTGCCGCGCTACATCAGCCTGGTCATCGCCGGCCCGCCACGCGTAACCGGCCGGCTCGATCCAGCGCGCGACGATGGCCTCGCCATCGCCCGCAAAGCGGCTTCGCGGCACGAGCTCCAGCGCCCGCTCCACTACCGCCGAGACGGTGTTCTCGTGCGCCTGCGCGGAAAAGAGGAAGCCGGCGCCCAGGACGTGCAGCGGGACCCCGGCTTTGCGGCACACCGCGTCCTGATAGTCGCGCCGCGCCGCGTTATGGTCTTCGGCGCGCGTCCGCTGGGTCTGCAGCACCCCGAGATAGCTGAAGAACAGCATCGCCCACACGATAACCGGGAACGCTACAACGCAAGTCCAGAACCAGAGCGTTTGCGTGGGCTCGCCCTCCGGCCAGAGGCGGAGGGCAACCAAGGCACCGCCGCCACCGATCAAGGCAAGCAGGAACAGCCAGGGAAGCCACGCAGGCTTTAGCGGTCGGACCTCGCGCTCAGGCGCAATGCGCCGCAGATCGAAGGCCATCAGCGACTTCCTATCGCCCCGCTGGACGCGAGCAGTATCGCGCCGCACAGCGTCTTGTGCCCATGAAAGGCAAGCGGCAGGTTGCCGTCCAGCATCTTCCCGTTGCCTTCCGCGATGGCATTCTCGCCGCAGCGAGGGCAGGAAACCCTGTCGGACTGACGCGCGACAGGGCGTCCGTTAAACGAAACACGTGACGAGCCCGTGAGCACCTTGCCGCCATGGCTGGTGTCGTCACCCACATAGATTGCATTTGGCATGCTGCTCCCTTTGACAGTTGGCATTGAGGAACGACTGCTTTTTCCGTGATAACCGTCACCCTCCCGACATCGTTCGCGCAGCATCCATAAAATTCTTCGCCCCCCACCACGCCGACATCACAGCGAAGAGAAGCGCGACGATGCGAAACGCTGTGCCGGATTTCTTCGCCAGCCGCTMGTCTGACGCCCGCTCCTGAATCCCGCTCGCGTTCGGATCGCGTCTTGTCTCGTCAGTCTTCATCTCTTTGTCCGCCTTGTAGTCATTGCCACGCATTTCGCAAAGTCCTTACTCTGTGTCTTCGGTGCTGAACGCCGCCATTCTTGCTTCGACATCCCTTGAATCAGCCGCTTGTGAACGTCTTCAGCGATACCCCTCTGGATTCGTGCTCGAATCACGCACGTACGGATCGCCTGGCATGATTCGGCAGGCGGCTTCGACATCGGCGGGCCAGAGTGGTACTTTGCTTGTGGCGTGGTGGATCAGACGGCCAAGGAAGAAGAACACGTGGAATGGGAACATGAACCATTTGAGAATAAGGTTCGATGCATCCATGGAAACCAGTGCCACCCAGCCTTGATAGAGGGTTTCCCGCTTGTCTGCGATGGGCAGGCAGAACTGGAACCCTGGTGCGTCAATCACGGATTGCGGCCCTTCTTCCATGTAGCGGCGGATGAATTCCCAATGGTGTCGGCATTGGTCGAGGCTCGTCGAGGCGAAGCCKATTACGAACATCTCTCCGACGGTCTGCTCATCCTTCAGGATGAGGCCACAGATGCCATAAGAGCGCACGCCCGCAAACTGGCTGTTGACCCGCAAGGTGAAATACACGTCGTCCCACGATGCTTCCAGCACCGTGTCGTCGCCACGGAATAGGTAGACCTTGCGGTTCTGACGGTTGAAGCGCAACGGGTAATGCGTATAGCGGAACCACTCGCCGATCTTGAGGTTGAAGGCGACGATGCCGGTGATGAAGAGTGAAACAATCACTGTGCAAATGATCGTCGCCCACAGCATCTCGGACTCGTCGTGATGGTCCCAGTCTGGGTTCAGATAGCGAGCGATTACAGTGTGAAAGAGCGAAATCAAGAAAGCACCGGTTAAGCTCACGCCAAAGATTCCGACTGCGCTCATCCCTCCGCGATTCGAGTAGAGCCCGTCAACCAATTCCAGATAGGTGGAGTTCATCCGTATCGCAAAACCTGAGGCATGCGGGTCGGCCCTTCGCTGGCGGATTGGCAGATGCCATTCACGATCCTGATTGTTCAGTGGACGCTGCTTTTTGCTCGTTGTAAACATCATGCCCTCGCCATCACTCGACTAAAGTCGGACTGTTCTGTTGGGAAGTCGGCGTAGCGACCCGACTCCAGCCTGCCCCAGTAGCAGCGCTCTAGCCACTGCGCGAAGTTGTCACCTCTGACGTAATCGATAGCAATACTTATTGCAACCAACACAACCGCCAGGACCAAGCCCCATACCGTTAAGGTGAGTCCCGCGACCATGGTTGCACTACCCGCAGGAGCGAAGGCCGCCCAGATTACAAGGCTCGCAGCAATCGCCCCACCGGTGCCTGCGGCCAATTGCAGTCCCATTAACGCCCATTGCCCGTTATCCATGCTTTGAGCCGCGTCCACGAAATCCAATGCCGCCATTACCCCCGCCAGCACAGCCGTCAGTGCACCCGCCACGCGTAACGCAATTCTGGCGCGCGTCGCATATCGTTCCCCCGTTGCCCGCTTCACCATCCCCGTTGCATACAAATTGCGCCACGTCCCATACGCCTGCACCACCGCCGCCGCCCMGGACGCCAGCGCCCCCAAATACAGCCCGTACMCCAAATTCACCCGAACGTCCTGCGTCCACGTCTTCTGGAACGACAACGCCTTGGCTTCGGCCTGCAGCATCTGCTCCCAGCCCGCGAATTTCCACACGGCGTCGATGGCGGTCAGGATTCCCATCGATACCGCGCCGAAAATCGGGATCGAGCGGCTGATTCTTAGTACGCCGTATTCGTGCAGGCTCTTTGGGGTTTTCACATGCTCGGCCAGCCAGGCGATTTTCTTGGTCGGGTCCTTGATGTTCGCTAGCGTCTTTTCCATGTCGTCAGTGATAAACACGGCAATCTTCGCTTTTACATCCTTGGACGCAATGGCCGTGTTGAATGCCCCGATATTGCCGCTGGCGAAGCTTCCCGCAACCTGCCGCTCGGCATACGTGGCCGACTGTCGAGCCCGGCGCGCCCAGTGATGCTTGCATACATCCCTATCGATATCCCTCCGGATTCGTGCTCGAATCCCGCACGTATGGATCGTCCGGCGTGATCTGACACGCTGCTTCGACATCGGCAGGCCATAGGGGCACCTTGCTGGTCACGCGGCAGACGAGACGGCCAAGGAAGAAAAACACGTGGAAGGGGAACATGACCCACTTGGCAACCGGGTTCCACGCATCCTGAGACGCGAGCGCGATCCAACCCTGATAGAGCGTTTCGCGTTTGTCGGCAATCGGCAAGCAGTCCAGGAGGCCGGGTGCGTCTATCACTGTCTGCGGCCCTTCCTCCATATATCGACGAATGAACTCCCAGTGACGCAGGCAGTGGTCGCGGCTGGGCGACGCGTAGCCGAACACGAACATTTCCTCTACGGTCTGTTTGTCCTTCAGAACGAGACCGCATATGTTCCAGATGCGTATCCCAAAGATGTTCGCGTTGATTCGAAAGGCGAAGTGCACGTCGTCCCACGGGGCTTCAAGCACCGTATCGTCACCGCGAAATACGTACACCATCCGGTTCCGTCGGTTGAAGCGCATCGGGTAATGCGTGTAGCGGAACCATTCGCCGATCTTGAGATTGAAGGCGACGATGCCAACGATGAGAAGTGAAAACAGTATTAAGCCGAAGATCGTGGCAAACAGCATCTCCGATTCGTCGTGACGATCCCAATTTGGATCGAGGTAGTGGGCGACTATGGTGTACACAAGGAAGATCAGGACAAATGCACTTATTCCCACGCCKAAAATTCCAACCGCACTCATCCCTCCGCGATTCGAGTAGAACCCGTCGACTAACTCGAGATAGGAAGAGTTCATTCGGATCGCCCGGCCTGATGCATGCGGCTCGCCTGCACTGTCATGGATCGGTACATGCCACTCACGATCCTGGTCATTCAGCGGACGTTGTTTCTTGCTCGTTGTAAACATCATGCCCCTGCCATTGCTTGACTAAAATCGGACTGTTCTGTTGAAGAATCGGCATAGCGGCCTGACGCCAACTCGCCCCAGTAGCACCGCTCCAGCCACTGCGCGAAGCTGTCGCCCCTGACGTGGCCGATGGCCATGTTCAGCGCCACCAGTAGGACAGCCAGCACCAGACTCCAACCCGTCAAGCTCAGCCCGGCGACCACGGTTGCACTGCCTGCGGGACCGAAAGCTGCCGAAAATGCGAAAACTGCCGCACTAACTCCAGCGCCCACCGACGTTAGATGAAGTATCGTAAGAGCCCATTGCCCGCGCCCCGCGCTTTGAACGGCATCCACCAAATCCATCGCCGCCGCCACACCCGACAGGGCAGCCATCAGTCCGCCCGTCATACGCAGCGCTTTCCCGGCTCGCACGGCCAGTTCTTTCCCTGCTGCCCGTTCCAGCATCCCCGTCGCATACACATTGCGCCACGTCCCATAGGCCTTCACCGCATTTCCCACCCCAAGACCGAGCGCCCCTACATACAAACCAAATCCCAAACTCACCCGCACGTCGTTCTGCCATGTCTTCTGGAACGACAACGCCTGCGCTTCGGCTTGCAGCATCTGCTCCCAGCCCGCGAACTTCCACACTGCGTCGATAGCTGTCAGGATTCCCTGCGATACCGCGCCGTAAATCGGGATCGAGCTKCCGATCTTCAGTACGCCGTATTCGTGCAGGCTCTTTGGGGTTTTCACATGTTCGGCCAGCCAAGCGATTTTCTTGGTTGGGTCCTTGATGTT